>DATCFI010000104.1:0-99079 GCA_036509585.1 Hanamia sp. | reverse complement strand
CGAATGCGTTTTACATTCCAACAATGAAAAAATTCGTGCGAGGAAGTGCTCAACACATCGACTACATTGTCTGCCAATTGCCCGGTGTAAGTTATAAAAGTAGAATTTCTATGTTCCATGCCATCGCCAAAAACAAAAGGATTTACATTTTCAATAAAGGTATAATTGCCATAATCATAATCAGGCAATTCTCCGAAAACCGCTGCTTCTTCGGTTACCACTTTTTTGACCATTGCCGTATAAGCATCCATCAAACTGTCTGATACTTTTGCATGCATTACCAGGCGTATTTCTTCCTGTTTTCCATCTGTATTTTTTACGGCCCATGTGCTCAAATGATAATCACTTAGTTCGGTAGGAGAATCCATCATGTATTGAAAATTACGTGCATAAAAAGTATTTTTTTTACCCAGCGGTTTCAGTTGTGTTGCCACTTTCCAATGTAGTGATTCCGGCATATCAAATTTGATCGTAAGCGGATCGTCATCGTGGCCCTCGATCCACATAAAGGTCGCTGGCATATTCAAATGTGCTTCCGAAGAATCAATATCGTCGTAAGTGCCATCGGCATAATCGCCATAAAGCGTGTAAGTGATCTTTACTGTTGAAGGATGATTGGTTACTTTATAAATATCGCCTGCGACTCTTTCAATGGTTAACGGTTTATCCTGGCCATCAAATGCTTTTACATCATACACATTCTTCCCAAACTCATGCGTGGCATATCTTCCGGCAGATGACCGGCTCATGCGAAACGTGGCTGGCGCATTGTTAAGTTTGTTAACTACTAATTGCACTTGTGCCTCATGGTGACGGTAATTGTGAAAAGAAATTTCATATTGAATAGATGACTGCCCAAAAATGCGAGTAGCCATCAATGTGATAATTATGAAAAGAGGAAGAGATTTTTTAATCGCAATCATAACAAAGATTTGCATAAAAGTAATACAGATACACCGCATTGAATTATAAATCCAACGAGTCCATTTATTACATCAAAATTATTTTATAGAAAAACTCCATAGTAAATAAACAAAAAATGGAGATTACTATTTTGATGCGCGCAGCTTTTTTAATGCAAAAATTATGAGGAACAAGAATGTTCTTCATTTTGACACGGGGTCTTACGCCATATAGTAATTACCGGCGGCCTTAGATTTAATGTGCTTAGAGTTGGCGCTCCTTTACTCTTTATAAGTTATTATCCTTTTGAACAAATGGGGAACCTTGGTTTTATCATCGCTTGTTATGTGCTCTGTTTGCTCTGTCCAGTTGCCGTGGCTGTCCAGTGTGCCATAGGTATAAGTGGTAGTAGTTTTTTTAGTGACGTCTTTTTTTGTTGGGGAATCCATAGTTACTGCTGTTTCTTCCATCTTTTGCGGGTTACCGGCGCTGTCTAATTGTATCGAATTAGAATAAGTTACTTTACCTGTACTGTCTTTGCTAATGCCTCCTATATAGTGGATGCTGTCGTAATCATTAGTGAAGCTGAGTTTAATGTACTGTCGGAGTGATAGCCTTTGCCGCCTGTAAACTTGCCATACTTACTTAATCCAATATTAGTATAGTATACATCCATCTTTCCCGTAGAGTCGTAAGATTTGGCAATAGCTGGCTTACCGGTGCTATCGTATTCAATTGTGAGTGAAGAATGCTTTTTATTATTACCATTGGTGCTTACCTGTTCGGTAAGAAGCCCGCTGGCATTATGCGTATAAGTATCGATTGATTTTAAACTGTCTTTACCACTTGTTGTAATGTACGAAGTAATGAATCCGGCGCTGTCGTATTTTGCTATATATTTTTCAATAATTGCACCAGGCTTGCCCGCACTGTCTGGCAGGTAAGAGTCAGTCTCTATCTCTGTTACAGGGCCCTTTGTATTGTCGCTGACAAGATCGTTGGGGTAAATTGTTACGGCGGAAGCGGAAGGCTTTGTATTGCATGATGCCACTGTCAAAATAATAACTGCTGCAATGCAACTACTAATGAAACATTCACCAAAGCGCCATGTTGGAGTAGCTTGTATTTTTTAGAATAAACGAAATTCAAACTAATAAGTATTTGCATCATTCATACATCTTCTGCTTATGTTCTGAGTAAAATATTTTTCGTTTAGATTTAGGTAATACTTTCATAGTTACTTCACTGCCATCTGCTGCAAACCGCTGCTGGTAAACGGCGAAGGGTAGTTTTTTACCTTTTGTTTCCAGTTCCTCATAAAATAAGCGGGCATAGTTTACCACTTCTTTTATAAGTTTCGTAATCTTTGCTGCAGGTATCTTTCCTGTAATACTCAGCGGGTGTATGCCTGCCCTGTAAAGCGCTTCATTCCTTATAATATTTCCCACACCGGAAAATATTGCCTGGTCCATCAATACATCATCAATGGTTTTATCCTTTTGTGTTTTTAATAAAGTTTTTATATAAGCCGGATCAAACTCTTTGCTTAATATATCCACCCGCCAGTCATAAATTTCATTTAGCGGTGCTGTTAGTTTTTGGGCTCTTACCACATAGCCATTTATTTCTCCTTTACTGAATTCAAGAAAAAAAGACCGGTTTACTTTTTTACGCTCGTTTACCAGCACCTCGCCAAACAAGCCGAGATGCACTTTTACCGAGCCGTTTTCAAAAACAAATAGCAAGTGTTTCCCCCAGGTCCTTATATCCAATATTTTTTTTCCTTTTATCCACTTTGTATCCATGGGCCTGTAACCACTGGCTTTTGTAACCTTCTTTCCAATAAAAGAGGTTAACTGATTTTTTAAATGGAGAATAGAAGGGCCTTCGGGCATGAGGGAAAAATTTATAATTAAAAGTAACTAATAAACTTTTAAGGGAAGGAGAACAAGATGTCGTGGAATATGGGTTTTAGTGATACTCTAAAATAAATTAAAATGATCAGGAATAAAGCCCTTTGTTGGGGCAAGCATCATCTTGTACCATTACTGGTGACTTTATTTTGCAATTTTTGTATTTATTAGTTCGATTCTTGCTTTTAGGGAATCGTTTTTATTTTCAAGTGTTGAAATCTTATTAGCTTGCCTATATGACATAATTGACAGAAGAATTGTAGCTAACGCAATCACAACCTCGAATGCTGTTTTTAAATGTTTCAAATTACGCGAGGCCTTTTCCCTCCCTAGTCTTTTTTTGTACCCTCCTTGTTCGACGAATAAATCGCCCTCAGTGTTCCTGATTATTTTAGTTTCGTTGAGATATCCGCGTTCCCCTGTAAGTAATACTTTTCCATCGAATCGATTAATATATCCATCTGATTCCAGTTTTCGTAAAATTGACTTAAGGTGATCCAATGGCACATCTGTATCTGGGAAGGTTTTTCGCAGGGTTCGCCATGTTGTGTCTATCCCTAGATAGGAAAGTATATCATCTAGCAATTTAATTTTAGAATTGCTCATAAATTAATATTCTTTATTAGCGTCCAAGTATTTCAAATAAGAGTTATCATACTTGTCAAGAATCAATATAGCTTTGCTTTTTAATCTGTACATTATTTGCGACCCTTCTGGTTGTTGGCTTTCCACCAAACCAGTCATTTCAATTCGTGCATTAAAAAGTGGTTGTTGAGCATAGGTTATAAAAAGTTTATGATAATCTATATAATTAAAATAACTCTCTTTAGTCATTTTCATAAATACAACATCTAGTTTCTCATCGTTAGAGGAGTACTCATTTATATTGTCATAATCAGTATTTCGAGGAGGCTTAGTTAATGCCATATAGGCTGATTGAATTTTTGCGAATGTTGGTTTTATGAACAACAATATACATCAAAACTTGAAAACGAAGTCAAGAATTCAAATGCTGATCTATATTTATCGCTCATGCTCCCTTGTTGCCCAAATAGCATCTATCCAGATTGATGTACGAGTGTGACATGGCCTGTGTTTTAATTTGAAATTATTTTTTTCGTGATCATCCTATTTGTTTGCAATATAAAAAACCGTTGAAACGGTTGTAATTCATGGTTTTCCACATAGCCCATGGTTTAAACCATGGGCTATGGTTAATAAAAATTTACGCCAATGGCTTTAGCCATTTATTATATTTATTTGGGAAATCATTTATGTTGAAAGATAACCATCAACTTGCGTAAATGCGTAAAACAAGAATTAATCTTTTTTGTTGGTTTACTGTCTTCATTCTAATCACTTCGAAGTTGTTTGTATTCTTTTAAATGTAGTGGTTATTGACTCCTCCAAATCTTTTCATCCTGTCAATTCTGATGCTGACAATATTTACAGTAAACGAATAAATAATTGAGATTTATATTTTGGAGCGCGGGGAAAGTTAGAATTGGCTCTAGCCCTTATTTTTTATCAACCATGTTATTTTGTATCTAATCGCCTTTATTCTCCAGATGATGAAGCTTAATAAAATTTTCATATTCCTGTTGAAATGTATTTTTTGCGTGATGTTCTTTTTGATTCTTTATATAATCAAAAACCTTCTGCAATTGCGATTCGCTTACAGAATATGCTGCATACCCCGTTTGCCAGGCAAATTTTGCATTTAGAATATTTTGTTGATTTACCCAATGAGATGCACCTCCTTTTACTTGTTTTATAACATCGCCAATAGATTTTTGAGCATTTATTGAAAACAGGGAATGCACGTGATCGGGCATTCCATTAATTATTTTCACGTAACAGCCACAATCTGATAGTTCTTCCTTCATGTGCGAAAACAGAGGTTTTTCAATATCCTGTGTTATCATAGGCTGACGGTTTTTTGTTGCCCAAATGGCATGTATCCAGATTTTTATGTACGAGTGTGACATGGCCTGTGTTTTAATTTAAAATTATTTTTTTCGTGATCATCCTATTTTTTTGCAAGATAAAAAACCGTTGAAACGCTTGCAATTCATGGTTTTCCACATAGCCCACGTTTTAAACCATGGGCTATCGTTAATAAAATTTACGCCAATGGCTTTAGCCATTTATTGATATCTTCTTTGGGAATCTTTTGGCCCCGCCAATCATCCCCTTATTTTCTTTAGCCAAAAATAATACGAAAATACACCAGGTACGATCCAAATAAGCATGGTAAGTATTAACGGGTCAAACTTACCTGCCGCCGCAATACCAGAATAGATTACAGCTGTAAAGTCAAAAAACAAACCGGCATAGGCCCAATCTTTTATCCTGCCTCGTACGGGTATCAGGATAATAATAACACCGAGTAATTTCGCAATGCTGATAAATTGTATAAAATAAATAGGGTAACCAAGGCTGTCATGTATCAATTGAATAGCTTGTTGAGTAGGCTTAAGGCCGTCTAAAGCCGAGAATATCATCAGTGCTGAGAAAATAATGGTTGAAATCCAATAAAGAAGGTTGTTAGTTTTTGTTGTCATATTGTTGATTTTTGTTTTTTTCCAAGCCCCGTCTTCAAACGGGGACGTTGTGTATATGAGTAAAATAAGATTTATTGTTTTTTGTTGGTTTACTGGTAACTGCAAAATAAAACGTTTTTAATAATAAGGACCTATCGTAAAACCAAAATATATTATTTTAGCTTTCACTCTCTGCAATCAACCGCTATCAAATAATTGTCGAAGAATTGATTTTTAAATCACTCGCGCTGTTGCAAAAAATGATCATTACTACCCACATCAATTTTGCCTGTGTTGGTCTTCCATATCCCACCCCTATAAATCCATCCGCCGCCATTGTTGGTGTTCGTGCTGATGGTTTTGTAGCGGGGCAATCACCAACAACCAGGAAATAACTAATCCCTCGGTCGGTGCTCCTTTTAAAGTGGATGCCGTCGTCTGGTCTCCGACCAACGACACAAATACATTTCTCTTTACAAGTCCGTTTGCTATATTCATCTGCTTTTCATTATAAGGGAAGGGTATAAACCAGGAAATTTCAAAACTGTAGTTTCAAGAAAGTGGTTCGTGAGACACAACCATAGCTGAAAATAAGTTTCATCCAATAAAGGTGTTTCATTAAAAAATTAATTTGTTCGATTTGTCTCTGGCAAACGAAATCAATGGATTCCATTTGCTGGCGAAATATTTTTCGTATATCTATTAGCGTAATCTTGGCTTGTGCCACACATTGATCGAAAGAGATTATTCCCCAGTAAACAAACAAATTCATTCAATTTCTATTCTTCACTTTCCAGCAAAGCAGGGAAATGCTTTATTTTTGCGAAGCATTAATTTCCTCTCCCATATAAAAAAACACTTCAAGGCTTCATGCTGATACTTCTCTCAATTCTCGTTTTATTAGTTATTGCTGTTTTTGTTTTTTTACATCTGCCAAGATTTGGCAAGTTGCCTTCAGGAGCCCGTTTGGAAAGAATCAAACAATCCGTGAATTATAAGAATGGGCAATTTCAAAATCGTAGCGACACACCCATGATGACTGCCAAAGGAGGGATGGTTACTGTTTTAAAACAATTTCTATTTGATAAAAAGCCTGGAGTAATGCCTGTTGATATTATTCCATCGGTGAAAACAGATCTTTTGAATTTAGACCCGGCAAAAGATATTTTAGTATGGTTTGGTCATTCCTCTTATTTTATGCAAGTAGATGGAAAAAAGATTTTAGTTGACCCTGTTTTTAGCGGTGCTGCGTCTCCTGTTTCGTTCAACATCAAAGCATTCAAAGGCACGGATATTTACACGACTGAAGACATTCCTGAAATTGATTTTCTTTTTCTTTCTCATGACCATTGGGATCACCTGGATTATGAAACTGTTATTAAATTAAAACCGAAAATAAAAAATATCATTTGTGCGCTCGGAGTTGGGGAGCATCTTGAACGTTGGGACTTTCATAAAAATATAATCCATGAACTAAATTGGAATGAGGAGATCAATTTAGGCGAAAGTTTTATCGTGAATGCCACAGTTGCCCGGCATTTTTCAGGAAGAGGTTTTGTGAGAAATAAATCTATATGGACGTCTTTTGTTTTGAAAACGCCAACGATGAAAATATTTATTGGTGGCGATAGTGGATATGATACTCACTTCGCCGAAATTGGAAAAGCATACGGCCGTTTTGATTTGGTAATTCTCGAAAACGGACAATACAATAAAAACTGGAAATACATTCATATGCAGCCGTTCGAAACATTGCAGGCAGCAAAAGATCTAAAGGCAAAACGATTGTTCCCGGTTCATAATTCTAAATTTCCATTATCGGTTCACCCTTGGGATGAACCATTGAAAACTATAACGGAGCTGAACAAAGAAGTAAATCTAAACCTGGCTACGCCAATGATTGGAGAAGAAATCTTCCTTAAAGATTATGGTCAAAAGTTTTCAAAATGGTGGGAAGGGATTCCGTGAATTTTGAAATAAAAATCTACCTTTTATGTTTGTTTACTATGATTCAGTCCTAAAGTAAAATGCCGATTGCCAAATGCAATGGAAACCGCCCCATTGCAAAGCAGCGTATCTTAAAATTATTTTATTATTTTTTTTGTTAATAAAATAATTGCTTTATATTTATTCCTGCTTATATTTTAAACAATCAAAACCAAACTGATGAATTACTATTTACAAGGTTTAAGAAATTATGCCACATTTACCGGAAGAGCACGCCGCAGTGAATACTGGTACTTTGTGTTGTTCAGTTTTATTTTTTCGATCGTTGCTTCTCTGCTGGATAGGCTTATTGGCGATACCTTCACGATGAATCTTGCTACCGGACCAACGAGCTTAGGATACGGTTATATCTATCTGTTATATAGCCTTGCAGTACTTATTCCGAGTCTTGCTGTAGGGGTGAGAAGGCTCCATGACGTTGGCAAGAGTGGCTGGTTCTTTTTTATTGTTTTGATACCACTGATCGGCGCTATCTGGATTTTAATTCTTTTCTTCACCGATAGCCAGGTTGGCCCAAACAAGTATGGTCCAAATCCTAAAGGTATTGGCAATACAGACGAGATAGATGAAATCGGAAATTATATAAAACCGGAGTCGATACATTAAATTCTGAAAGGCAAAAGTCTTTAAGATTGGAATATGGAACGTTTCTTTAATGCTCCAGCAATCCGTCATTGGTAGCTTTTGCCTCATTTGCTGTCAGCGCTCCCTCACTTTCTATGAGATAACTTTTTTCTTTAATAAAGCGTGAGATGATGATGAAAGCCACCGTAACGAAACCTAAAATAGCCAGGAAGAACCAATAGAACGAAGCGCTGCCTTCCAAAGGATATAAAAAGCCATGATGGCTTATATTATTATTAACTAAGCTGTCAAAAAGATCACCCACAAAAACAGTCATTAGCCAAAAAGCCATAATGGTGCTTTTCATTGATTTAGGCGCCTGGGTATAGGCATATTCAAGACCCGTGATTGATACCAATATCTCAGAAGCCGTCAATAATATATAAGCAAATATTTGCCATACAATATTTGGTTTAAGACCCTGGTCTATTTGTGTTTGTATGAAAGCGATGATCAAAAAAGAACCTGCTAATAAAATAAATCCCGTTCCGATTTTTCGCATAGGCGTTACCTTAATGCCCATTTTTTCTACACCCGGATAAATAACGTAAGAAAACAAAGGGATAAAGGCCAAAATTAAAATGGGGTTAATAGCTTGTATTTGGGATGGCAACCATGTAACCGCTAGGAAATTGAGATTCATATCTCTTGCCTGCAAGACCCATTCTGACCCGCTTTGATCGTAGAGAGCCCAGTAGATGGGAATAAAAACAAAAACCGACAACACGCGCCATACAGCAAAGACTCCTTCTATAGATTTGGCAGAATATTTTTGTTCCGTAATTTTCCTCACAGATTCCCCTTTCTTTTTCGTAAAAAATGTGCGAAACATGTAAGCATTAATGAAAATAAAATTTTCCTTTGGAAAACCTGACGGCTTTACACGCACATATTTTTTTCGTCCCAGCCAAAAGATAAAAGTCGCGAGCGCCATCAATACACCCGGTACGCCGAATGCTACCTTCGGGCCGAATCTATCATTCAGCAATGGAATCAAAAGTGTAGAGATAAAGGAGCCAACATTAATCGAAAAATAAAACCAGTTAAACATTTTTGAGATCAGGCTTTGATTCGTGTGGTCAAACTGGTCACCTACGTTAGCGGAAACGCAAGGTTTAATGCCGCCGGCGCCAATGGTTATCAGCAACAAGCCGAAAAGAAATCCATTTACTTGCGTATCAAACATAGACAGACAGAAATGGCCTGCACAATATACCAGCGAAAGCCAAAAAATGGTAGCATATTTTCCGAGATACCAATCGGCTAACAGGCCGCCTACGATAGACATGAAATAAGTAAGTGCAATGAACAAATGCACGGTGGCATTAGATTTAGCATCACTATAATTAAATTGGGAAACCAAAAAAATGGCTAAAATGGCTTTCATCCCGTAGAAGCTGAACCGCTCAACTGCTTCATTGCCTATGATATACGGAATACTTTTTGGGAACTTTGCTTGTACAGGTAGAGTTGCTTCTATAGCATTTGTATTCGCAGACATTGTTATCGATCACTTTTGGTTAGGAGAAGATATTTTCAAAAGTGAAAGTAACACCTTTTTTATGAATAGTAATTTTAAGCGGTCTTAGTGCTAAAAGCTGCCACTGCAGAGCGAAGGAGAAAATTCACCATGATCAAATTTGCCAGATGTCTCAAGAAGTTCATTAATGAATTCTATGAAGAAGGGATGAAACGCCTTAGCGGTCTGAACAGTCCTTCGACAGACTCAAGACAATCGTTCAGGACGCCGAAGAAAGCGTCCCGACCGTGTAAAATCATTCACTGTTTTGTATCGTTAGAAGTATAATAAAATAATTTACTTTTCTCCGAAAATGACGAAGCAGTGCATGCGGTTTCTTGATGTTTTTTTCTTTTTTATCGAAGGTTATTTTCGGAGTAGTAAAGCAACATTTTATTCAAATTTCTATTTCAGTTTAAATCAATACTCGTAAACCAAATAATCCCACGGCTTCATTTCATAGACATGATTTTGAAATAATTTTTCTTTTTTCGCGGTAAACACATTCGTCGGACTTCCGTAAATTTCTTTTTCCTTTATTGTGAAATGTTGTGGCTGCGACGAAAGATTGAGCACTACCAAAATCTTGTGATTTCCTTTTTGGCGGATGTATGCAAAAATCGCGTCGTCATTGGCTGTGAGTATTTTTTTGTAGGTAGCATCAGCTGCCAATGCTGCATCTTTGGTGCGCAAGTGGAGTAGGGTACTATAAAAAGGCGCCATCGCATAGCCATCCCAATTGATTGGGTCCCTGGTGAAAAATTTCAGTCTTTTTTTATTAGCTGCTTCCTGTCCACTATAGATTAACGGCACACTTTCATACATGGTTTGGCTAAACACGGCAAAGGCTTTATACGCATCACCATATTTTTCAAATTCCGTTCCGTTCCAACTGTTTTCATCATGGTCGGAAGTGAAATACATGCGTTCGGCGTTTTTAGGAAATGTGTTAAAATTTTTATTTAAAACTGAATCGAGGTATTGAAGGGAATGCTTTCCCTGGGCCACGTCCACGGTAGCCCACATGATATTCCACCCGTACGTGGCATCAAAACCCGCGTAGTGAAATTTTGGATCTTCGCTTCCAGCCAGCATAAAAACATCTTTTACTTTTCTGAGATCAGTAATACATTCTTTCCAAAAATCCGCCGGAATAGGATCCACATGATCACACCGGAACCCGTCAATGCCTGTATAAGTGATCCAATACTTCATCACGTCTACCATGCTGTCGCGTAATTCCTGGCTGGAATAATCCAGGTTGCGGGTATCCGTATAATCAGCGTCATAAACCGTGTTTCCATTCGCGTCATGTTTGTAAAAATTGGGATGCGATTTTATCCATGGATTATCGGGCGACGTATGGTTAGGCACCCAATCCATAATTATTTTGAAGCCAAGGCTGTGCGAATGTTGTACCAATTCTTTCCAATCGGCCAAGGTACCGAATTCGGGATTTACTTCTTTATAATTCATCACGGCGTAATAACTTCCCAAATCTGCAAAGGTCATTTTTCTTCCTTCAATTCCAATTGGGTTAATCGGCATAAACCACAATATTTTTACACCCATTTTCTGCAATCTCGGCAGGCTTTTTTCAAATGCCTTAAAAGTGCCCTCCTGGGAGTATTGTCTCACATTCACTTCATAAATATTACTTTGTTCGCTCCATGAAGGATGAGTAAAAGACGTAGCTTCAGAACCGATACTGCCAGACTCTGCAACTTTTTGACTAAAAGAAAAACTGTAGCTACCAGTTAAAAAAAGAAACAAAAGCAAACGAGACCTGATTTTCATAAAATAAGTTTTGAAGCATATTTAAAAATTCTGACTCAAATCAGACAGGTAAAATTAAAGGAAACAAACTTGACTAACAATCTATCTTCAGAGACCAAAATAGAAATCAGTGTTATTTGTTGATTTACTCCACCTTAGAAAGCCACAGCCTTTGGCTGTGGTAATGTTGTGTGGGCTTTGCCTGAAATTTTTGCTACAAAGGCACGAAGACACGAAGGAAAACGAAAAACTTCGTTTTCCTTATTTTTTCGTAGAAAAATCCTTTGTGCCTTAGTGCCTTTGTGGCGAGATTCTTTTTTGTCTTAGCTTATTGGAATTAAGCTAATGTGGGCAACGAAGTTCGAAAAGATGTTTTATAACTTTTTAGTAAAGAGGGCTGTGCCCGATTCTTCCAACCCACCTTCCTGGAAGGTGGTCGTTGAGTGTAAAACAGCATATCGCATACGAAACTAATAATCCTTATTTTTTTTGATAGTTTGTAAAAACGAAATCGATATTAGCATACCAGTACATGCCTGGTGTATTAGGATCTGTAATTATCTTTTGTTCCCCATTATAACCGGAGCGACGTGTTGTAAGTTTGCCATTAGCAGCAGATGTGATTGTATACTGGTAACCAAATGGTGTAGTTGTAAATATTGAATCATTGATGAATTTGTGGGTTCCACCATTTACGCCATTTACCGTGTAATCTCCGTTACTTTGAAATTCAGTAGTGGCGTAGCTTGCCACTGTATCTGTTTCTGTTTTTTGTGTAAGAGGATTCTGATACTGTTGGAGAGTGTCTAAAACTAACCACTTTCCCAATAATGCATTTGAATTTGTTGTTTTACTGCATGCAGTTGAAAGTAAGATTACCATCATAAAAAACAGGGAACGCAGCAGTTTCATAAAAATAACTTGAACACAATATGAAGCAATTTTGGATTAGAAAAAATCTTGATCTTCAAGTAACTTATAACATCTCCTTATTCCTCCATTTCCTGTTTTATTTCTTCAGATAGTTTTACCAACACTTTGTCTATGCGGTGGCCGTCCATATCGACTATTTCAAAATCAAAACCACGCCATTCAAATGTATCACCGGTAGATGGAATTCTTTTTAGCTCGTGCAAAATGAAACCCGCCAGGGTATCAAATTCATTTTCCCCTTCGTTGATCCAAACGGTTTTATTGAACCGGGTAAGAAAATCATAAAACTGAATCTGTCCATCTATCAAAAAGGTGCCATCATTTCTTTCTATAATCTCGTATTCATCATCTTCTTCTTCGGGCATTTCGCCCACAATCGCGTTTAGAATATCCTTCACCGTAATCATCCCCAACATGCTTCCGTATTCGTCAACTATGAAGGCATAATGAATTTTTGTTCGTTTTATTTTTTCCAACACCTGGTAAGCGGAATTATTTTCAGGAATAAAAAGCGCCTTTCTCATCATCTGTTTTAAAGGGAGATCAGGCTGCAGATACATATCCTTTACATAAACGATGCCTTCAATATCATCTATCGTTTCGTTGCACAGCGGATAAACTGAATGCTGAAACTCTTTAATTTTTTCTTTCACTGATGATCGTTCTTCCGTTACATCGAACCAGACGATATCCGTGCGGTGCGTCATCAAGGAAGTAATGTTTCGATCGCCCAGGTGAAACACTCTTTCTATAATATCTTTTTCTTCTTCCTCGATAGCGCCGAGCTCGCTTCCTTCATTGATCATGGCTTTTATTTCTTCTTCAGTAACCTGCGTGTCAGTACTTTTTACTATTTTAAAGAGTCTGAAAAATCCGGAACTAATCGAGCTCAACAGCCATACAAGTGGATAAGAGATAGTGCTAAGGACTTTTATGGGCACCGCTACACTTTTGGCTATTCGTTCAGGATTCATGAGCGCCAGTCGTTTCGGAATCAATTCGCCCAGCAGAATAGATAAAAACGTAACGATGATGACAATGATGACCAGTGAAATCGTATCCGCATAAGGCTGGATGAAATTTATTTTTTGGAGATAAGGCTGAAGATATATGCTGAATCGTTCCCCGGAATACACACCCGTTAATATGGAAATAAGTGTAATATAAATCTGCGTGGTAGATAAAAATATTTCTGGGTTTTCTTTCAGATCCAACGCCACTTTTGCATTTTTGTCACCGCGGTTAGCCCCTGCTTCAAGACGACTTTTCTTGGCAGAAACCAAAGCCATCTCACACATTACGATGAATGCGTTTAGTAGAATTAAGACCAGTAAAATAAAAACTTCAACCATAGATTATTTTTTCATTGAGGCATCTCCAATCCAATTTTTTTATTGAAGATGTATGCCGGAATATATCCTGTAATCATCCCAACTATTGCGCCGCAAAATATATCAAAGGGAAAATGAACTCCCACATATACCTGCGCATACGAAATAGCGAATGCCCATAAAAAAAGAAACGCCCATTTTGAGCTTACCGCCTTCCGGAAAGTTGTAAATATAAACATTGCGGCGGCAAAATGATTGGCTGCATGAGAAGAAGTAAAACTGGAGCTTACCGGACAGTAAGATACCAGGATCCTGATATTTCCGACCAGCGATGGATCGTGGCACGGTCTGAGCCTGATAAAATTATCCTTTATCAAAGTGCTGCTGACATAATCGCTGAGCGTCACGTTAATTATCAAAAATAGAACCCATAGCCAGCCTCTTATCTTAAAATTGAGTGGCGCAAAAACCGCCAGAAAAAAATAGAAGGGCACCCATACGGCAGGTTCACGAATAAAAGGCAGGAAGACATCAAAAAAAGCATTGTGCCATTGTCCATTCATCTTGCTAAACAGACGGTAATCAAACTGTTTGATGGCATCGGGAAGGAACGCAGCATTTTGTATTTCTATGAAGATCATTACAGCAAAAATAACCATTGATTAAAAAACGTAGTTAAATATTTACTTTTGCCTGATTCATTTAAGCTTCGTTACTACATTTACCCAGTATTCAGCTAAATTTTTTTAATGAAAAAACAAGCCAGGTTTCCACTTTTGGTAAAATGGATGTTCCTTACCGGCATTGCATTTTTGATTTTTATGACCATCATGCGTTTTGTATTTTTTTACCATTTCGCCGGACATAATTATGCTTTTTCCAATTGCCTCTCCGCATTTTTGCTGGGTTTTCATTTTGATGTGAGAATTGTATGTGGCCTGGTGGTCTTTCCTTTTTTGATCGGTAATCTTCGTCTTAAATATAATGCAAAAAATCGGCTAACAGGCGGTAGCATCGCACAGGTAATTTTCACTGTAATTGTAATGGCAGTACTGATTTATTTTATGCGAAAAGGGCATGGTACTGCATCTACTTTAATATCCACGGGGATTGTCTTCGCCCTCATACTGGTATGGCTTTTCACCACTAAAAACTGTAATCCTTTTGAGAATGCCGTATCGCGCAAAATTTTTAAAGTTTACTTTTTTGTCATTGCATTCATCATGGCGTTTTTTTATGCCATTGATTTTGAGCACTTCGATTATCTACATGAAAGGCTAAATGCAGGAGCGCTGAATTTTCTTGGCGACGCAAAGATTTCAATGAATATGGTTTGGGAAACGTATCCCGTAATTACTTTATTCATTTTGGTCTTAGTAGCCACTGTTTTGATATACTGGCTCACTGTGCGTTGGTATAAAAGAATATCAAAGTCCCATTATACGGGCAATGTAGTCACAAAGTTTGTGATTGGTTTCATTTTCGCGCTACTGCTGGGTTTGGGAGTCTTTGGGAAATTAAACCAATTCCCGCTACGATGGAGCGATGCGTTTACATTTGATGATAATTTTAAGGCAAATCTTTCGCTGAATCCATTGCAAAGTTTTTTGAGCACGTTGAAATTTAAAAACTCAAACTATGACATTAAGGAAGTAAAGAAATATTATCCCTTGATGGTTCAATATCTTGGAGTACAGCATCCCGATTCAACGCATTTGAATTATGCAAGGATTAGTGAAGCCGTAACTCCGGCTAATCCGCCTAATGTCGTTGTGGTAATTTGTGAAAGCTTCTCAGCCTATAAAAGCAGTATGTGGGGCAACCCGTTGAATACGACTCCCTATTTTGATGAGATGTGTAAAAATGGTATTTTCTTCGACCGTTGTTTTACACCCGCTTATGGTACGGCACGTGGAGTGTGGGCTGTTGTGACAGGCATTCCTGATGTGGAATATCCGACTACTTCCAGCCGCAATCCTGCGTATGTAGATCAGCATTCCATTATTAATGCGTATAAAGGTTACGGAAAATATTATTTCATTGGAGGAAACCCAAGTTGGGCAAACATCCGGGGATTGCTTACCAATAATATAGACAGCTTGCATCTTTATGAGCAGGACGATTATCAATCGAAACCGATAGATGTTTGGGGCATCAGTGATAAAAATTTGTTTTTGGAAGCAAACAAAGTGCTATCCAAACAAACGCGTCCATTCTTTGCCGTTATTCAGACCGCAGACAATCACAGGCCATATACCATTCCTGAAGAAGACCAGAAAGAATTTGCATTAAAAGATTTCCCAATTGATACCTTGAAAAAGTATGGATTCGAAAGTAATGCAGAGTTGAATGCATTCAGATATACCGACTTTGGTTATAAAACCTTAATAGAAACAGCAAAAAAAGAAGGTTATTTTAAAAATACCATTTTTGTTTTTGTAGGCGATCACGGTATTCGGGGCGATGCCGGAAGCATGCTTCCGCAAGCCTGGGAAAAGGACGGGTTAACTACGCAGCACGTCCCACTACTTTTTTATTCGCCCGCTTTATTATCTCCCCAGCGGATTGACAGAACCTGCTCACAAATTGATCTGATTCCTTCGGTAAGTTCACTGGCAGGTATTTCATATTCGAACACCACCCTCGGAAGAAATTTATTTGATACGGTGCAAAATAATGTTCGTTTTAAAAACCTGGCATTTTTGTTTGACCCGGAGATAAAGCAAATTGGGATGGTAACGGACGAATACAGCTACGTTCACGATTTATTGAGTGGTAAGATAGATTTTCGTTCTTCAAAAGATAATATACCGTTGCCCCAAACACCAGAAATAATGGCGGATAAAAAGGCACTTCAAGATTTGTCGCAGGCATATTACGAAACCGCAAGGTATCTTTTGCTGAATAACAAAAAAGAAAATGCATCTAAACCCTAAACTTTATTTTTCTTTAACCTGGGAAACTACGAAATGCCCGAGGAATTTAGCTTTCTCACATGATCATACGAAATAAAATTTCACAATCAATCCCATTGACCATTCAATGGTTGGTAATGCTTTGGCTTATTTATACACTGATTTTTACTATCCTGAGAATAGCAACGGTCGCGTTGTTCATTCCGACTGGTGATTCAGTAAAATCGCTTATGCCTTCGTTCTGGCTTGGCTTCCGTTACGATGCAAAATGGATTGCTTTTATTTTATTACCCATTGCAGTCCTATCAATATATCCAAAATTTTCTCCGTTTTATTCTGAAAAAAATAAAAAATTCTGGTCTTACTACCTGGCAATCGCCACCTTAATTGTTTTGTTTTTCTTCGGTGCCGATTTTGGAAATTTCAGTTACAATCATACGCGTATCAATGCAAGCGCCCTCAACTTTGCTGAAGACCCGGCGATCTCTTTCAAAATGCTCTGGCAAAGTTATCCCATGGTATGGCTGGTGGGTTCTTTAATACTTGCAGTGTTTTTGATGTCACGACTTTTCATAGGAACCCATGTGCTTACTACTAAAAGAAATCTCCAGGAAAATATGATTTATAAGAGGCGTTGGCATCTTGGCGCCATCCTTTTTTTGATTTGGAGTATTTATGGTATTTTCTCTTTTCAACCTTTGAAATGGAAAGATGCTTTTGAGCTGAATAATAATTTTAAATCTTATGTGGCATTAAATCCGCTTCAAAATTTTTTCTCTACCTTAAAATTGAGGAAACCATCATTTGATGATGAGAAGTCAAAAGAATATTTTCCTTTGATCGCAGACTTTCTTCAGTTGAATTCCAAAGACAGTGCGGACGGGGATTATTCAAGAAATGTGTTGCCAAATAGCCGTTCGCTCGAAAGCAGGCCTAATATTGTATTGGTGATTTGCGAAAGTTTTAGCATGTATAAAAGCAGCATGAGCGGCAACCCGTTGAATGCGACACCTTATTTTAAACAGTTGTGCGATAGCGGTATTTTCTTCGACAGGTGCTTTACGCCAACATTTGGGACGGCTCGCGGTGCTTTTGCTATTGTAACAGGTATCCCGGATGTGCAGCTATCAAAATTTTCTACGCGCGATCCGGCAGCGATCCATCAGCACACGATCATTAATTCTTTTGAAGATTATAATAAATTCTATTTTCTCGGCGGCAATAGTGATTTCAACAATTTTGACGGCCTGATAAAAAACATCCAGGGTGTTCACATTTACCAGGAAGGGTCGTATAAATCACCACCATTAAATGTTTGGGGCATCAGCGACAAGAATCTTTTCCTGGAGGCGGAAAATGTTTTCTCTGAACAGCAAAAGCCTTTCTTTGCTATTGTTCAAACTGCCGATAATCATCGTCCCTACAGTATCCCTGTTGAAGATTCGGACTTTGTAAGAAGAACGGTAGATGAAGATACGCTACATAAATATGGGTTTGAATCACTGGAAGAGTTTCAGTCCTTTTGCTATACTGACTACTGTTTTAAGACACTGATAGAAAATGCGAAAAAGCAACCGTGGTTTAATAATACCATCTTTGCTTTTGTGGGCGATCATGGGGTAGAAGGGGAGACCTCTGCCATGTATCCGCAAGCGTGGGACAAAGGCGCCTTAAGTGATGAACACGTACCCATGTTATTTTATGCGCCAAAATTACTAACACCCGAAACCAGGCATGAAGTGGCATCGCAAATTGATATACTTCCTACCATTGCCGGCATGCTCCATCAGCCTTATGTAAATACGACTTTGGGGCGCGACCTTTTAAATTCAAAGAATAAAATGGATGCCGCTTTTATTATTCATCACGATGAAGGCAACATCGGCTTAGTAACCAATGATTATTATTTTGTAAAGAATCTACGCGTCACTACAAACAGCCTGATGTCTGTAAAATCAAATACCCTTGAGCTAAATCAATTTCAAAAAGATTCAATTAAAAACAATCTTTCTGAACTAACCTCCGCTATATATGAAACAGCAAAATGGATGCTGGTGAATAATAAAGACAGTGCCGACCAGTCACTAATTGGTCGAAGATAATCTTTGGGATCACGGCAAATAGTTACCATTGATTATCCTCACTTTTCTATTGCGCATAGCCCGGTGATGAAAGTTTTATTACAAAATAAAAATACCAAATAAATGTTGGTTTACTGTTGCCTCTTAATTAACAGAACGTCCTGTGCCGGAGACGTTCCTAAGAAAAAATAAAGTATATCACCAACTGCATCAGTAAAAAGCCTTACCAATGAAAGTATGATAATATTTCGGGTAATTATTTTTGCCATCTAAAACGGTTCTACATGAACCAAAACGTTTGTAACACTTAAATTACTTTCAAGAAGCGCATCTTTTACCAAATGCGCAATCCGATGGCCTTCTGTAACACTTAATTGTCCCTCTACCTCAATATGAATATCTACATAATAGTCAAAACCCATCTTTCTTACATAGCATTTCTCTATGCCTTTTACCATAGGAACAGCCCCAGCTATTCTTTTCACTTTTTCAACGATTTCATTAGAAGGAGCCGCATCCATAATTTCTGACAATGCCGGCCTCAGTATTATAATAGCATTGTAAAAAATTAGCACAGCAGCAACAAGTGCCGCCCAATCATCTGCGCTTTCATAACCTTTGCCGTCAATGATGGCAATGGAAATACCGATAAAGGCAGCGATGGATGTAATTGCATCGCTCCGGTGATGTTGTGCATCTGCTTTTACTGCCTGGCTATTTATTTTATTTCCAACTCTTAAAACAAAGCGAAACATAGTTTCCTTAATTCCAATCACAATCAACAGTATCCATAAAGTAAACTTTGCCGGGAGGATATGTGGTTTGTTTATTAAATCAAAAGCATGATACCCAATCCATGCCGCAGCGCCAATTAAGAAAAGGGAAACTGCTATCGCTGCTAATGGTTCTGCCTTTCCATGTCCATAAGGATGTTCTTTATCTGGTTCCTTTATGGCTATACGTAATCCCAACCATAATAACCCGGAACTTAAAATATCTGCGCCGGATTCTGTTGCGTCAGCAATTAAAGCATAGGAATGCCCTAAGTGGCCTGAAATTCCTTTCACAAAAATGAGTACAACACTTACAGCAATGCCATATAAGGTTGTTCTTATTGCAATAGTAGAAGGATGAATGTCAATATGATTCATATAATTTCAGGAGCTATTAATTTATTAAAGATTTTTGTGCAGGTGTAAGTAAAAATAAAATTATAATTTCATAGCAAATACAATCGAAAAAATTACTCAACTTTTTTCAGCACTGGTCACCAAAAAGGCGGTAATCAATTTGTTATCCAACATCTCATTGGCTTTTTTCAAAAGAGTTGCCGATGGTTTTCATCCTATAAGGTTTTGAAAACCTTATAGGACTTTAAGAAATCTTACCATTGATTATCCTCACTTTTCTTTCGCGCATAGCCCGGTGATGAAAGTATTATTACAAAATAAAAACACCAAATAAAAGTTGGTTTACTGTTGTCATTTATCCTTAGTTATCAGCTTTTCAAAAAACCCAACTCATAAACCATTGGCTGAAGTTTTTCGGTCAATGCTTTATAGGCTTCTTCAAAAGGTTTAAAACTTACAGGAGCAAAATCGCCGCTGGAGTTGCGGGCTTGCAATGCTTTGCGGATTTGGTACCAGCCAACATCAGCGCGGTTTAGTTTTAATTCATCCCGAACCGTATGCACATCAGTACGGGCAAAATAGGCCTGCCACAATTTTTTGCCATCGGCTAAAACATCCTGTGCTTCTTTACTTAATATTTTGTCACTTAAATATTGCACCATAAAATCACTTTCAAAACGTTCGGGGGCATTTACTTCTGCTTCTGTATAAGGAATAAAATGATTAACAATGCTCCATGTTTTATCATTCCATTTAAGGTTGTTGGCACTGGCTGTTAGATTACTTCCGCTAAACAGCATCCATATCAAACAATCATTTTTAAATTCTTCGCTTAATGGTTTTGTTGGTTGTAAAAATTGGTCACGATCATTAAGCCAAGTTGGTTTGATTAATCTCCTAACTGAAAATACAATTGCTGCTTGCCAGAGATTCTTATCTGTAACAAAAAAACCGCCTGCACTGCAATATCCAGAGGATAATAGTGCTGTTAATGAAGTATGCTGCAAATCATTGCCGGGACAAATCATACTTGCAATCGCGCCATCTGCCCATTTTGTGCCCCTTACATCTTTTATATTTGTAGTTGGCGAAACAGCATTCTTTAAAGGAATTGCATCTACATCATTTGCTTTAGTTCTTTTAATCCAATTACTTAATAATTGTGCATTTGGTAAATTGTAGAAATGTTTTTCTCCTATAGGTTGTGCATTTTTATTTAAAACATCTGTTATGATTTCAATAATGCGGTATCTTTTTTTAGCCTCTTGATTCGTTTCCCAAATTAAAAATCCAATTGGAAAGTTGCCTTTCAATCCATCAAAAGATTTACTATCAACAACAAAGCCGCCTAAATATTTTGAATTCCAATCTTCCCGAAACTTTTCAAAGTTTGGAGCATTCACATATTTTAATTTACTAAACATTGCGATAGTTGCAGTCGGAATTTCATTTGCTATCCGTACAAGAAACTGTACAAAAAGTTCTCGCGCTGCATACCCTTGCTTATCCATTAATTTAGCAACTCTTGTTTTTGAAACACCCAATTTATTTTCAGAATTATCATCTCCAGTTACAACAGTATTATCCTTAGTTGCAGCCTCAGCATAAGGCGGATTAATCAATACCAAAAGCTTCTTTCCTTCCGCAATATCTTTCCGCAAGCCCCAGTTGTTGCCCAGTGTTTCAGTTAATTTATTATAAGCTTTATCCACTACGTTTAAAGGCGTATAGTATGCACCTTTAAAACTGCGCTCCTCAATAGGTATTAAAGTATCGCGCCTTTCTAATAAATAATCCCGGTATTCCGATTTTGGCGGGCGGTGATAGATTGCCCAAAACTGCCTGTTGCCTTCCTTGTTCCCCAATTCATATATTTTACTACCGAGCATAAACACAGGCGCATTGTCTTTATGTAAAAGTTGCGCCGGTAAATTATCATGCGTAGCAACGGTTCCATCATTCATAATGTCAGCAAAAAACAGCAGCGCATAATCTTCTTTTGCCACGCCCTTAATTTCCATACCAATCATTAATACCCATTTATCGAAAACCTGTTTTAAATTGTCAGGCGTTATTTGCGTGCGGATTATATCGCCATTTTTAATTGCATTTTTTATGGTGTTGATAAATTCGGCTTCGTGTGTTTGTATTTTAAAAGAAACAAAATAAGTACCTATATAAGCTGATACCACATCTAATGCTTCCTGGGTATATCCGCTTGCACTCTTGCCCCATTTAATTGGCTGCTTCTTATCAGATAAAAGTGGCAATGCATCTGTCGTTTTCATAATAGCAGCCTTCTGCGTATCCATCACTACCAGAAATGGAGGAATGTATTCGCCTTCGTTTAGTGATTGCTGCACATAATGCAGCAACTGCGTAAACATAGCGTAAGTAGAATGTTTGGCAGTATCTTTTGCCTCAAACCATATCTCTTTGGTTTGAATATCAATTAAGTTTTTTGAATAGCTTTTTAAACCGAGCGCTTTGATATAGGCATCTTTTACATCTTCTTCACTCTTAGCTTCCTGAAGTTTTTGGTAAAGCGACATGGAAAATTCTTTTATTGCGCAATGTATTAAACTTTTCTTTACAACTGCCTATCTCCTGATATACATAGAATGTTTAAATTACAAAAGTTTTACCCCTTGGAGGTGTTCCACTGTTTCCAATTTAATAAACTATTGGGCCAGGAAAGTCGCCGCCATAAACAAAATAATGAGAAGCAATTTCCTGTTTTTTGAGCAATATTTTACGCAGGTTTTGTTCGGGTCTCCTTCGGGTCTTCTTCGCACCATGTTCGGGAAAAGCTTTTTAACTCATTTGTCCATTTTTGCAAAAACCAAAAGATGGGTGAAAGAAGAGACGAATGTGAGGTATGCGGGGATGGCTTCGTAAAAATAGATAATACAAAATGCCCCGACCCGCGGGGCATTTTGTATCCTACCATGTTTAAAGTTACACACACTTTCTTTCAGACGATAAAATCTCTTTTCAACTATCGCCAATTTTGTCATCTCATCTATCCAATGATTTTAATATTTCTAATAAGTTAATAAATTGTTTTACCAGTTTTTTAATCATCATTAGAGATATAATAATGTTTCAAAGTTTTAAAACCCCCATGCGTTCTTTTACAATAATGATTCTAAATATTGGTAGGTAAGGGCACTCACCCTGGCTACAGATACAATAGTTAATGTGTAAGCTGTATTTCTATACATCCGTTAGTATTACTAAATACTGAAGTAGTTACTGTGCCACTCCACGTAAGCCCACTGCATGAAGCAGTATAATTATAAATTCCACCCGTACTGCCGGTTGTTGGTAATACAAATGTTGCCGTACCAGCTGCACCACATCCAGGCGCACCTGAACTAAAATAACTGGTTATAGTACTGGACTTCCCTCCGCAGTTTACTGTTATATTTCCACAACCAAAATCAGAAGCGATCCAAAATGTAGCTGTATTGTTTGCAAGGAATCCACCACCTCCACCGCCTCCACCTCCATTACTTGTCAATTGTATTGTACTACACTTGTTGGCAGAAATAGTTACCGTACCACTCCATGTAAGACTGCTGCATGATGCAGAATAATTATAAGTGCCAGGCGCTAAAGTAAAAGTAGCAGCAGCACTTGCGCCACATGAAGGGACTCCTGTGCTATAATATCCTGTAATTTGCGATGTAAGACCGTTGCAAATAACTGTGATATTACCACCTCCCAAGTCGGAGCTAGTCCAAAACATAACTTGCCCCGTAGTATTACCACCTCCACCGCTACTGCCACCATTTCCTTTCAATTGTATATTACTGCATTCATTTGCAGAAACGGTAATTGTACCACTCCATGTAAGGTTGCTGCAGGAAGCAGAATAATTATAAGTGCCGGGCGCTAAAGTAAAAGTAGCAGTATTAGTTGCACCACAAGAAGGAGTGGTTTGTGAATAACCTGTAATTTGCGCTGTAACGCCATTACAGATAACTGTAATATCGCCGCATCCTAAATCTGAAGCGACCCAAAACATAGCCTGCCCGGGAGTAGAATCGTTTACTACTGGAGGAGGATCAATAGGAGTTTTTCTACAACTAAAACAAATAAAAATTGCAATAGTTATTGTTGTTACAATTGACTTAGTAAATAAATTTGTTTTCATTTTAATATTTTTTATTGAATAATAAAAATTGAAACTCACTTAATTATTTTTTTTGTGAAATTTGTTTCAATCCAAATTGAGTAACTGACAAGAAGACTTTGTACTGAAGTTATTAAGCACATCTTTAACTTTAAAAAAATAAAATGCCATTATTTTAAAAGTTTATGTGAATCCCAAAAAATAAACTTTTTAATTCAGGAGCATAGACCGAAAGGCCAAAAATTCCATACTTATCGAGAGGTATATCTGTGCCCATTTCCCATAATCCGCCTGAAGCTATTGGTGGAGAGTTCCAGTCAGGATATGTACTTGCATATCCCACACTGGCCCATATTGATAAAGGATATTCTCTTTTATCTGGAGATAGCCACAATCTATATGCACTCGTGATGTAAAAATAAAGCCCAGGATAACTAGCAAAAGTAATATTGCCACCCAAACCCAATGAAAAATCTTTTTGTTTACCCATCTTATATCTCCAATCATATTCCATGTCAACCAAATTGAATGCTGTGGTAGTACCAATCCTTAACACATTTATTGATTTCTCTTCGTCTTCATAATCAAAACCAGTATGTGTGGATGAAATAGCTGAGTTCAGGTTATTCTTAGAAGAGCTTTGGTCGGATTTATTCAATATTTCCTGGCTTTTCGATTTCCCAAAAGTTTCTGTTTTGCCATTTTCATAAATAATCATGAAAACATCAGTTTTTGGTATATCGTAAACCGGACCATCAAGGTTATCCCATTTTTTATATTTTATTGAATTTTCTGAGATCTCAGTAACTTTTGATTTTATTTCAGTCTTGTCGTTTTTAATAATGACGTCCTGTGCCTTCATCTTTATTGAAAAAAATAAAAGAACAGCCATAAGTAAAGACAGTTTTCGTAATTGATTTGACATGATTATAAGTTTTTAAGTTGATAGTTTTTTTTAATGATTGTTAGGGCTATTTTATAAAAAATGTTTTTGCAGATGAAATAGTTTTAATAAGGGAATTGACAGTTCGTTACTAAAACTTGTTTAAGCAAGTCACGTGCAGACACAGGTCTGGAGACCTACGGCAGCCAATAATTATAAATTCGGTGCAGTGATAAAAGTAAAAGGCGTTAATAAGGAGGGTACGTAACTTAAGGATATTAATTATTACCATATTTTTCTTTCCACATATCTACTTGTTCACCATTTACCCTCTTAACCCAAATCTTTCTATCAGGCATATACAACTCTTCAATTATAATATCCTGTATCCCTCCCCCTCTTGTTAAAAACCATTGACCTTCATTCTCTTTAATTCCGGTTGTTCCTAATTGCATTATATCACTTTCTGTTGTTAGTTCTCCATTACAGTTATAATATTTATAAGAAAAAGTCAAGGTGCCGTTCTGAGAATAAGTTGAATTATTTGTACGCCAAAAAGAATAACTCATGTTTGCACAGTTACTTACAATTTTAAAACTTATAGAAGCCTCTACCCCGGCTGAATTGTTAAATGGAACCCATTCGCTCCAGGTTTGGGCATACAGTTTCGAAGAAGTAACAGTAAGCATAAGGATGCTTAAAAGAATGGTAATTTGTTTCATGATTTTTGTTTTTTATTGTGAATGAAAAGTTGTTTATGAATTTTTCAATTTGCATTGCCTGCACCGCTCTTATTATTATTTAGTTGTGATGCAGGGAGTGTGTATTCTGAAAGTAATTTTCCGGTTGCAATATCTATTTGAATAATTTCTACAGCACTGGCGCGATATTGTTCCTTTTGTTGCGATTGGTATAGTTTCGCCATTTTTTCTTTTATTTCCTCTTTAGTATTCTGTAAATTTTTAAAAGACGTGTTGCCTCCGTTTGATATTTGATTTTCGTATAAACCATCGAAGGAAGGATCAAAAATTTTTAGTTTGGTCTGAATTGTTTGTTCAGCCATTTTTTCAAATTCAACAGGATTAAAAACATAAGCAGATCCTTTCGTGTATTTGAAAGGCTTGGGCGAAGTAAAAATGTAAATGTCTTTTCCGTTTAGGGTTTTGTTCACAAAATAATACGCATAAGCAGTTACTTCCTGAACTTTAGCAGTTTCATCCTTAGCTTTCAAATTTCCTGAAAAATCAGCAATAACAACTGTGTAATTTCTTAAACTGAGAAAATTCATTTGTTCCTTCATAATTTTAGTAGCCTGGTCATAAGTCCACATACATTGTGCGCAGTCGGGTACTACGTTTGGATAATCTCCGTAAATCAATGCATCATATTCGTTTGGGTAACTATCGTTTACAGTAATTCCATATTTTGATTCCAAGTCTTTTGTGAACTCTTTTTTTAAGTTGCTTTCTAAAGCAGTAAATTTTGCATCACCAGTTTGCACAGCGCCGCTCCTGATCCAGTCTTTATTAATCAACATGGGCTTGCTTATATAAGCGTTGCCGCCGCTTATTTTGTATTCGCATATGCCATAATATTTTTTTTCTTGTGCCAAGCTTGAATACTGGAATACAAGAATAATTAGAATTAAAGAAATTAATTTTTTCATACATTTTATGTTTACAGATTTCGAAATACTTTTTCTCGGTTGCTAT
Source organism: Hanamia sp. (assembly GCA_036509585.1). Taxonomy (GTDB): domain Bacteria; phylum Bacteroidota; class Bacteroidia; order Chitinophagales; family Chitinophagaceae; genus Ginsengibacter. Next base: position 72,671 of record DATCFI010000104.1, on the reverse strand, counting down.
TGTGTCTTTTGACCAACTAAATCAAAAACTTCGAAACTATCGTTGTTGTAACCGGCGTCTGGCAACCATTAATGATAAGGAAAGCCGCTATTGCAATTTGTATAATGAACCATATTTTTTGTTTTGTAAGTTTCATTTGTTCATCATTTAAAATTGGTTTTTAAAAGAAATTGGTTTTTGAAATCCATGGTCGGTGAAGACACCGATCATGGATTAAATGAATTATAATGCACAAAGGGAATCAAGCAGATCTGCAAGTATTTTTATGTATTTTCCTACAAGTGGAATGACCTCTCCATACTTAATATACTTGCCAATGTTGCTCCAACATTGCATATTTGGCTTTTTACATCGGATGCACTTTGTGCTTTTGCAATATTTGCCTTCGCAGTTTGGGTAAGCTTATTTAATTCATCGAAATTAAAATTGGCCATTTCTGTTTCGATTGGGCTTAATGTCATTTTTTCCATCTTTTTTGTTTTTATTTTTAAAAATTGTTTTTACCTCACAAACATACTTCCCCCGACAGACCATAATCAAGAGTTTAATCACCCATTTGATACCGTGAAATCACGGTAATAAATACAGTGATTTAAACCTACCTAATATTATTTTTTTTAAGGAAATTGCAGTAGAAATTGCAAATCAATAAATTCAAAAACTAAAACTTTTAATTATGAAAAAGAATTATGCAAACATTATTGGTAATCGTTGCTTTCTTGTCGTTGTTATTTTAGTGATAAGTACAATTAACTTAAAAGCTCAGCGCCTATTGCCTCATATGTGGGTAGCAGAAAGCGAAGGAATAAAAAGGCAAGATTGGTTTAAGGAGGGAACACCTGCTACCAAAAGTGATTCAAAATATAATCTTTTAAGAAATAGCCTAAACTTTGATTTCACTCATTCGATAATTTGCCCTGTAAAGAACCTCAGAGACTTTATTGATGGTATTAAAGATCCTAATCTAAATATTTTACGATTTTATTTTGCAGAATATGATAACAATTCCGGAAATGTAGTTCCAAGTGCAATTGCGAATGATATGACACTTATTATGGTGCCGGGTTCTGCTCCTGATCCCAATCCCAAAAATCTGCCAGGAACAGATGGTAAAGATTATTACAACATATCTCCCAATGGGGATATCACACTAATTACTGATAAGACTATAGTAGAAGGCTGGATAAATAATTTTAATGCAAACCTTATGCAAGAATTAGATAAAACAATTAAAGATGCTCCGGAGAATGAATCTAATGGAGTACCTTCTGACACCAAAAGTTGTTTTTATCGTTTATCTGATTTCAAAGAGTTTTTGGATTCTGAAATTGTGCATCAAGATAGTATAGGTGTTTCAATAACAGGCATACAAATTAATTTTTGCTCAAATGATTCTAATGGAATAACATGTAATGGCAAATCTCATTTTTATAAAGACAGGCTAATTTTGCAATTTGAATATACTCATAAAAAGGGATTAAACAATTATGATGTTTTTTATATCGAGGATAATCCAGACGATTTTAAACATAGGCAAAAACAAACGCCTATATGTAGTACACTTGCTCGACACGTTTTAACTTCTGATAACGCCTTACTTTGTCCTGATAACTGCCCATAAAAATCCATAATAAATGTTTGCCGCATATTTTATTAATATATCATTAATCGCAGAATGGTGTGCTTTAATTGCTTCTATATTATTTTTAAACAAAAAAACAGGTATATGGCAATTTTTTATTCCATATTTATTTTTAACTGTATGCACAGAAATTGTAGGCGGATATGAAAGCTATGTATTAAAAGTAACTAATAATGCCCTTCCGTACAATATTTTATTAATTATAAGTGTAGTATTTTTTGTCTATGTATTATCCAATGCCGATTTACTAAAAAGGTTTAAAAAGGCTTTTTTCATTATCATAATTTGTTTTATCGTTTTATCATTTATTAATTTGTTCTTTTTGCAAGGTTTATGGATATACAACTCTTATTCTGAAACAATAGGCGATATTTTGCTCACTATTATAAGCTGTTATTTTTTTTATACAATTTTAAAAGACGATGTTTTCAGGGATTTGTTTAAGGATGAATATTTCTGGCTGGTTACAGGGTTACTTTTTTCTTCAATAGGAAGTGTGTTATTATATTTTTTTTTATCTCCTTTACAGGTTTTTGCAGAAAAAACACATATCCCTATATACAAGTATATTAATAACGGAGTAAATTTATTGCTATATATTAATTTAATTATAGCTTTTATATGCCGTCGAGCCAATACGAAATAGCCATAGGAATTGTAATTGCGATAGTGATTTTTTTACTATTAGGCTTTTTTATTTTAGTGTTGGTGGTTTATTATAATCATCGCAAGCATAAACATTTATTAGAAAAACAATCAATGCAATCTAATTTTCAACATGAGCTATTACAAACCCAATTAGAAATCCAGGAACAAACACTTAAAAATATTTCACAGGAAATTCATGATAATATTGGGCAAGCGCTCAGCCTTGTAAAGCTCAATATAAATACAATGAATTATAATGAGCCTATACTTTTGCAAAATAAAATTAATGATAGCAAGAGCCTCATAACTAAAGCCATTCAGGATCTTCGCGATCTTTCAAAAAGCTTAGATACGGATTATGTTGTTGAATTAGGGTTATCAAGAGCTATTGAGTATGAATTGGAAATGATTAAAAAAAATGGGGAATTCCAGATTCAATTTAATATAACAGGCAAACCATACAGGCTGGAAAATCAAAAGGAATTAATACTTTTTAGAATTGTACAAGAAGCGCTTCATAATATAATAAAACATGCAAAAGCAACTGCAATTAATGTTGAGCTAATTTTTGAAGCAGAATTGGTTACCTTAAAAATTGAAGATAATGGTAATGGCTTTGATACCAGTCCGCTGGAAAATAATAACTATAGTAAGTTTGGATTAGGTTTAAGAAATATGGAAAACCGGGCAAATATTATAAATGCCACTTTCAAACTTACAAGTACTTTAGACGAAGGAACAATAATAACCCTTGCACTTCCGGTGCAAACATTGAAAATATAATTATGCAAAACGTAGTTCTTTTAGATGATCATGTATTGCTTCGAAACGGGCTCGCTAATCTTATCGAAAGTTTTGGAGATTATAAAGTTTTGTTCCAGGCAGATAACGGCGAGCATTTTATTAAAAAACTGGATCCAAAAGTTTTGCCGGATATTGTTTTGATGGACATTAATATGCCTGTAAAAGATGGCTATGAAACTTCACTATGGTTAAAAGAAAATTATCCTGAAATAAAAATATTGGCTTTATCAATGTATGATAATGAAAGCTCTATTATTAAAATGTTTAAGGCGGGAGCAAAAGGGTACATCTTAAAAGATTGTGACCCATCAGAATTAAAAGCTGCTTTACATGATGTACTTACAAAAGGATTTTATTACTCTGAGATGATTACCGGCAAGTTGATTCATTCGATCAATTTATTAGATGAAAAAGAAAGCCACTTAAAAAATGCGTTTAAGTTAAATAATCGCGAAACAGAATTTTTAAAATTGGTTTGTACAGAATTGACCTATAAAGAAATTGCAGATAAAATGTTTTTAAGCCCGCGGACAATAGATGGCTACAGAGACGACCTCTTTGAAAAATTAAATGTAAAAACAAGGGTAGGGCTTGTAATGTATGCTATAAAAAACGGAGTGATCAATGTTTGAGATATTCCAAAAGGAATACACTAATTACCTATAATGGCAATTTTTGTAGAAAAGCTTTCTGAGCGTAGTTATACTTGTGCCGGAAAGTAAAAGATTTCCATATTCAATTGCCTTACTAATTTTTTCGTTTATGCTTTATTGGTATACTATAATAGAAAATAGGGATCAGAATTATTTGTTGCTTTACTGTCCTTTTACAAGCCCTGTTCAATTCTACCCAATGCCATTCACTAATCCCCGAATATTATCCTACTCAATTCAACCATTCTTAAAAATGAAAATCCCGAATATCTGTTGGTTTACTATATAAAAAATACTTTCAAAAAGATTCTTCAATATATCTTTGGTATGGGAAAACCAGTTTCACATCAATCCTTAAAATTCAATCAAATGAAAAAATATATCACCCTTTTATTATTGACACCCCTGATGTTCAGTAAAGAAGTTTCCGCGCAATCATTATATACCTCTCCGCTCGGGATTGAATCTTACACATATAGAAACAGTTTTCCGGTGGATATTGTCAAAACATTAGACACGATACAAAGGTTGGGTTTTACCGAAATGGAAGGTGGCAGCTATGGCATGCCGGCAAAAGAATTTAAGCAACTATGTGACGCAAGAGGCATTCATATCATCTCTACCGGTGCAGATTACGAGGAATTGATTCAGTCTCCCGGCGCAGTAGCACACAAAGCAAAAAGTCTGGGCGCTAAATACGTAATGTGTGCATGGATACCTCATTCTAATTCCGGGTTTACCCTGGAGAATGCAAAAAATGCGGTAGCCGTTTTTGACCATGCCGGCAAAGTGCTAAAGGACAGTGGCATCATCTTTTGCTACCATCCTCATGGTTATGAATTTCAGCCTTACGGCGATGGTACTTTGCTTGATTACCTTATTAAAAATACCAATCCTGAATATGTTTCTTTTGAGATGGATATTTTGTGGGTGCAGTTTGGCGGCGGCGATCCTGTGGCATTGCTCAAAAAATACGGAAACAGGTGGAAGCTGATGCATTTAAAAGATCTAAGAAAAGGTACCAAAAAAGACCTGAGCGGTGGTACCCCACAGGAAAATGACGTAGCGCTGGGAACCGGTGAAATTGATATCCCCGCTATCTTAAAAGAAGCCAAAAAAGTTGGGATCAAACATTACTTTATAGAAGATGAAAGCAATCGTGTGAATGAACAGGTTCCTGAAAGTATTGCCTATTTAAAGAGTTTAAAGAAATAAACACTTTGCTGTAAAGTATCAATCCGGTATTTGATTTACAATCGTGCCAGGTATGAATCTACATCAACAGCATGTTGAATTTCGCGTAATGCCTCGGGAGCGTATTTAACAGTAAATCGCGGCATTACATAGCATTTATTATTTTCAAAGCCGCAGCTTCATTAATCAGTAGTTCAGGGTTTTTATTGTATTTTTTAATCCGTTGCCTTACCAATTTTTTATGTTCTTCAGGAATATTATCGGAGTATTGTTCCTGCTCTAATAAATGAATTAATTCTATCTTATCTTTTGTGCTGAGCAAGGCTAAAAACCTGTTCAGGACTAACAGGCAGAGCTATATTTGAAGTATCAGGCATAATAATCGTATTGTGAAAGTGTTTGTATTTTATTCAGCTCAAAAAACTAAATTGAACCGAATAATTCAGGCACAAATTTAAGTGAATTAAAAGTTAGAACCAATACATTTTATCCTTACGTTTATCTTCTTCTCCTACCGGTTTTGCTCAAATAAAAAAACCCTTTTATTCCTACCCTACTGCGTCATTCCCATCCGACCGTGTCATCCGGGTGGACAGGCGGGTGTTGGTTTTACTCACCTTACGAAATAATTGGTCGGACGGCCAAACATCAAATATATAATCAGAAACAAAAAAGTTAATAACTACCAAGTCGTGCCCAAAGTTTTGCAGGATCTTCTTTTTGGGGAAACAAAATTTTTACAATTACCAGATTGTCTTCTATACAATAGATTAAAGCATAAGGAAATCCCTCAATGGGTATTCGTCTGTGCTTTTATCGCCAAGAATAAAATAATATCCTGCATTCGTTTCAAGTTTGTCAAGTGCCTTCTCTATTTCCCGTTCAAACCTGAGGCCAAGATTGTAAGAAACAGATTCATAATAAAGAATGGCATACTCAATCTCATCGTCAACAATGCTGTATTTAAGAATATTATAAAGCATCCCTACGGTTTTTCAAACGGAGAGAAAGTTCTTGCCGGGTAGTGAGTTGTATTTTGCCTTTTGCATAAGCCTTATCACGCCGTTTCAGTTCTTCAGACAATCTTTTATTTGAAATCATATATTTTTCCAGGTCTTCGTCTTCCCTCAGCAGATTATACAATTCGGCCTTTTGAGCTGACGACAGGTTTTTTATATTTTCAACAAGTGGTTCCATATTTTATTTTTAATAAAAGTACTAATAAAAAAAAAATCGCTATCTAGCCCTTGTATAGCTTAGAAATAATTGGTCAGATGGAGGTCGTCATAATTATTTCAAAAAAAAAGCCATCCTTTTCAGAACAGCTTTTTATAAAAATTATGTATTTAAAATTAATCTTCTACTTTCATTTTTCCTTTCTGCTTTGCCACTACTTCTTCTGCTATGTTATTAGGAGCCGGTGCATAATGGCTGAATTCCATTGTGGAAGTAGCACGGCCACTTGATAACGAGCGCAGTTGAGTTACATAACCAAACATTTCACTCAAAGGAACTTTTGCTTTTATCACCTGCACACCGTGCTTGGTATCCATTCCTTCCAGCATTCCACGACGACGGTTGAGATCGCCTGTAACATCACCCATGTATTGGTCAGGAGTAAGCACTTCTACTTTCATAATCGGTTCCAGTAATACGGGTTTTGCTTTTTTCCCTGATTCCCTGTAACCTTGCTTGGCGCACAATTCAAAAGACATTGCATCAGAGTCCACCTGGTGGAACGAACCATCAAATACACGTACTTTCATATTTTGCATCGGGTAACTTGCCAATACACCTGTAGTCATTGCAGTTTCAAAACCTTTCTGGATGGCCGGTACAAATTCTTTTGGAATAGAACCACCAAACAAACCATTTATAAACTGGAAATTACCTTTTCCTTCTTTCAAAAATTCTTCATCAGCAGGCCCTATTTCAAAAATAATATCAGCAAATTTTCCACGTCCGCCGGTTTGCTTTTTCAGCACTTCACGGTGTTCAATAGTTATTCTGAATGCTTCCTTATAAGCTACCTGTGGCGCACCCTGGTTAATCTCTACTTTAAATTCGCGTTTCAAACGATCAATGATAATTTCAAGGTGCAACTCACCCATTCCGCGAAGGATTGTCTGCCCTGTTTCTTCATCAGTATTTACTTTCAATGTAGGATCTTCTTCCACTAATTTAGAAATAGCCAATCCCATTTTATCAACGTCAGCCTGTGTTTTAGGTTCAATTGCAATGGCAATAACCGGTTCAGGAAATGTCATCGCTTCCAAAACGATTGGGTGCTTTTCATCACATAAAGTATCTCCTGTTTTAATATCTTTAAAACCAACCGCTGCTCCAATATCGCCTGCCTGAATATATTCTACAGGGTTTTGCTTATTAGCATGCATCTGCATGATCCTTGAAATTCTTTCATTTTTGCCGGTACGCGTATTCAATACATACGAACCGGAATTGAGTTTTCCACTATACGCACGGAAGAATGCCAAACGACCAACAAAAGGATCGGTTGCAATTTTAAATGCCAACCCGCTAAAAGGTTCTTTAGGATCACAATGGCGTACTACTTCTTCTCCCGTATCAGGATCGGTTCCTTTGACCGCATCAATATCCAACGGACCCGGCAAATAGCGTACAATAGCATCTAAAGCCGCCTGTACTCCTTTATTCTTAAATGAAGAACCACACATCATCGGGATGATAGAAATATCAATCGTTGCTTTACGAATCGCTTCGTGTATTTCATCTTCCGTAATGGTATTAGGATCATCAAAAAATTTTTCTAATAAATTTTCATCATATTCTGCTACTGCTTCTATCAAATGTTGTCTCCATTCTGCTACATCTTCTTTCATGTCTTCAGGAATAGGCACTTCTTCAAAAGTCATTCCCTGGGTAGCATCATCCCAAACTATTCCTTTCATAGTAATGAGATCCACTACACCTTTAAAATTATCTTCTGCACCTATTGGCAATTGTAAAGGAACTGCTTTGGCTCCCAACATTTCTTTAACCTGTTTTACCACATTTAAGAAATCGGCCCCTGAGCGATCCATTTTATTTACAAAACCAATACGCGGAACTTTATATTTATTGGCCTGACGCCAAACAGTTTCGCTTTGCGGCTCAACACCGCTAACTGCACAAAACAATGATAATAAACCGTCCAATACACGGAGAGAACGCTCTACTTCTACCGTGAAGTCCACGTGACCGGGAGTGTCAATAATATTGAATTTATATAAATGAGTATCAGGCGTTTTCTTTCCATCAACCATAGGGAAATTCCAGAAGCATGTAGTCGCAGCGGAAGTAATGGTAATACCGCGTTCCTGTTCCTGTGCCATCCAGTCCATTGTAGCAGCGCCATCATGCACTTCGCCTATCTTATGGTTCACACCGGTATAATACAGAATACGTTCCGTAGTTGTGGTTTTGCCCGCATCAATATGAGCAGCAATACCAAAGTTTCTTTGAAATCTTAAGTCGGACATTTGGCTTGTTTTATTTTTGTTATTAAATATTTATTTTCTAACCCTGGTTAATTACGTATAAAAAATCGCAATTTTTCATATCATTTACCGGATTCTCTTACCTGAATTTGATCCTTTTCAGGATATTAATTTTAGAGGGCGCAAAGGTACGAAGATTTGGCAAAAAAATATAGGCTGTAGTTGAGTAATTTTTTAAATACAGGAGGTTTTAACAAAAGGCGAGGACTTAATCAATTTCCTCAATATTCCAGCCCGAATGAAATAAACTTTTGGAAAGTTTGTTTGGAAAGTTATTCATAAATGAACGTTTAATAACTTTCCAAAAATTAAATCTGCAATATTTGTTTGCTCACTGCTGAAATTTTTCAACGCCACTATGCAATCGGGGTTTCCGGTAATCTTCCTTTTAAACAAATAATATTTTAATAAACGGAAAATCCCGCTTAGAAAAAATAAACTTTTGGAAAGTTTGCTTGGAAAGTTTTTTATAAATGAACGTTTAATAACTTTCCAAAAGTTAAATCTGCATTCCCATATTTTTTATTCCTTATTTTTTATTCCTTATTTTTTTATTAAAAGATTTACCAAATATAAGTTCCCACAGCGCCGCCATTCAAAGAAGTAGAAGCCATTTTTCCATTAAACTCAATATTAAATTGTTGCCATTGGCTCCCGGTATTTAAAACAATCAGAACTTTTTTGCCTTGCGGAGTAAGAAAGGCAACGTTGGCAAGTCCGGAAACATCAGAAGACTGAATGCGGAACGACCCCGGCCTTACAAATTTAGAAGCGTGCGCAATGATATAATAAGATTGATTTCTCACAACCTGGCTACCATTAATAGTAAGCGCGCCCAGGCAGGTAGTACAACCGCCTTCCGTATGCGGCCCCAAATCAGGATCAGAGGCAAGATTCCATTCCAAAACATTCCTGCTCCAGTTTTTAGTAGCGCCAATAATCAGGTTCTGAATCGCCCAGGAAAGATCGCCACCAAAAGAAGAACCGGAACCGGTATATTGTTCTGTGAAATAAATATTTTTACCAGGAAAGGCATTATGTACCTGCGTTAAAGCAGAGATATCGCCCGCGTATAAATGAAAAGCGGATCCATCCACATATTTATTGGCTTCGGGATCCTGCAATATGGTTAAAGGATATTGAGGATCGTCAGCATTGTGATCGTAACAAATGATCTTAGTAGAAATATTATTTTTTTTAAAAGCAGGCCCCAAACTATTTTTTATAAAGTCTGCCTCATCCAAAGCAGTCATATACATACTCGGATTATTTTTAGGATTCAGAGGCTCATTTTGAGGTGTTATCGCATCAATATGAATTCCCTGTTTTTCCATCGCCCGGATATATTTCACAAAATAGCTGGCGTACACATCAAAATATTGTTTCTGCAGGATTCCCCCTTTTGAACTATCATTATCTTTCATCCACGAAGGTGCAGACCAGGGAGATCCCAAAATTTTTATATCAGGATTGATTTGTAAAATTCTTTTTAAGATGGGAATAAGGTCAGCCGTATCTTCGGCAATACTGAATTTGGCCAATGAAATATCTGTTTGCCCGGCGGCCATATCATCGAATGTGTACACTTTTTCACTTAAATCTGATGCACCAATACTTATCCTGAGGTAGCTTATGCCGATTGAATTATTTTCTGTTGAAAACAATTCTTTTAAGAGATTATTTTTATCTGAAGGCGGCATGGCGTTAATCAGCTGAGCGCTTCCATCTGTAAGGCAGAAACCAAAGCCATCAATGGATTGAAATTTTTGCGTAGAATCTATTTCGATGGATGGAAGCTGATTAATTACATTGGTGAAATGGAAATCTTTTTGTGGACTGAACAAAACCGATCTGTTTCCCTCCGTTAGCCAAAATTGTATGTCACCATAATTTGTAACAGTCTGCGGTGATTGGCTTTTAGAATACGAAAAAAGAAAAAAAGAAAAAACCAGATAGATAAATAAAAATTTAAATCGTTGCATCATTTTGTTGTTTTTTAAAAATAAGTAACCGTCAGAATGAGAATTTTTACAAAGGATCCGTCCTTAAAAAAATTTAAATTATACAATAATTCAATTCAACCGTTTTCAAAAATTGTAAAATCACAGAAAGCAAATCATTTTTATTGAGTTGCTATCTGATCCAACTTTGATACCGGCAAAGGAAAAGAAATAAAAAATAAGAAATGAGAAATCAGTAAAACAACAAATAAATGCGATTCCTATTCTCTTTATTTATTAAAAATAGAATAGTTTAAAAAACAAAAAAACCTTCCGAAAAAGAAGGATTTTAAAAAAATATTTTTGAATTTTAATTATATTCTGAAACGGGGCTGTCATCAAATAATTATTGCTTTTAAAAATTCCTCAGGAGTATAGCAGGGTAAGTTTTTGTTTTGATGTTTGATAAAATCTTTCTTATTAAAAGTAACAAAAGCCGCGCAATAGCCTAGCGCCGAATAATACTGAAAGCCATCTTCAATATCGGTGAAAGAAGAGTTGATAGCTGCCTCCAGATTTTCTGCCTGAGTTGTTACTACCTTAATAAATGAAAAATAATCTTTAAAAACCTTCTTGCTATTCTTCTCTTTACGCAAGAAAAAAGCAATAGTGAAAAAAGTAGCAGCAGATGTATAACATTCGATTGCACCTAACTCAGCAAGATGAAAAATTTCTACTACCTCCAGGTAATTATCACGTTGCATTGCATGCTCTAAAATAACATTGGTATCCAAATATATTTTACGCATGATGTTTGCCTCTTACATATAATTCTCTTATTGCTTCGTCTGTATAATCTTTATATTGATTAATGATACCGATAAGATTATCGGAAACAAATTTTTTCTTTTTATTTTGAACGGTCAGCTTTTTAAGGTAAGTCTCTACAATTTCAGAAACGCTGGTTTGCTGCTTCAAAGCATATTTTTTAGTAGCCTCAATAGTACTTTTGTCAAACCGCAGATTGAGTGTCGCTTTCATAACGTGCGTATATTTTTTCAAATATACGCATAAATACTACTGAAAACAAAAAACCCTTCCGAAAAAGAAGGGTTTTAAAAAATTATTTTTGAATTTTAATTATATTCTGAAATGCGCAAATGCTTTATTAGCATCAGCCATGCGGTGCGTATCTTCTTTCTTTTTGAAAGCTGCGCCTTCACCTTTGCTTGCAGCTACTATTTCATTAGCGAGTTTTTCCGACATACTGCGGCCGTTTCTGTCGCGGCTGTATTTAATAAGCCATTTGATACTTAAAGAGATCTTTCTGTCTGCACGCACTTCTGAAGGTATTTGAAAAGTAGCGCCACCTATCCTGCGACTTTTTACTTCTACTCCCGGAGTTACATTAGAAAGTGCTTTTTTCCAAACTTCATATCCCTCTTCACCTGAAATTTTGGTTACTTTGTCCAGTGCATCATAAAATATATTGTATGCACCACTCTTTTTTCCTTCCCACATTAAACAATTTACAAACCTTGTTACCAATTTATCCTGGAATTTAGGATCAGGGGCCAATGGAAGTTTTTTTGCTTGTGCTTTACGCATTGTTCTTTTTTATTTTTATCAGACGAAAATCTTCTGAAAGATGAATTATTTTTTAGCTTTTTCTTTTTTAGTTCCGTATTTTGAACGGCTTTGTTTCCTGTCCTTTACACCTGCTGTGTCGAGGCTGCCGCGCACGATATGATAACGTACTCCAGGAAGATCTTTTACCCTTCCTCCACGAAGCAACACGATTGAGTGCTCCTGCAGATTATGCCCTTCACCGGGAATGTATGCAATTACTTCAATTTTATTAGTAAGCCTTACTTTAGCTACTTTGCGCAATGCTGAATTTGGTTTTTTAGGAGTGGTAGTATATACTCTTGTACATACTCCTCTGCGCTGAGGACAGCTATCAAGCGCTCTTGATTTGCTTTTGGCTTTTATTATTGTTCTTCCTTTTCTTACTAATTGTTGTATCGTAGGCATTATGTTTTAACCTTATTTTTTTGGACGGCAAAGGTAAGTGCCCGTTTGTGAAAAACCAAAATTATTTGGGAAGGACAAAAAATGAATTCTTATAAAATAAAAACAGCCTTTTTTGTTTGTTTACTGACTTATTTCTATGAGTTGCATCCGTAGCTACCCACCTTCAATCCCTTTGGGGTTTCTTATTTCTTTCCTTGATTATTGAATATTTTTTATTGAGTATCGAATATTTTTCTTTTCCTTTTTATTTCTTATTTACTATGTTTATAGCTTCACCATCCATCCAAATTTATCTTCCGCTTTACCTTCTTTAATATCATTCATTCTCTTTTTTACCTCCGGGGCCACTTCCCATTTTTCAGTATCAAATGTCATTACAAAATCCTTATATCTGAGTTCTTTTATAGGAGATATAGTGGCGGCAGTACCGGTTCCAAAAACTTCCCGGAGATCGCCCTTTTTGTAAGCCTCTGTTATTTCATCAATTCCCAGGCGTCTTTCTTCTACCTGCAAACCAATTTCTTTTAATAACTGAATGACACTATCCCTCGTAACACCTTCCAGTATAGTGCCATCACTTATGGCAGGAGTTATCGCCCGGTTTCCAATAATAAAAAATACATTCATTGTGCCACATTCCTGAACATACTTGTGCTCAAATGCATCCATCCATAACACCTGGTCATACCCTTTTCTTTTGGCTTCTGCGGTAGCGAACATGGAAGAACCATAATTGCCAGCAGTTTTTACATAACCAACTCCGCCTAGTACAGCACGCACATATTTCTCTTCTGCATATATCCTCATAGGCGCGCTATAATATGGGCCTGTCGGGCTTAATATAATCATGAATTTATATTTCAGACTTGTCCTTACTCCTATCGCTTCATCTGTAGAGAACATAAATGGCCTGATGTACAAAGAATAGTCATGCTTTTCAGGGATCCAATCCTGATCCAGTTTTACCAATTGCTTCATACCCTCAATAAAAATTTCCTCAGGGACAGTTGGCATTTCCATTCTTTCTGCAGAAATATTAAAACGCCTGAAATTATCTTCCGGCCTGAAAATGCTCACTTCGCCCTCCTGGTCCTTATAAGCTTTTATTCCCTCAAAAATGGCCTGGCCATAGTGCAGTGCCGCACAAGAAGGATCAAAAGTTATTGCCTGGTAGGGTCTTATTTCTACTTCACCCCACCCACCGTTTTCATAATCTACTTCCAGCATGTGATCAGTAAAATATTTCCCAAATGGTACATTATCCATATCCATTGAGGCCAGCTTGCTATTTTTTGATTTTGTAATTTTAAAACTCTCTGTGCCAATCATATCGTTAAATTTGCCACAAAGGAACGAAAAAAAAGAGTATAAAATCAGTTTTATGAGTTTAGATAATATCCGGCTTTCTAAAAAAGAACGCCAGTTATTTTTTGCAAAAAATTTAATAGAAACTACACAGAGCAACCATTTAAACGAAATTTCAAAAGAAATTGAGATCAAAAATTTAGGTGAAAATCTACAACAGATCCTTTTTCTTGTTACTAATTCCGAAAATCAATTTTTGCCCGACGAGGAAATGAATTTATTGTCCAATCTTATTCTAGCATGCAAACTTTCAATGGCTGATATTGCTTTGGTTAATACTTACAATACTTCATTTAATTACACCGAATTGGATCATCATTTTCATCCTAAAAAGATCCTGATGTTTGGCATCCCTACTTCCGAGTTAGGATTGCCATTTACGATTCCTTTTTTTCAAATTCAGCAATTCCGGGAACAATTATATGTAACAAGTCCGCCTCTTAAAGATTATTTAAATAATAAAAATCTGAAAAAAGATTTGTGGGAATGCCTTCAAAAATTATTTTTATTTAAATGAAAACTTTAGTTTTTGCCACTAACAATGAGCATAAAGTAACAGAAGTAAGAAGTATTCTTGAAGATAAGTTTAAAATACTTTCCCTTACTGAAGCAGGGATTCATATTGATATTCCGGAACCTTATGATACACTCGAAGAAAATGCCTGCGAAAAAGCACGGGTAATTCATAAACTCACCAATGAAACCTGTTTTGCAGAGGATACCGGGCTGGAAGTAAATTCCTTAAATGGCGAACCAGGAGTAAAAAGCGCCCGATACGCCGGCGAAGACAGATCTTTTAAAAAAAATATAAATAAATTATTAAATAATTTAAAAAATAAAGAAAACCGGGAAGCTCAATTCAGAACAGTGATCTGTTTGATAATCAATGGGGAAGAGAAACTTTTTGAAGGTACCTGCAAAGGAAGTATTATTGCAAAACGCAGGGGTAGTTCAGGCTTTGGCTATGATGCGGTATTTGTACCGGAAGGCACCTTTAAAACCTTTGCAGAAATGTCTTTGGCAGAAAAAAATCTTTTTAGCCATAGAAAAAAAGCTATCAACAAATTAACTGCCTTTTTAACAAAAGAAGAATCGTATCTAATCTGAATATACTGAAAAACATTACAATAATTTGACTTACCCAGGCAACCAAATACTTTCGGAATCCGACTTAATAAAGGGATGTATTGAAGGAAATTCCCAAATGCATCGGTTACTATATGAAAGGTACTCTTCAATGATGTATGCCGTTTGTCTCAGGTATTCAGAAAATATCGAAGATGCCAATGATGTGATGCAGGAAGGCTTTATTAAAGTTTATAAAGGTTTAAACAAGTTTAGGTCCGAGGGCTCTTTTGAAGGTTGGGTAAGGCGTATTTTTATAAATACTTCTATTGAACATTATAGAAAAAAGGCGAAATTGTATAATGTCAGCGAAGTATCAGAAAATATTACGGAAAATGGTGAATTGAATGCATTGGATGCTCTTGCGGTAAAAGACTTAATAAATATTATCAACGAATTGCCGCCAGGTTATAAAATGGTTTTTAATATGCATGCAATAGAAGGTTATTCTCATAAAGAAATTGCCGGTATTTTAGGAATCACAGAAGGAACCAGTAAATCGCAACTGGCAAGGGCAAAAGGGGTTTTGAAAAAGATATTGGAAACAAAAGTCAATACTTCGAAAAAATAAATACTTTATAGCATTATTATGCCCAATTTTAAAACCAGGTTATATAATCATGAAACTCCTCCGCCAGAGGAGATATGGGATCATATTATTGAAGATCTCAGTAATGAAAGAGTGATAAAAATGCATGGCTACAGAAAAAATAAATTTCTTTTTTATGGAGTTACCGCCGCTGCATCTTTAATTATTATTTTTCTCGGTTCTGTTTTTTTAAAAAAGAATGCTAATTCAATACTCACTTCTAAAAAGGCGGAACAAAGAGAAAATCAATTGGCCGCTCAGAAACAAAACGATTCTAACAGTTTAAATCAGCAAATTTTAAAATCCATTATCAATAACCCCATTGAAAAAAAAGATATATTAGCTGAAAATCCTGATCAAAACAACGATACAAAAAAATATATTACCATCGCAGGTCCTGAAGGACAGCCGGTAAAAATTTCTCCAAAAGTAGCTACCCTCATTATCTCAGCAGATAACGAATATCCTCCCAAACCCATCTGGAGCAACCAGATCCGTAAATGGCAAAAAATCATGTTAAACTCTACTATTTCAACTACATCAGCCAATTTCATAAGCCTTGTTCAACTCGCTGCCAATAAAGAAAACATCGAGTAAAAAATTTTCCAGATGCCAAGGTTAAAAATTGAACTCCCCAAAAAATTGCTAACTACGGTTTCTGTTCCGGTTCGCATTAATGATATCAATTATGGCAATCATGTAGGTAATAATGCTATTGTTGAAATTATTCACGAATCGCGTGTTCAGTTTTTAAACCAACATGGATTTACAGAATTGGATATAGTGGGCTATTCCCTGATAATGAGTGAACTTTCTGTTGAGTTTAAAAATGAATCATTTTATAAAGACGTGGCGTGCATAAAAATATATTGCGGAGAAATAACACGCGTAAGTTTTGAGTTATTTTATGAAATTTCTGTGGAAAGAAATAAAGAAACAATTATAATCGCACTTGCCAAAACAGGAATGGTTTGTTATAATTACAAGATAAAAAAAGTGGAGACGATTCCTGAATTATTGAAAAATATTCTTGTGGATTAATAATTTTATCAATAACATTCAAAAATTATTTTCCGATATATTGGTCTTCAATTTCCTTTCGTGGTTATCATTCACAAAATGAAAATTGTTATTATTTATTGATTTACTGTCAAAAAAAATCATGAAAAAAATCACACCTGGTCATTCCAGATTCTCCAGCTTTCTTCAGCCTGGATAGCAAGCATTTTTTCACCATTACAGGTCACAGCTCCGTGTTGTGCTGCAAGAGAAAGAAATAAAGTTTTTGCAGGGTTATAAATCAGGTCAAAAAAATAATGTTGATTGGTGATATACTGATAAGGCAGATCCGGGCATTCATCTATTTTTGGAAAAGTTCCAAGCGGAGTTGTATTAATTACAATGGTGTATTCCAGAAAAAGTTCCGGAGAAATATCATTATATGTTATTACTTTAGAATACTGCTGCGCGCTTCTTGAGACTTTTAAAAAATCAATATTTAATTTTTCCAGAACAAAGGCAACTGCATTGGAAGCGCCGCCTGTGCCAAGTATTAGTGCTCTTTTTTGATGAGGTTTCAGATGAGGAACAAAAGATTTTTCAAAACCAATTGCATCTGTATTATATCCAATCCATTTATCATCTTTTATTTTTATACAATTGCATGCATTGACTGCTTTACATTGTGGAGTAATTTCATCAAGAAAAGAAAACACGTCTCTTTTATATGGGATCGTTACATTCAATCCTTTTATTTGCGGATTATTTTTTAATTCCGGAATCTCATTTTTCAAATTCTTTAATTCAAAATTCCGGTATTCACAATCTGAAATATTTTCTTTCTTAAATTTTTCAGAAAAATATTTTTCAGAAAATGAATGGATCAATGAACGACCTATCAAACCATAAATTTTCATTATACAGTTTCTTTATCAAGATAAAGGTGAAATGTATCACCCCGAAGCCCGATGCGCATAGCTTCCAAAGGAATAATTTCGGAAGGAGCAATATTACCCAGGTTGGCATTACATCCTACCAATTCAAGAAAATAAAGTTGTTGTCCTTTTTGCGGAGCTTCCCAAAGAATTTTTTCTGCAGGTATCCTGGTTAAAATTTCATTTACGAGACCTTGCCTAACTTCACCACTATCCCGGTATAAGCCTACGTTTCCTGCTTCACGAGCTTCTGCAATTACGTAAGTAGCTCCCGCTTCCAATTCTGCATGCATCTGCTCTATCCATTTATATGGCGGCATAATATTGGTGGCATCTTTACTTCCAACCTCACTTAATACGATACCATGTTTGGTTAATTTTTCTATATAGCCACATTTTTCTGTATGCGGAATAGTAATAGAACCGTCACTTACTTCCATGTAAGAAATGTTGTAATCCTTACAAAGCTGGATATAATCATTAAATTGATTTCGGATTAGAAATGCTTCAAATAATGTACCTCCAAAATAAACCGGAATATCAAAAGATTGATACAATTCAATTTTTTCGCGCAGGTTGGGCGTTACATAAGCAGTTCCAAAACCAAGCTTAATAATGTCAATGTGCGGATGTGCGGCGCTTATCAGGTTTTTACTTTCTTCCAGGCTGAGGCCTTTATCCATTATCATTGTTATTCCATACTTGCGGGGTTTTTTAACACGCTCAGGAATTTGATCTAACTTAAAATTCATATTGAAATTTTATGATGCGCAAATATAGTTTGGCAAAAGTAAAAATGAAGTAAAAATATTTTTTGATTTCTCTGATACATATTAATATTCCCTTTATTTTTTCTTCCTTCCTAAAGTTTTATACTTACTAATAAGATCCACAATAGATGAATGTTGCAATAATGACGGTTCTAATTCTATAAACTGTTTTATCAATGCGGGTGCATTTTGGATTCCATTTTGAAGTTGCAACAATGCTTCTTTTGATTTACCCATAGCATAAAGAACTGCAGATTTGTAATAAAGAAACAATGGTTTGTTATCTGTATTTTTTTGGGCATTATCTATTTGCTCCAGCGCTTCTTCATAATATTCTGCATCGTAAAGGCATTTAATCAGTTCTTTCCAGCCTTTTACATTTTTGGGACGCGCTTTGATAAAATGTGTAAAATGAATTACCGCATCTTTTATTCGCCCCAGTTGAATAAAGCACTGTGCGACAGCAAAATGATAATCGGGCTGCGACTTGTTGATGCTCATTGCGTTTTCAAGATTTTTTACAGCGCTTTCCCAATAAGATTCCTGCATATAAGTGCTTGCTATTTTATAATACAAGCGGCTTTCGGTAGAATTCAAATGAACTGCTTTCCTATAATTAAACCGTGCCTGTGCAGGATTTTTTAATTTTTCATAGCAATACCCAATCGCTTCATAAATTACATCTTCCGGCATAGAAAGCTCCAATACTTTTTGAAGGGCATCAATAGCGTCCCGGTATTTTCTTAATCTTAAATATGCATCCCCAAGGTTGCGGTAAGCATAATCAAACTTTTCGTCTATGGCAATGGCATATTGATACGCGTCTATTGATTTTTCATACAATTTTAATCCCTGGTATGCGGCGCCAAGATTGAACCATGCCAATTGACAATAAGGATAATCGTCAATAATACGTTGATGTATTTTGATACTTTCTTCATTTCTTCCTGTATAATCGGACCAAAAACAAATTTTATACAATGCTTCTTCGTTCGTAGGATCCTGCTCAAGAATTAGCTGCAAACAATTAAAAACCTTTTCAAATTCTTCGTAGTCGTCATAAACATCTGCCAGTTCAAAAAGTAATTCTATTTTATCTTCTCCTTCAAATACTACAATAGCTTCTTCGAGCAGGGCGGCGGCTTTTTCCTGAAAATCAAGGGCCAAAAAGACATCCGTCTTTAATATATATAAATTGATGTCGTTGCTATCCAGCACCTCCGCTTTTTCAAGTAAAGCCAGTGCTTCATAATAATTTTGAGTGGCAATGAGAATATCCGCTTTTCTTATATAGAGCGAAGAAGAATAAGGAAATTGATCAATGGCAAAATTTACAGCCTCAAGTGCAGATGAAAGATTGTCATTTTCATCAAAATAATCTATGAGGCGTAGGAAAGATTCTTCTTCAATAAAATTAAACTTCTTTCCTGTTTTAAAATTATTATACTGCTTCAGCAGCTCCTGCATCTCTTCACTGTTTTGCTGGTAAGGATTGTCTTTCATAACTTATCTGCTTGAGCTACAAAGTAAAGATAATTTTAAAATTAAAACACGTTTTCGTCAATTTTTGCGTTTATAGTAAAAAAAATGATGAATGGTTTGGGGTTTTTCAGAATAATTTAGTAATTTTGTTAAAATTAAATATTAATTAAGCTTTCACAAATGACAAAGTATTCCAAAATAGCAACAGTTATATTACTTGTGTGCGGAGTATGCTTGTTTACTTTTGCAGATAGAGGCACTTTTGTGAAAAAAAACAAAACACCCCTCAATATTAAGATCAAGGCAAACGGAAATTTAAAAAACTCCATCCCTTTCAACTTAAAATCAGGATTAACCTTTCGCGGAAGTTTTCTAATGAATAGCCAGACAATAGGAAATAGCATTGTTAGCGATGCATATATTTCTTACAGGAAAGGAAATACTGTTTATATTTTACCATACAAACAAAAAATATTTATTCCTCAATACAGTCAGAAAGACGGTTACAAATTAATTATCAGGGGTAGAAGATAATAGTTTCATGAATTGTTTTTGAAAAAAACCTGCATCAATTATGCAGGTTTTTTTTATTAAAATTATTAATGGTAAAAACAATTATTATTAAGAAGAAAACTTTCCACAGTAAAAAAACAAATATTCAGGATTTCAAAATATAATCAAAATTTATTCGATTAATCTGCGAAATAGCAGTTATTTGCTAAAAGTGAAATAGTATATTTATTTTGCTTTTGTTTCTTCGTAAGTAAGCACTCTGTAACCGGACTTTGGAATCTCAAATGTAGATAACGGAACGTTATAATAATTGATTTTAGAAAGAGTAAATTTGAATTCCATTTTACCGGATTGCATTTCATATTGTACAGGCAGGCCCGGT
The DNA here is from genome assembly GCA_036509585.1 of Hanamia sp. Lineage (GTDB taxonomy): Bacteria > Bacteroidota > Bacteroidia > Chitinophagales > Chitinophagaceae > Ginsengibacter. The sequence goes on along the minus strand of DATCFI010000104.1, from coordinate 52,078 downwards.
AAAGATTTAAACTGGGCATCGTAAGACTTATTGCTAAGGGTTACTTCTGTAGTGTAAAAAACAGTAAAACTGATTCCGTTTTTTAATTTAGCAATGGCTTTTTTGCAATTAAATCCTGAAATAGTAGCAGTTTCACCCGTATTTTCAAATACGATTCCATCATATTTTTCATTATTTTCTTCCCAATTAGCCGCTGTAAGTGTGATCATCAATTTCTGACCGCTATAATCTTTTAAAATAATGCCGGTACCTTTGGAAGCATCATAAATAGTGGCTTCGAGACCCAGGCTGCTTACTAATTCAGATTTACTTTTATCTCCTTTTAAATAAATGGTAGTAGTAGCTCCGTCGAGCATATCGGCCATTTTTGGTTGCCCGCTCCCGGTTTCTACCGACATATTATAAACTAATGAGCCATCGCTCAAAGTTTTTTGAGCCATAGAAGAAAACCCTGAGAAAATAAAATAAAAAAGGAATAATGCTTTATTAAACTTCATATCAATTAAGTAAGTAAATTTAAAGATAATTCAACATAAATATAGATATGATTTTGTCTCCAATGGTTGCAAACCTACAATTACTTCTTCCTTTTTAAAGCATCGCTTTTCTCCTTCATAGTTTTCAATTTTGTATTAGATTCCTGCATTGCCGTTATTCGTTCCTGCCACTTACTTTGCGATTTTGGTTTCTTTTTATTTTCCTGCAATTTGGCCATTATTTTGTCGTGGTCAATAATATATTTTTGTATCACGAGTTGAATAAGAAGTGTAATCGTATTTGAAACAGTGTAATACCATGTAAGGGCAGCAGGCATACGATTGAATATTCCAATCAGGAAAACAGGAAAAATATAAGGAAGATATTTCATTACAGGATTGCTGTTGTCCTGCATATTACTCATGCCATAAATTGAAATCAGCATACTCGTTATTGCTGCTGTAATAGTAAACAAACTTACATGATCGCCATAAAAAGGAATATTGAAGGGAATATGATAGATCGAATCATAAGTTGAGAGATCTTTGGCCCACCAAAAACTTTGCTGACGCAGTGCAATATTAGAGTTAAAGAAATCGTACAACGCAAAAAATATGGGTATTTGGAATAAGGCAGGGATGCATCCTCCCAATGGATTGACGCCGGCGCTTTTATACAATTTCATTTGTTCCATACCAAATGCCTGCTTATCATCTTTGAATTTAGTTTTAAGAACTTCCAACTCAGGTTTTAATAATTTCATTTTAGCGCCACTTAAATAACTCTGGTAGGTAAGTGGGGAAATGAGTAACCTGATAATAATCGTCATTAAAGCGATTACCAATCCATAACTTGCAATTTTGCTGGAAAGAAAATCAAACACAGGCATTATAAATCCCCTGTTGATGTATTTTACAAATGCAAGAATACCGCTACCCAGCGGAACCATATTATACATCTGGTTGTCATAAGATTTCAGGATTTTATAATTGCTGGGGCCATAAAAAAGTTGTAATGGTAGCACTGCATCATTTCCCTGTGGCACATCCAACCTTAAATTGGCAGTAGCTTCTGCTATAATATGCAAACTGGTATCTTTAGGGGAATCCCATTTTACCTCTCCATTTGCAAAATTATTTTTGGCAACAATTGCAGTCGCAAAAAATTGTTGATTTAAGGCCAGCCATTGTACGGGTGCATCAAATTTTTTATCATCGCTCCTTCCTTCCGAAATATGTTCAAAATCATAATCACCATTTTCTACAAAAGAAATATGCGATTGTTGAGTTTCCCAACCCATATCTTTTTCAAGTTTCACAGCCTTTACCTGCCACAAAAGATTAAGGGTGTTTTGGGTAACCAGTTTATTAGCTCCGTCAAGTTTTATATTAAAGCCGATCATATAATCATCTGCCTTCAAAATATACTGGTGTTCTATAGATTCGCCATTGTTTGTTTGTAAATGGAAACTAATTATTTGACTACTGTCCTGCGTTGTTTGAATGGCAGATGGTGTAAAAAGAAGATCCGAAGTTTGTGCGGTTTGATTATTCCCGGTATTTATAGCATAAGAAATATTATTAAAACTTCCATCCTGCAGAATAAGCGGCTTGCCATCAGAGGTTTTAAAATGCTTTATTTCTATCTCTTTAGGTTGGCCTCCTTTATTGGAAAAAGTAATTTTAAGTAATTTATTTTCTACGGTTATAAGTTGCTCTTTACCCGTTGTATCCTGCTTTATTCCGGCAACAGAAGCATCTTTTTTTGAAGACAGAGAATCATTTAGGGCAGCAGCTTTAAGTGATGTATCTATTTTTGGCTTCAGTCTGTTGAGGGAATCCTGAATATGCTGTTGTTGCTTTTCTGCTGCCATCTGCCCCTGTTTGGTATAATAGAAATACCCGAAAAATAAAAGAGCTAATAAAACAAACCCGATAACCGTATTCCTATCCATTCCCATAATTAAAAATTAGTGTGCAAATGTACGCAAAACTTATAGCTTAGCAGATTGAAAAATGATAGTATAAAAATAGAAATGCCCCCGGTAATGAGGGCATTTATTGATAATAAAGAATTTACTTTTTTGAAGGTGCCCCTTTTTGCGGAGCAGCTTTTGCATCAGAAGGAGCTTTTGTATCTGCGGCAGCTTTTGTATCAGTTGCAGCTTTTGCGCCGGCAGGAGCTTGTGCAGCATCGGGTGCGACTTTAGCTTCTTCCTGTTTAAGCTGTCGTGTCAAAGTAACAGAAGCTACCGGGATGCGTGGAGAATTCAGGATTTCCATATTTGCTGCCTTCACATCCTGTACACGTATATTTTCATCTAACTTCAGGTTGGTGATATCCAATTCAATATGTTCCAATAAGTGTTCAGGTAAAGCCTTCACTTTAAGGGATTTCATTTTTACTACTAATTTGCCGCCTTCTTTTACACCTGCAGGAATACCTGTAAATTTCAAAGGGATATTTACGGATACTTTTTTGTCTCCTACCAATTCAAGAAAATCAACATGAATCAGATCATTGTTTACTTTATCAAATTGGATATCCTTCAAAACGCATTTGTAAGAATTGCCTTCTACTTTAATTTCTGCCAACATAAAATCCGGCGTATAAATTAAGTTTTTAAAAGCTGATACCGGAGCAGAAAAATTAATCTCTTTTGCACCTCCGTAAATTACAGCTGGCACTTTTTCCTCAGAGCGAAGTTGGCGGGTGGCTGTTTTGCCAAATTCGGTCCTGATTTGTCCTTCGATTGTAATTGTTTTCATTATATTATTTAATTTTTTTGAGGCGCAAAGGTAAGAGAAAATAATTAGCTAATTGGCTAATTACTTAATTCGTTAATTAGCCAATTTGCTAATGAAGAATCTCCATTATTTGTTGCTTTACTTACTGATTGCTTAATTGGCTAATTAGCTCATTAGCAACATTAGCTAATTAATTAATCAAATTCTTCTTGTGTATTTTACTTCTTATAAAAAGGCTGTTAATACTCTTATTTTCATAAGCATTACGAATAGCAATTGCGAAAAGATCAGCTACTGAAACCACTTTTATTTTATCAACCTTCTGTTTTATCGGAATGGTATTGCACACTACCAATTCTTCCAAAACGCTGTTTTGAATATTTTCATAAGCATTATTGCTTAGTACCGGATGCGTGCAAAAAGCCCTTACACTGCGGGCGCCTTTTTCTAATAATAATCCTGCGCTTTTACAAAGGGTTCCACCGGTATCACAAATATCATCTATCAAAACAATATCCCTGTCGGAAACATCCCCAATTACTACCATACTGGCAATTTCATTTGCTCTTCTCCTGTGTTTATCACATATTACCATGTCCACTTCAAAATAACTGGCGATTTCCCTTATCCTGTTGGCGCTGCCTACATCAGGGGCAGCAAAAGTTAGATTTTCCAAATCCAGACCTTCAATATAAGGGATATAAATTGCTGAGGAATCCAAATGATCTACCGGAATATCAAAATATCCCTGTATTTGCGGTGCGTGCAAATCCATTGTTATGATCCGGTCGGCCCCGGCTGCAACAATCATATTAGCTACTAATTTTGAACCTATTGCTACACGAGGTTTATCTTTTCTATCTTGTCGCGCATAGCCATAATAGGGAATTACAGCAATTACTTTATAAGCCGATGCCCGCTTTGCCGCGTCTATCATCAACAATAATTCCATTAAATTATCTGTTGGTGAAAAGGTGCTTTGGATCAAAAAAACAAATTGTCCGCGAATGCTTTCAAGATATTCCACGCCGATTTCACCATCGCTGAATTTTTGAATATTAATTTTCCCCAATGGCTCGCCAAACCGTAACGCTATTTGTTTTGCAAGATATTGAGAACCTGTACCTGAAAAGATTTTTACGTTAGGATGCATATTAAATATTGTTAGGATTAATTGAGATAGTAAATAATTAGTTTGGCGAAATTATAATTAATATTTTTGGAAATAAACTGAAAATCATGGAAAGTGTTAACAAGTCATCCACCTCTATTAAAAATTGGGCAATAGATGACCGGCCCCGGGAAAAGCTCCTGGCAAAGGGGAAAGAAAGTTTGAGCGATTCTGAATTACTTGCCATTTTAATTAATTCGGGCAGTGGAAAAGACAGCGCAGTAGATCTTGCCAAAAAAATATTAAGCCTCGGGGATAATAACCTTGACGAGTTGGGAAAAGTTAGCATAAGAGAAATGATGTCAATCAAAGGTATTGGAACTGCAAGAGCAATTACATTAGTCGCTGCTCTGGAATTGGGCAGGAGGCGAAACAACAGTTTAATACTAAATAAAAAAAGATTACAATCAAGCAGGGAACTTGCAGAATATCTGAAAGCAAATCTAAAAGATCACCCTAATGAAGTATTTGCAGTAGTATTTCTAAACAAGGCTAACAAAGTAAAGCACTTTGAAATATTGAGTAAAGGCGGCCTTACACATACCATTGTAGATCCGCGCATCATATTTCTAAAGGCATTGGAAGTGCAGGCCACTTCTATGGTTCTTTGTCACAATCACCCATCCGGAAATTTGAAACCAAGCCGGGCAGATGAAGAACTCACCGCTAAACTCAAAAATGCAGGTAAACTATTAGACATCCAAGTACTCGATCATCTGATAGTTGGTGATGAAGGGTATTATAGCTTTGCTGATGAGGGAATGATGTAGTATTCTCACGCCTGTGCGGTTGGGCCGCCAAAATTCAATGGCAATTCTACCGCTTCTATATCCTGTATAGTTCCGTTTACTGATTCAAATTTCTTCACATTTTCTATCATAGCTTTCATAAAACGTTTTGCATGAGTTGGGGTAAGGATAATCCTGCTTTTTACTTTACTCTTGGGAGTGCCTGGCATTACATTTACAAAATCTATAACAAACTCTGCATGGCTGTGTGTTATGATGGCAAGATTAGCATAAGCGCCTTCAGAGACTTCTTCAGAAATTTCTATATTAAGCTGATTGGGTGGTACATTTGGCTGATCTGACATGAGTTATTTTATTTTCAAAATTAAAACAAAGAGAGTAGGATAAAAAATAAAAGAAAATAAAAAATCTTCACAAAAAGTTTAAAGATTGAATCGCACATATTCTCCAGGAATATTCTAATCAGTACCGTCTTTTACTCCTTTAAAATATCCCACTGATTCTGCAATCCCTGGCAAAGGATCTTTCATATCTTTTTCAAATTCAATACTGCAATGACCAGGATATTTTATTTTTCGCAGTGCTTTTACAAACGCAGGAAAATTAATGATTCCACGTCCTGCTTCTATTGCTTCTCCGTCTTGCTCTGCCTTTGTTACATCTTTTATGTGCAAATCAAATATCCGTTTATTGTATTTTAAAACTGCTTTTGCAGGATCCGCTCCGGCACGCTGTGCATGTCCAATATCAAGACAAAGACCCATTCGCGCATCTTTATTTTTAATTAGATCATAACCAATCTGAGGATCAGGATACAACTTATCTTCAGGGCCATGATTATGAATGGCCAGTTTTATATTGTATGATTTTACTTTTTGTTCTACATAATCAATAAGATCATGAGCAGGCACTCCAACAATTATAGATACTCCCACATTTTTTGCATATTCAAAAGCCTGGTCCACGGCATCTTTATCTTTCATATAAATAACGCCCACGGCGTAAATGCTTATTCCCGCGTCGCCAAATTGTTTTAATACTTCGTCTATTTTTTCTTTCGAACTATTAAGCGGCAAATGAAAATCTTTTATAGACATAAAATGGACATCCACCCTTTGCATCATTTTTATGGATTGGGGAATATCGAAATTTAAAAAAGTATAACCGGCAATGCCAACCGGAAGATCATTTTTTTTAGAAGGACTATCAAAATTGAGATTTTCGCCTTTTGAAATTAAAGGATAGATGGTGGCAGCCGTTAATCCAAGTGATGCATTTCTGATAAATTTTCTTCTGGAAGTCATTGATTATAATTTTAAAAATATTAAAAAAGAGAGCCATAAGTTAACAAGAATTGAAATAATTGGTTAGACAGAGACCGTCACAAGAATTATTTTAGAGATGTACAGTAAACTAACTTTTATTCAAAATTTCTATTTTAGTTCCTTCAATTTAATACTTCTGAAAAAAACCTCATTTCCATGATCCTGCAAAAGGATATGCCCTTTATCCCATAGTCCAAAATTTTTCCAGTCTTTATATTTACTGATTTCTACAAGATGTTTAAACTCATCAGAACCGCGCTGGTATTCTAACATTTTATATCCATTCAGCCAATGCTCTACATGGTTATTGGGATACACAATGATCCTGCCCCGGTTCCATTCACCAACAGGTTTGAGCGCCGCGGGAATATTATTTCTCGGAATCAGATCATATAAAGATGATAACGTCCGGTCGAAATTTCTTCCGAGTTTGGCGTCAGGATGAAGCGAGTCATCCAATATCTGGTACTCCAGCCCGATACCCGACATACCATGCGTATCATAACTTTCTTTTACAAAATATTTTACACCACTGTTAGCCACAGGAGTTAGTTTGAATTCAAATTGTAATTCGAATGCTCCATATTCTTTATCAGTAATTATATCGCCGCCAAGCCCTTCCTGCTGTCCGTTCGAAGGCAATACAGTTAATACGCCATCTTTAATCACCCATCCGGAATCAGGAAAATGATCTTTATTAATTCCTCTCCATCCTTTGGAAGTTTTACCGTCCCAAAGAAGTTGTATGTCATTTTTCTTTTCCTGGTCTGATAATGTATTTGGAATTAAATTCACAACAAAAATACTATCATCAGGTTTCGGTTGCAGGTCCCCTGTTTTTATCCTGATATTTTTCCAGCGAATTTCTTCTCCTGCTTGAGAAGAATCCGGAATTGCATGCATCTGAAGCGCAATAAATCCTTTGTGAGTCATACTATCAACAAGATTAGCTGCAGGTACGCCATTTACCCATGTCCGGATATTATTGCCGATACATTCAATGTGGTAATGATTCCATTCGCCGTTCTTAAAAGCAGTTTTAGCGCCCGGGTTTAGTTCCAACGGATATAGCCAGCCGCGCTTCGCTTCATCATAGATACCGCCGCTCCATGCTCTTTTGGAAGGATCAATTTCTACCTGGTAACCATGTACGCGTCCATTGTTATAATCAGGAGAACTTTCGCTTCTTATTTGAATTCCCGAATTCATAGAAGTATCCACTTTAAAATCTATGTCAAGAAAAAAATCGCCATATTGCTTGTTGGTAACGAGAAAGGAATTGGGTGAATGTGGCACAGTGGTACCCACTATTTCACCATTATCAACCGTGTATTTTGCACTTCCGTTCAATTGATGCCAGCCATCTAAGTTTTTACCATTAAAAAGATCTTGCCAACCATCATCATTAGAATTTTTGGAAGAATTATTACAACTTATAAAAGGTAAAAAAACCAAAGCAGTTATCAGATATTTTAATTTCATTTTTGAGAAGATTATTTTTAGATGAATAAATAATTTGAGTTCACAAATTGAACGTCTTCAACTTTCAACCTTTATCTATGGAACTAAATCTCAATCTTTGGTCTCCATCCTTCCTGGTATTTTCTGCTCCAAAGCGCTTGTGCTTCTTTATCATTTAATATTTTACCACCGTTGGATGCATCACATTGAAGTGTACGGCTAACCCTTTGAGCAATGTTACCCAAATGGCATAGCAGCACACTTTTATGCCCTTCAGTAATGGGAGAATTTAAAGGCTTCCCATCTCTTACTGCATTAATGAAATTTTCAAAATGATAGGCATCTAATTGCACACCCGGCCCCATAGTATTGATGGTATCTGTTTTTTGTTCTTCTTTACTTTCTTTAATCAGCTTATTGTCTTTATCATAAATTTTATAATCATCGCCGCCTGCGTTTACCAATGTGCCGTTCTTTCCATAAATTTTAAAACCTCTTCCTGATGCGGATTCCGGATACTCGTTACAACTGCGTCCTTCCCAGCTAATGGCTTTTTTATCGCCAAATTCATAGGTAATCACTTGTGTGTCGGTAGTCTGCCAATCATCCTTATACGCATACCGGCCTCCACCGGAAACTACCTTGCTGGGATAGTTTACATCGAGAGCCCATCGCATGCAATCAATTTCGTGTGTTCCGTTATTGCATGATTCTCCGGTGCCCCAATTCCAGAACCAGTGCCAGTTATAAGGAACTACATTGTCTTTATATTCCTTCCTCGGAGCAGGCCCTTGCCAGAGTTCCCAATCCAGATCGAAGGGGACAGGAACTATCTTTCCATAGCCGATTGATTGGCGGTTATTAGCATACCAGCCATGGCCAAAATAAGCTTCGCCGATTATTCCATTATGTATCATTTGCATTGCTTGAGTTATATTGGGCCACGAACGGCGTTGGTTTCCCATTTGTACAAGCCGGTTATATTTTTTTGCGGCAGCGATAAGCATTTCTCCTTCTTCAGGATTGTGGCCACATGGTTTTTCTACATACACCTGCTTGCCTGAGGCACAAGCAAGAATAGCCGCCGGTGTGTGCCAATGATCGGGTGTTGCAATAGATACCGCATCCAAATCTTTATCATCAAGAATGGTGCGAAAGTCCTGTATCGCTTTCGGCCTTTTTCCATTTAATTTTTCCGCAAGATTGATACCCTTGGCCAATGCATTTTTTTCGACATCGCAGATATAAGCAATCTCTACATTTGGGATGGTATGATAAGCTTCAATGTGTGAAAGCCCTCTGCCATTGGTTCCTATAACAGCCACCCTGACTTTGTTGGCGGCGCTATTTTTAGACAACGAAGATAATTTTAAGCCAGTAAGACTTAGCCCTACTCCGGCCACTGTGCTGTTTCTGATAAATTGACGTCTTTGCATAAGATTGTTTTGTGTGAATGTATAAATTTTTTATGGTTATAGCTGCTTATAAAATAGTATTCGCAAAGTGGCTTTATCACAAAAAATATCAACTCTTTTCCTTCATCTATTTCCAGATACTTTTCAATTTCACATACTCTATTTTTTTTATGAATAATTTGTCCGGAGAATGAATCACCATTTTATCATAGGGTTTGTTTGAAAAAAATATTTCTGTCATTACAGTTAATCCGTCATCAGCAAATAATTCAACAGAACTTACATCAATGACCAATGAAATATTCATTTTAGGATTTTCCGTAAAGCGCGGCGCAGTATGCCTTTCAGCAAAATCTTTTTGAAAATCAATTTTCCCCGATTTAGCCCTGTCAATATAATATTGATGGCGGTTATGGTCATAACCTATCTTTAATTGTTCCCCTAAATCATTGGAAAGTATTAACGAAAAATCTTTAAGGGTATCCATGCTAATATTAAGACAACAGGGAAATTTTATTCCCTTTGCTTTTTGGGCAATATTAAAACTTTTTGTTACAAGAATATTATCTGCGACGATGGGTCTTTCCTGAATTGTATTCAATTCCTTAACCGGCCGGGAAACTACAAAAATATTTTCTCCAATTTGTTTTAATTTTAATTCACGCGGTATCGTCATTGCATTTCTCCATTTTATAGTAGGGACTACATTGGCATATAACCAGTTGCTCATCCAGCCTAAAAATATTTTTCTACTTCCTGTATTGTTCCAGGTAACACCGGCATATTCATCAGGACCATAATCCAGCCATTTTGTTGCTTTGCTGTAAGCAACAAATTTTTTTCCATCAAAATTTCCTAAAAAATATTGAGTGGCTGATCCATCATTAGGGCCGCCTGGGTTTATATTTACAATAAGTACCCAAATTTTTTTGCCTTTATTATTTTTTAATGCAAATAAATCAGGACATTCCCACACGCCTCCATGTGCTCCGGCATCTTCGCCAAATTCACTTTCTTTTTCCCATTTTTTCAAATCTGCGGAAGAATAAAAAGTTACCCTGTCTTTTGTAGCAAGAGTCATTATCCATTTTTTACCAGGCGCATACCACATTACTTTTGGGTCGCGAAAATCAGTAATACCAGGATTTTTTAATACAGGATTGTGTTCATACTTTTTCCATGTTTTGCCATTATCAATGCTGTAGGCAAGACATTGATTTTGATAATTATTTTGATGCGCTTTCTCGCTAACCGGATCGTGACTTGTATAAATAGCTACCAATGGCACTTCACCGTTTTTATCAAAACTTGTTGTATTATTTTTATCTACCACAGCGCTGCCTGAAAATATATATCCAAGGCTATCAGGATACAATGCAATGGGCTGTTGCTGCCAATGAATTAAATCTTTGCTGGTGGCATGTCCCCAATGCATCGGTCCCCATACTGTTCCTCCGGGATAATATTGAAAAAACAAATGATAAACTCCTTTGTAATAGACCATTCCGTTTGGATCATTCATCCAGTGTGCCTTTGGCGAAAAGTGAATTTGAGGACGGTATTGTTCATTATAAGTTGGTTGAGCATTCGCTTTAGGAATTGCATTAACGAATAAGAAAAACAATAAGGTAATAATTTTCATGTATTATGATTTTAAAAAATAATGCCACGAAATATAAAAATAAAGTCATGGGTAATACGAATTAACACGGGCTTTATTTGTATTTCGGAATGTGAAATATTCTATTATAAAATCAATTTGTCAATCTCCTCAACACTATAATCCGGGCATGCCCCCTTTTTTGTAGCAATATACGCGCCCAGCCTGCTGGCAAAATCCAAAGCTTCTTCAGGCAGAGCTTTCTCTGAGAATTTGGCGATCATTCCGGCTAAAAAAGCATCGCCACTGCCTACCGTATCCACTACCTTTACTTTATATCCGTTATGCGTATATTCATAGCCGTTATAATATAAGTCAGCTCCATCGCCGCCTTTGGTAACTACCATATTTTGAACGTTGAACTTTTCCTTAATTGAATTTACCCTGTCTTTAATAGTTGTATATTTAGAAAACCATCCGGTGATTAATTCAAGCTCTTCGAGGTTTAGTTTTAAAAAATCAGCTTTTGCCAATAATTCTTCTACAATTTTCCTGTCGTAATGAGGGGGCCTCAGGTTGATATCAAGAACTTTTGTTTTTGCAGATTCTAATAATTGTAAAAGTGTGTTTTTCGATCCGGGGCTTCTTGCTGCAAGGCATCCAAAAACAAAATAATCAGCATTGGAAACTAATGTATCAAGGGCATCTTCCTTTTTTATAAAATCCCAGGCTACAGGTTTTACAATATCATATACTACTTCATGTTGTTCATTTGGCTTGGCAAATACTTTACCAGTTTCATGTTCATAATCTATTTGAAAATAATCAGTGCAAATACCATAAGCTGAAAAAATATCAATTAGTGCTTTCCCCTTTTCATCATTACCAATGCGCGTGATTACTGCGGGATTTTTATGTTGCTTATGAAGATGGTAGGCCACATTCATTGGAGCGCCGCCAGGCACTTCCCCGGAAGGCAATATATCCCATAACACTTCTCCAAAACAAACTACTTTATGATCACGTGCATTTTCCATTTTACTTTTTTTATAAAAAAATTGATAACAGATTGTTATGTTGCCGACATCATTTTTTAACCGTGATTTATGGTTTATAAGTTTGGCTTCTATCACTTCAGGAAGGAGCCTTTGGTTTCATATTTATATTTTCAAGTTGAAGTTATGGAGAAAAAAAACCAAACTTAAATAAAAATAAGATTGTGCGATATTTGTATGGATTATCCCCGGGCTGATATTAATAACCACTTTGCCTGTTGCACTCAAAATGTTTTTTGGCAAAAGGAAAACAATTTCTAAAGGCTTTAGTAATACGCGCAAGATGATTTCCTGATAGAAATTATTCTTTATTTTTCGGCTGCAGATTATACCCCGCGAGGTAGAAAAAATAAATATTCCAGAATTCCCATTGCCTGCCAAAATATATTTTAAAAGGTCCGTGAATAGTCCTTCTTTCGCCATCTTTAAAGATCATATCGTATTGAATTTCCCCTTCACTAAAACCCATACCAGAAGGCACATCTTCTGTTTCTTCTTTTATTTCAAATTCAATATTATCTACCTGGAATGAAGTGTTTGCAAACTCAACCGCTACTTCATACATGGAATAAAAACGATTAATTAACTGCTCTTTTGAAATCACATTTCCATCAGGAAGAATAATTTCATTATTGATATAATGTGTGTCAATATTCAATTTTCTTTGAAAAAAATCATTTAAAAAATCATTGGTAATTTCTGCAATTTCATTTTTATGATCAGGATGAAACTCTTCATAAATAAAATTAGTGGTCATTCCTTTTACGGGAATAAAATCAGTTTCGTGATCGAATAATTCCCGGGTAATAAAATGATATTTCACGCGATCTGTTTGCGGAGCAATAAAATCTACATTGATATTATGATCCTTTAATAATTTTTTTAAACGGGTAAATTCAGTCTTAAATTTTTTATCGTCCAGGTCTTTTTCATTTTCAAAAGAAGGTTTACCAAGCAGGTCAACAATCTTTTGAGGTTTTGCATTAGCATAAGTCCTTTCAAATTCTATTACATTCTTCAGCCACTGATTTTCAATTTCAGGAGGAAGTCTGCTATCGCCATTACCCCCAATAATGCCGCCCGATTCGGCCATCATTTTCATCTTCAGAAATTCATTCTCCAATCGCAGATTTTCTTCCGGATCATCACTGAATTTTTCATCTTCGGGTAATTCGGCTCCTTCTTTCATAATTTTTAAAAATTAGTTATTCAAATTAAAGCAATTAATACAATAGAAAAAAATCGAGGAAACACTTTTATTTTTTTTATGCCTTATTACTTAGAAATTAGTTGTCATTAAAAAATAAGAAAGGCCATTATTTGTTCTTTTACTGTGCCAATATTTTTATAAAGAAAGATGTGAATACATTAGCGTTGCGTTGAAGTAACAAATAGTTCTTTGAAAATATTGTCAATATTGAGTTACAGCGGATTTGATGCCTAAGACGACTTGATTTTTTTCAGCCTTGAAATTTTATATTTGTCTGAAGACCAATAAGTTATGTTTACAGGCAAGTATGTGTTTTCCCAATTAATGAGCTTGGTGTCACCAACCTCCTTTCAAACCATTGTTAATAGGCATTCCGGCGACTACAAGTTGAGAGAATTTAGTTGTTGGAAACAATTTTTATGCATGGCTTTCGGGCAGCTCACCCATAGAGAAAGTATCACAGATACTATGATGTGCATAAACGCTATTGCCAGCAAGAGTTATCATCTGGGCTTTGGCAAAGTGGTTGCTATAAGTACAATAACCAGGGCTAACGAAAATCGATCCTACAAGATTTATGAGGAACATGCTATGTTGCTTATTAAAGAAGCAAAACGATTATACATAGACGATAATAAGTTAGAAATAGAACTTAAAGAAAATGTATTTGCCATAGACGCAACTACCATTGACCTATGTTTATCTACATTTTTTTGGGCTACGTTTCGTACAACAAAGGCAGGAATAAAACTTCATACGCAAATAGATTTGAAAACTGCTATTCCTGAATTTATATTATTCTCAAATGCTTCTGTTCACGATGTAAATGCGCTGGACTTCATTTCATTTGAAGCGAATAGTTTTTATATTATGGACAAAGGATACGTAGATTACAAGCGGCTTTACAGAATTCATCTATGCAATGCTTTTTTTGTTACCAGAGCAAAAGATAACATGAATTACAGGCGGCTTTACTCACATCCAAAGGATATAAAAAAAGGTGTTATCTATGATCAAACCATCATGTTAAACAATCATTATGCCTCTAAGGATTATCCTGAAAAATTGCGCATCATAAAATTTAAAGATGATCTATCAGGACTAACACTAATCTTCCTAACCAACAACTTTTATCTTAAAGCAACAGATATAGCCTTACTTTATAAAGCCCGTTGGGATATTGAGATGTTTTTCAAATGGATCAAGCAACACCTCAAGATAAAATCCTTTTGGGGACAGAGTGAGAATGCAGTGAAAACCCAAATATGGATTGCGGTCTCGGTATATGTTTTAGTAGCTATAGCAAAAAAGAAATTTATGCTCAATCAAACCCTTTACGAAATTTTACAAATTTTAAGTATCTCTTTATTTGAAAGAATGCCCATAAATCAACTGTTTCAGGAGACTCAATTACAATATTTCAAAGAACAAAATGATAACCAATTGACACTGTTTGATTTATAACGCAACGCTACTGTCTTCATATCTATTCTCATTGGCTTTCCTTTAGCATGGTGGGCAATGAATACATGGCTGCAAAGTTTTGCTTATAGAATTAATATTGGCCCTGCTATTTTTGTAATTGCTGCCGTTTCCATAATTTTTATCACAACTGCAACAGTAAGTTTCCAGGCGATAAAAGCAGCGATAGCAAATCCAGTGGATAGTTTGCGTTCTGAGTAGGATCGCGCCGCGGCGCGTTCGAATAGTATCCTGGCACGTTCACGTGAATGGTGATATGATTGATATGCTAATGAAGGAATGGGAAATGGAAAATGAAAAGTCCGTGTATTTATTTGTTTACTGTAATAATATAACAGTAATACACAAACGAAATAAATAAATCAGGGAGCGTATCCATCTCCTTTTGGAAAGGGGTTGGGGTGAGGTCTCAAAAATTATTCATAAAATCAACAGCGTTTAAAATGGGAATATTACGAAACGGATTTAGAATAAGCAGGTCTTTATCACCGGTGATAATGCAGGAAGCATTTGCGGAAAGTGCTAATTCAAGAAATTTATTGTCTTTGGGATCGCGGCAGTCTGTAACGGATATTCCAACGTCAATTAAAGCAGCTCTTGCCTGGAACTCTCTTATAACAGACATTCGTTTGTCAAGAGGTAAATATCTTTCAAACTTTGATCGGATAAACGTCTTTGCAAATTCATCAAATGTTGCAGCAGAATATATAAGAATACCTGTATCAAGGGCTTTATTATATGCTTTTCTACTCTCCGATTTATACAGGAGATGTGCGCTGATAAGCGAATTAGTGTCAAACACAAATGTATTAATCATCAGCCTTCAGCAAGTCGTTAAGAATATCTTCCGTAAGCCCGTTTCTTTGTGCCTCATCGCTAATCGCATCAAGAAAACGTTTATAGTTTTCGTCTGTAGCATCGTTAATTATTTTTTTCAATGCAATGGCCACAGTTTCACCAAATCTGCTTCGGGTTTGAGGGCTGAATTTCTTAAATTCTTCGGCTGTAGGGTTATCTATTTCTATAACTATTTTTTCCATAAAAATTATTTAAAAGTATATTTTCAGGTTTTCCCATTAAAAATAAAAAAAATATTATTGTTCATTCAGCAATTGTTGAAGGATTTCTTCAGTAAGTCCATTCCGCGCTGCCTCATCACTTGCTTTGTCAAGAAGAGCTTCAAAATGAGCTTCTTTTATTCCTTGAGAAATAATTTCAATTTGGTCTTCAAAGTTTTCCTCCAACTAGTTTTTTATTTTAGGAGAAACATCTTGCCATTTTTTAGCGGTAGCTTCATCCACTTCAATTACTATTTGTTCCATAATTTTTCATTTTTAGTGTTCTCAAAACTACAAAAAATAACTCTTTTAAAAAATAAGGCCAATGATAAAAAATTATTTTAAAATCGCATGGCGCAATATGATACGCCACAAGGCTTATTCAGGCATTAATATTTTTGGGCTGGCTATTGGCATTGCAGCATGCCTGCTTATTCTGCAATATGTATCGTTTGAATTAAGCTATGAAAATTTCCAGGTAAATAAAGACAGAATCTACCGTGTGGAACAAGACAGGTACGACAATGGGAAACTAAGTACACAATGGGCTGCAGGCGCTTTTGCAGTAGGTAATTCTTTTAAAGATGCCATCCCGGAAATAGAAGATTATGTAAAGGTTGTTCAAAATGGCAGTGTTACTGCCGATGTAAACAACGAGCCGTTGGAAATTAAAAAGGTGTTTTTTGCAAGCAGTTCCTTTTTCAACATATTTACTTATCCTTTAATTGCCGGCGATAAAAACACTGCATTAAAAGAGCCCAATACCGCAGCGCTTTCTGAAACAACCGCACGCAGAATATTTGGCAGTACCAATGTTGTCGGAAAAAGATTGGAATTAAACAGGAATAGTAATTACGCAATAACAGCAGTATATAAAGATGCGCCGGTTAATACCCAATTGAAACCAGACATCCTTCTTTCGTATGCTACTTTTGTAAAAACGCATACGGATTCATCAGGCAATGGCCCCGAAACAGCGTGGGAATGGGATGGATGCCTCACTTATTTATTGTTGCGAAAAGATGCAAACCCTCAATCAGTTGAAAAGAAATTTCCCCCCATTGTTGAAAAATTTGTTGGCGCTGACATGAAGAAATACAATTCTTCCGTCACTTATAATTTACAACCTTTAAAAGATATTCATTTGTATTCTCATTATATGATGGAGCCGGGCATCAATGGTGATGGTAAAACTGTTTATCTTTTATTAGGTATTGCTTTTTTTATTGTAATAATTGCCTGGATAAATTATATTAATCTTGCTACGGCCCGTGCCATAACAAGATCACGGGAAGTGGGCGTGCGTAAAGCAATAGGATCGCAGCGAAAACAACTAATATTCCAGTTTCTTTCTGAATCTGCTTTAATGAATGGAATTGCTTTGGTACTTGCTTTGTTGATTGTTTTAATTTCCATTCCTGGATTTAATGAACTTTCGGGTCAGCAAATTTCTTTTTCATTATTTGGCCAGAGCCAGTTCTGGTTATCACTTGCTGCATTATTTATAATCGGTGTTTTTTTATCAGGTTTATATCCCGCATTTGTATTATCAGGTTATAAACCTATTGAAGTTTTAAAAGGAAATATGGGCAGCACCAAACAAAATTCTGTTTTACGAAAATCATTGGTAGTCTTTCAGTTTGTCGCATCATTGTTTTTATTAATTGGAACAGTTACTGTTTACGAGCAAATACAATACATGCGCAAACAATCTTTGGGAATTAATATAGATCAGACGTTGGTGGTATCACCTCCAATCGTTGGAATTGATTCAACTTACCTGCAAAAAATGACCACCTTCAAAGAAGGGTTAAGCCAATATCCTTCTGTTAAAAATATAACAGTTTCTACAAGTATTCCCGGCGAACCGGTTGGCTGGAATGCAGGCGGCATCAAGCTTGTAGGCACTGATGAAAATACGCAGAAACAATATCGTGTTATCGGAGTTGATTATGATTATATGAAAACTTATGGATTGAAATTGATTGCAGGGCGTATATTTTCAAAAAGCTTTGGTACTGATGACAGCGCTGTAATATTTAACAGGAAAGCGGTAGAACAGTTGGGATTTAATAAACCTGAAGGAGCGCTGAACAAAAGAATTGATTTCTGGGGCGGAAAATATACAATCGTTGGTGTAACAGAAAATTTTCACCAGCAATCTTTACAAGAAGCGTATGAACCATTAATTCTCCGGTTGATTCCTGATGTGAATGGTTACTTATCTGTAAAAACTGATGCAGCACATGCAAACAAAACAATTGATGTTGTAAAAGCTGAATGGACTAAATTTTTTCCGGGTAATACTTTCGATTATTTTTTTCTTGATGATCATTTCAATGACCAATATAAAGCGGATCAGCGTTTTGGCCAGGTGTTCGGATTATTTACAAGCCTTGCTATTTTGGTTGCGTGTATGGGGTTATTCGGTCTTGCTTCTTTTACTACACTTCAGCGCACAAAAGAAATCTGCATCCGAAAAGTTTTAGGCGCATCCGTTTTCAATATTTTAAAATTGCTTTACCGCGAGTTTGCTTTGCTCCTGCTGATTGCATTTGTAATCTCTGTTCCGCTTGCATGGCTTACTACATCAAACTGGCTGCAGGGATATGCATTTCGTATCAGCATACATTGGATGTATTTTTTGCTTCCATTTATTTTCATGATTGTTATTGCATTTATAACCGTAAGTCTTCAAACAATAAAAGCAGCCATGGCAAATCCCGCGAAGAGTTTGAGAACGGAATAAGTAAATTTGAAATCGAAGAAAACAGGAATCGCGAATATTCACACATCAAACCTGCCCGAAAATCAATAGAAAGAAATAGAATAAGAATCGTGTCTATTTGTTGCTTCGCTACTTCACGAAGATGATGCTGTGATGGTAACCTAAATGCAAAATAAAATTCTCATTTTACTATTTATCGGGTTCTACCGTTTTCAACACATAACCTTTAAGCTGGTAACCTGATAATGCGGTTTGAGCAGTGAACGATACTTTTACTACAGGAAGTAATTCTTCATTTTTGATATCAAGAAAGTTCATTGCCTGGCCGCAGGCAATAAAACGGGCACCCAGTTTTTCAAGATCACTTATCAGTTTCAAATTGGGGTTATTCATTTTAAATCTCTTTTGATAAGAATCATTTGTACAAATTGAATACAGACCATATCCATGCATCACCATTACGATTGAAATATTTTTTAACGGAATACCGGAAGCCACATGAAGATTAATTATTCTGGCCACTTCTACAAGGCTTTGATCAGGCTCATTTAAAAGAGAATCAGGATTCTTGTTTTTAATTTCAAAAAGTAATTTGTATTGCATCTTAGGATCGGGTACTTCAGTGATACCAGTTACAGGAAAAACGCCTGAAAATTTTCCTGCATTGATTACAGGAAATTCTTCTTTGTTCTCCAGGCTTTGCCATCTTATTTTCTCTGCAAATTGATCTTCTATTTTCAACGAATCTGCATGCATCTTTGCGCGCATGGTGCTGTCCTTAACTGCTAACAGATGAGAGTTGTTTGATTGTGCCATACCCGCGATGCTTGCAAAAAAGTAAATAGTAATAATAAGCCCTGTTTTTCTCATAAAATTTTTTTGAAGATTAAAAGTAGCTATTTTTTGCATTCATAATTTTTCCCTTTCTGTAAATGATGATTTCGCCAAAAGAAGGAATGTGGGATTATTTTCCGGGAATTCATCCCAGGCTGATAATAATTATCTAGAACACCAGGGGATTACCTGAGTAACCAATTGTTTTTTCTATATACGACTTGTCATAATAGATCCTGTCTGTATCAATTTTTCCATTAGTTACGTGGGCTGTGTATTGAAAAGGGAATTTTATTTCTTTTCCATTTTGTGTAAAACTATAATCACCCCATAAGGACACCCAATCTCCTACCAGATCTCCGGACTTTACACGAAATGTCTCTTCTACAAAATTCACTTTCCTGTTTGATTGCAATTTGTAATTTTTTTTCCAACTACTTATAGTTAGTTCCGCGTCTGTTGAATCAATAGGACTTGGGCCATAACCTTTATAACTGTAAGCCAAAAGTGCTTTTGCTTTATCCAGGTTTCCCGTTGTGAGGTCATTGACAAAGTCGCCAACTATTTGTATGTCGGTCTGTGCATCCGGGTTTTCACCGCCCATCTCTTTATAACTCATTTTTGAATCCGTTGTTGATTGGGCCTGTGTTTTGGTTATAAAGACAATTAAAGAAAAAGATAGAATAAGAATCCATTTTGCAATTGTTCTTTGCATATTTATTAAATTTATTTTTTAAACAGATGCTATTACATTCAGCTCCAACCAAATCTAAATATAATTAATACAAGATTCGGATATTTCTTTGTAACATTATTTTTATTCTTTCCTTTTCCGGTTGTTGAGTTGGCGTTGTTGCATTTCGAATTGGCGCATAGCTTTGCTGGTACTGGGTGGTAAGAACACCGCTCACAGCGTCCCGCTCTGTTGGAATCAAAAAATACATTATAAAAGAGGTAGCATATTTTGTAAAAAATAAATATTGCCGTAAATCTTCTTCATTATAATCAAACAAACAATGGAAAGTTTATCTAAAAATATTTTACCGGAAACGAATAAAGAAGAAAAGACTTGCCCATTAAAAAAGCCGTTCCATTTATTTTCGGAACGGCCCAATTATAAAAATATTAATTTGCTATTTTTTGATGATCACTCTTTGCTGATGTATGCTTCCATCAGAAGTCATGTACAGTAGTATGTAAACCCCAGCGCTTAGCTGAACATTTATCTTGGCTGTGCCACCCATTACCGCAATGTTTTCCTGACTCATTAACCTTCCACTTATATCTAACCATTCTATTTTCAGATTATTTTCATTTACACTAAGGCCGTTTATAAAAATAGTGCCTGTTGTTGGGTTTGGATAAATTGTTACAGATTGATTTTGATTTAGGGTAACCGAAACAATATTCCAGTATTTACTATTACCATTAAGATCAGTTTGTTTTAAACGGTAGTAGGTTGTTCCATTATAGGGGTTTGCATCGTGAATAATATAATTTAAAGTAGTGGTACTATTACCGTTCAATGCTTTTGAACTAATATTTTGGAAGAATTCAAAATTAACAGCATCGCTGCTTTTTTCTATAGTGAAATAATTGTTGTTTGTTTCTGTTTCAGTAGTCCAACTCAAATCAACGCTACTATTATTTACAAGCTGAGCATTAAAATTGATAACCTGGACTGGCAATGTGTTAAGGCCATTCATATCATCTGCTATAGCAAAAGTAGAAAAGGAATTGAACGCAGTTGGCGAAGATGTTGAAGTAATGCTTCCCACCAGGTTTGCGCCAAAAGCATAAGCCGGGCCGCCCGTGCCGCCAATATCAATCCATGAGGTAGGGGCTGTGTAAGTGTTTTTTACAATAGTCAACTCGCCTCCATCTAACACAACATCATTGTTCCCAAAAAATATTTGTATGGTTTGGTTACCACTTAACCCTGCAACAGGCTGGCTATTGCCGGAAGCATCTTTTCTACTGATGGTGTAATAATGCATATGCGATACAACATCCACAGTTGGAGGAAGTGTATATCCTAAAGCAGCAGCACTTGCATCGAATAACTGTGCCTCATAAGTGTATAGAGTACCATTACTATGATTCACAGTCAGCACAACAGGCCTGCAATCGGGGCTATTACCTATAGGGAAATTTAAAGTGGAAATACCTGATACTGATTTCTGGTACCTCATTGGTCCATTTACATAGCTGGTTGATAGAGCATTACCTGCCGCAGTGACAGAGCCATTCAACATAGTTAAAATATAACTTGTTGAGGTATTGAGCAGTCCTGATGTTAATGTAAGATTATTGGATACATTAATGGAAGTGTTGTTTAAAGTAACACCGCTGCCTGTATTGTTTATCACCAACGTGGTGAATACAGGCGCGGGCGTTCCGGAAACTGCATTAATATTTTGCAAGCCTCCACCATTAAAAATTGCCGTTCCTGAGTTCGCACCAAATGTAATAGCCGTTGAAGATGAAACTGTAAGATTGCCTGAATAGGTACTGTTATTATTATAATTTGGATAAATTAACCCTGAATTATTTTTCACAAATGTAACATCGCTGTTATAAGCATCAGCGGAATTTATTGTCATTAATAAATAACCTGTTCCATTGTTTGTAAATGTGCTTGCACTATTGAATATATTATTTCCCTGGCTTTGATCATTAGTAGTACCTGTCTTGGTGGAATTGACAGTGCCGCTAAAACTACATCCGTTAAAAGAAAGTGCCGGACTGGATGTGGTTACATTGCCCCCAAAAGCTGAGATAGGCCCAAAAGTCAAATTGCCGGATCCGGTTAAAGTCAGGCTTTGCGGTGTTGCGCCAACTTGCGTGAATTGCTTGAGTAACAATGTACCTGCGGAGAAACCTCCTGCACCCACTGAAATGGTTTTGCCTGCTGCTAAAGTTACTGTTGCGCTGGCGCTGCTGTTACAAAACTGAACTCCCTGACCATTGTTAGATGTAACTACAATATTACTATTGAAAACAGTCCCCGCTGAATTCGGGCTAACTAATATATATGTATTAGCTGTGGGTGTATTATTAAATGTGGCGACACCACCAAAAATATTATTGCTGCTATTGTATGCGACATAGATATAGCTACTACCGGTGTTATTAAAAGTAGATGCTGCGTTGAACTGGTCTGCATTACCATTTCCGAACATCAAATAACCGGAGCCTGAATTGGTAAAAACACTTACGTCATTAAAAACATTGTTTCCAGTGCTTGCATCGCTGGTTGTTCCTGTTTTGACAGAATTTACAGTCCCGCTAAAATTGCAGCCATTGAAATATAAACTCGGGCTTACTGATGTTACATTGCCTCCAAATGCAGAAATAGGCCCAAAGGTCAAATTACCAGATCCTGTTAAAGTCAGACCTTGTGGTGTTGCACCAACCTGGGTAAACTGCCTGAGCAGTAACGTACCTGCTGAGAAACCTCCTGCACCTACTGAAATCGTCTTTCCTGCTGCTAAAGTTGCTGTTGCGCTGGCGCTGCTGTTACAAAACTGAACTCCTTGCCCATTGTTAGATGTAACTACAATATTACTATTGAAAACAGTCCCCACTGAATATGAGCTAACTGATATAGATGTATTAGCTGTAGGTGTATTATTAAATGTGGCGATACCCCCAAAAATATTATTGCTGCTATTGTATGCGACATACATATTGCTACTCCCTGTATTATTAAAAGTAGAGGCAGCGTTGAACTGGTCAGAATTGCCGTTGCCAAAATATAATTGTCCGGAGCCTGAGTTAGTAAAAACACTAGCGTTATTGAAAACATTGTTTCCTCTGCTTATATCGCCGGTTGCTCCTGTCTTGACAGAATTTACAGTCCCACTAAAAGTACAACCATTGAAATATAAACTCGGGCTTACTGATGTTACGTTGCCTCCAAATGCAGAGTTTGGCCCAAATGTCAAATTGCCGGAACCGGTTAAAGCCAGGCTTTGTGCTGTTGAACCAATCTGGGCAAATTGACGAAGCAATAATGTTCCTGCCGAAAAGCCACCTGCACCAATGCTGATGGTTTTGCCTGCGGCCAAAGTAGCAGATGCTGTTAAGTTGTAGCTACAAAACTGGACTCCCTGCCCATTGGATGATGTTACCACAATACTGTCATTGAAAACAGTCCCCGCTGAATAAGAGCTAACTGATATAGATGTATTAGCTGTAGGTGTATTATTAAATGTGGCGATACCACCAAAAATATTATTGCTACTATTGTATGCGACATACATATTGCTACTCCCTGTATTATTAAAAGTAGAGGCAGCGTTGAACTGGTCTGAATTGCCATTACCGAACATTAAATAACCAGAGCCTGCATTGGTCATTGTGACTGTTCCATTAAATACATTATCTCCACTGCTTGCATCATTTCCTGCCCCGGTTTTGGTAGAAGTAACAGTACCCGAAAATGTGCAACCGTTAAAAAGTAATCCAGGGCTCGAAGAAGTAAGATTTCCACCAATAGCAGAGCCTGGGCCAAACTGCAGAGTAGTTGCAGTACTGTTGAGTGTAAGATTTACCGGGGTATTGCCCAATTGGGTAAATTGCCTCAATATTAAATAGCCGGCATTAAGTCCGGTAACTCCTGCCTGTATGGTTTTCCCCGCTGCCAACGTAGCCGTAGCTGTTGAATTGCCACCGCAAAAATAAATTCCCTGTGCGCTGCCGGTGGTGTTTACTAAAATATTGCCATTGAATTGATTGCCCGCACTGGAATAAGCGGGTAATATCCTTTCAGAACCATTGTTGGTAAAGGTTACATCATTGTTATAGATGTCGGGACTGGTACTTGCAAGAACTATATATCCGGCACTATTATTTGTAATATTGCAAAGCCCGTTAAATATATTACCCCCCTGGTTATAATCACCCGTAGCCCCTGTTTTAGTGGCATCTACACTTCCATTAAATGTGCATCCGTTAAAATAAAAATCCGGGCTGCTGATAACGAGGTTTCCTCCAATTACAGAATTGTAGGCGAAGGTAGCTGAAGTATTAGTTCCTGTGAAAGCCAGGTTCATAGCGGTATTGCCTAATTGGGTAAATTTATTCAGCTGCAAATACCCGGCGTTAAAGCCGGCTCCTCCAATAAGGATAGTTTTGCCAGAGGCAAGTGTAGGGTTGCCGGTTCCCGAAGCATATCCCAACAATATTCCGCCTGTACCACTGGAAGTCAGGGTGATATTATCATTGAACAGATCATTTGAATTATATCCCAGCATAAAATAGCCTGAATTGCTCTGCTGGTTTATAGCTAAAGTTGAGTTGAAAATGTTTTGGTATCCATTGTTATGGTCGCTTCCACCTCCTGTTTTTGTTAAAGAAACGGGAGCATTATATGTTCCGCCTCTCATATAAATATCAGGTGAGGTTATAGTAAGACTACCTCCAAATACCGAGGGGGTGTTGCCTCCAATAGCCCCAACATATACAGATGAACTTCCAGTAGTCGTTAAATTTATTGCAGTAGAACCATTTTGAGTGAATCCGGAAATACCTAAGTAACCTGTGGTAAAACCAGCCGCACCAATGGATATGGATTTCCCGGTAGCCATTATAGAGCTTGTACCACTAATCCATGCTAATGCAATACCAACAGCAGAGCCTGTCTGCGTTACAATAAGATTTCCATTATATTGATTATTTGTAGAATTGTAGCCCAAAATAATCCTATCAGAACTGCTGTTATTAATATAAACATCTCCATTATATAAATCTGCTGCCCCATTGCCAAAGCCAAACCACTGACCTGCTGCATTTGTAGCTGTATAATTTATAGTCAGTGCGGCATTAAACGTATTTCCACCTGTGGTTGCATTAGTATTTGTACCATCTGTTTTTGTCAGGACGGTTGCATTATTGTAAATACTGTTTGATGTATATATATTGGGTGAGTTAACCGATAAAGCCCCATTAAATGTTGTACCAATAAAATTTGCGGTAGCATTGCCAGTTAATGTTATGTTTTGAGGTGTTGCACCTGCTTGTGTAAATTGCTTCAGCGATAATGTACCTGCAGAAAACCCTCCTGCTCCAGCCGAGATTGTATTACCAGACGCTAATGTTGCCGATGCACTGGCATTGCCATTACAAAATTGAACCCCCTGGCCGTTGGTGGAAGTAACTACAATGTTATTATTAAAAAGTGTACCTACGGAATACTGGCTTACATATATTAATGTATTGGCTGTCGGTGTATTATTAAAAGTAGTGACCCCGCCAAAAATATTATTGCTGCTATTATAAGCAACATATATAATATTACTTCCGGTGTTATTGAAAGTAGATGTGCTATGGAACTGATCGGGGTTGCCATTGCCAAGCATCAGGTACCCTGATCCCGCATTTGTCATTATTACAGAACCATTAAAAATATTATTTCCGCTACTGGCGTCATTACTGGCTCCCGTTTTTACAACATTGACTGTTTGTTGAAAAGTGGTATTCCGAAAAGTAACTGCTGCAGATGTTACGTTTACAATACAATTCATAGTTACCGTGCCGTTTCCAAATGTAGTGGTGGTTGCTCCCGAAACGGTAAGCGTACCATTTTGCACAGTACCGGAGGTGAAAATTGCATTGGAGCCGCTAATAGTAAGAGTATTGCCTCCCAGATCAAGTGTGCCGCTTGTAACAGTAAGATTTGCAATAGAGGCGTTAATATTTAATGCACAGATATTGCTGCCAGTTACTATAGTTGCATTATCTGTCGGGCCAGGTATACCATTGGGAGACCAGTTGGCGGCAACAGTTGCCGCTGATGATACGGAACCATTCCAGGTATATGAGATTTGGGCTTTTGCAGCCCGAATACAAATAAACACACAAATAAATAATAGAATCTTCTTCATAAAAAAGTTTTGTTTTTATTGGGATTAGGATAAAAAAATTTACTTCTTTTCAGCTTTTAATACACTAAATGGCACTTTTCATATTACTTAAAGTATTTATGCCTTAACGTATTTATACCTTCTTTATTTCTGGTATTGCTGCCAGGATAGTAAACTATTTGTTTTATATTAATTATCGTCCCCGAAGATATACTCCCATTAGTAGGGACAATACCGCCCTGCCAGGCATAGGCACTTGTCCATGTACCATTTGCTTTACCGGCATAAGTTTGAGCCTGTAATAAATTACTTAAAAGAAAGCTAATTGCAATGAGGGATAAGCCCTTTGATAATTTGTAATTGAGTGCAATTGTTTTCATTTTTCTTGGTATAAGGTTATTCAGATAGTAGGGTATGTTTTCTTTTTTTATCACACAGTGATTTTACGGTTTCTGAATGTAAAAGTGCTCTATTCACTAAAATATTATCGTAAGAATTCGATGAGTGTATGTTCTTTTTCGACGAATGGAATGAATCAGCCGTTCTTGAAGTTTAGTCCACTTTTGTTGTAGTACATATCCATTCGGGAAATAAAATAGTTTATATGACCGGTTATGAATGCGATATTTTTCCTTTTCAAATTCAAGGTTCCGATTGGTAGATCATGAACACTGATGGAAGTGATAAAGAATATCTCACCTATATGAATAAAAGGAATAGTACTCAGTCTGTAAATAAATATCGGTTGGCAGGATCCATCTCTTTTATTTCGGATAATTCTTTTTTGGGAGGTGTAATGACAAAGCCTCCCGGCCTCACCGGGTACGCCGTAAAAGTAGTATTCGATAAATAAATGGGATAATATAGTGCTTAACTTTATTTTGACACTTAATGAAAAATAAAATAACCAGTCATGATTTAATCAGTAGTTGAAATTTTAAATAATATTCGTTTATGCCTAACAGTTATAATACCGGGTTTACCAGACTTTCAATAAACAAGCAAATAATGATGATTTCTGTTTTTTATTCTCAAATAAAATAACATAAATTTTTCTTCTCTCTTCAATATTTCTACAAAATCATAAAATATCTTTGCAACCCAATTAAAATTAAAATTGAATTTTGATGAAGAGATTCTTACCCGCTTTATTTTGTATTTTAAGTTTGCCCGTTTTTGCCCAACAAAACAACAATGTTTTTAAAATCAGAGGAAAATTAATAGATTCAATTTCCAGGCAACCATTGGAATTTGCTACTGTTTCTGTTTATCAGGAAGGTGCCAAAAAACCGGTAACTGGAAGTGTATCCGACAAAAAGGGAAATTTTGAAATAACCCTTGACAATGCCGGAAAATATAAACTCGTTGCAGAATGCATCGGCTTTAATTCTACAACTATCAATAATATTATCGTAAATAAAAACAACCCAATAGCAGTTGTAAATCAAATTGCATTGCAATCAAAAACGAAAACGCTTCAGAATATTACTATTTCAGGACAGCCAAAAATGGTTGAAAACAAAATTGATAAAATGGTTTTTAATGCAGAAAGAGATGTTACTTCACAGGTGGGTGTAGCTACGGATGTATTAAAAAAAGTACCCGAGGTTTCTGTAGATGTAGATGGAAATGTAGAACTGGCGGGAAGTTCAAGCATCCGGTTTCTTATTAATGGAAAACCATCGGCAGCTTTTGGAAGCGACATCGCAGATGTGTTACAATCTATTCCTGCAAGCCAGATAAAAAGTATAGAAGTGATCACCAATCCGGGCGCTAAGTATGATGCAGAAGGACTTGGTGGAATTATTAATATCATTTTAAAACAGAACGACTCTCATGGGATGAATGGAAATTTATCGCTCACTGCCGGAACAAGAACAGAGAATGGCTCTTTTAATTTTAATGCACGACAGGGAAGTTTTGGGATAAATGCATTCGTAAGCGGCAATGCAAGATTAAAATCAAATTCTACCTCTTCTTCTGACAGGCTTACCAATGATACATCGGCCAATAATAATATTTTGCTATCCCAGCTTTCATCAGGGGATGACCAAAGAACCGGATACGAGACAGGGCTTGGCTTTGATTGGGATCTTAATGAGCACAACGGAATTACCGGCTCAGTTTCCTATCAGAATTTTGGACATAAAAGCAATACTTTCACTGACCAGGATCAACAAACCTTAGACTTAAATGGAGATCTTCTTTCGGATATTGCAAACTCTATTAACGCCGACCATACTTTTCATTTTCATAATGCAGATGCAAGTCTCAACTATAAAAAAACTTTCAAAAAAGATGGCCAGGAATTAGACCTGGCTGTTAATACCAGTTTGGGAAACCGCAGAGTACTCGATAATATTTACCAATACACCTTTCCTCAAGATTCACTCTATTATAGTACAAAATCAATCAACCCCGGAACCGAGAATGAAACTGAAATTCGCGCAGATTATACACAGCCCATAAAAAAGAATATCGTTTTAGGAGTTGGGGGTAAATTGAATTTATATGATGTCAACAGCAATTCATCAGTACTGGATTTAAATAGTACAGGGGATTATTCAAAGGATAATTACTTATCAAATATTTTAGATTATCATCAAAATGTATATGCCGGTTATGCAGAAATTTCTTTCCCGGTTTTTAATTGGTTTGATGCTAAAATAGGAGAACGATATGAACGCACTGAAATCAATTCTTATTTTTCAGATGCACTGCAACAACAGCAGATTCCGGGATACAATAC
Source organism: Hanamia sp. (assembly GCA_036509585.1). Lineage (GTDB taxonomy): Bacteria > Bacteroidota > Bacteroidia > Chitinophagales > Chitinophagaceae > Ginsengibacter. The sequence continues at coordinate 23,151 of DATCFI010000104.1, read as the reverse complement.
TTTTGTGCCTTCTATCTTTTTTTCAAAAAAAATAAATGAAAGTTCTCTTTTCAAATTAAGTTATTCCAAAAGGATCGAGAGGCCCGACTACCATGATTTAAACCCGTTTATTAATACAAGTGATCCCAAAAATCTATCAACCGGCAATATCAATCTTGATCCGGAAATAAGCCACAGATTTGAATTAGGATATAGTACCGACATTGCCGGTTCCGGCACTTTTATGGTCAATCTTTTTTATCGCATTAATGAGGGCGATATTCAACCCTTCATCGTTTATTATCCATCTTACCAGGTAGGTGATACTACCTATACAGATGTCGCTTTGAGCACACCGCAAAATATTGGAAGAGAAAATAATTATGGGGTTAATTTTTTTGCTTCTGCTAAATTCTTTTCAAAACTGGATTTAAGATCCAATCTTTTTTTCTATGAAAGACGCACCATTAATACGATAGATAAAGGCTACGATTACAATAGTTTTAATTATCACATTAACCTTAATGCAGATTACCAGTTTTCAAATACGTTAGTTGCAGAGTTCTTTGGTAATTTCCGTTCTGCAAGGCATGAAGCACAGGGAACGTATCCTTCATTTACCACTTACAGCCTTGCCATACGTAAACAGATATGGAATAAAAAAGGCAGCGTGGCGCTTACTGCCTCTAATCCTTTCAGTAAAGATATTACACAAATTACCAAAGTTTACGGACCTAACTTTGTTATTAACGGTACACGCTCTTTACCATTTCGTTCTTTCGGAATTAATTTTACCTGGAAGTTTGGTAAACTGGAATTTAAAAAAGACAAGGAAAAAATTGATGATAGTTTAAATTCTCCTTCTGAGAATAGTTAGTATATGTTGCATGCCTTTGTATAGTTTGAATTGGAATGATGAATCTTAAATATTTGTTTGTTTACTGCTTCTAAAAATGTTATACTCTGCAAAGGAAAAACCGCGAATGAATTATTAGGTCAGAGTATTTTAATTGACACTGGTTGAATTGCCACGGGTTTCAACCCGGATGGAAAATGAAATATCTTCAAAGGCTTTAGCCGAATTCTATCTATTCTTTACAAAATATGAGCTTTCTCTTTTGGATAGTCTCATACTATCTGAAGAATGGGTCGTGATAAGGTATTATTCAATAATTAACCCTTGATCAATTTGGCACAAAGCGATTCAATTTTAATCAGTGCTTTTGATTATAATTATTGGTAATTTCGTTTTATATTAAAAGTGTTAGTTGTAGATATTATCCTTTCCTGAAATAGGTTTTACAAAAACAATATATATGGAAGAGAAGAAATTTTCTAAAGTCCAGGTTCGCTATATAGTGAATAATGTTGATGAGGCGATATCATTTTACACTGAGCACCTCGGATTTAAATTGGACATGCATCCGGCTCCTTCTTTTGCGATGTTATCCCTTAATTATCTTCGCCTCGTATTGAGCGCTCCCAATCCATCTGCCGGAGGAGGCCAATCCATGCCGGATGGAACTCAACAGAAACCTGGTGGGTGGAACCGTTTCTCAATAGAAGTAAAAGATATTTCCAAAAAGGTAGATGCGCTTCGAAAAGCAGGCGTACATTTTCGCAATAATATAGTTACCGGTGTTGGCGGTAAACAAATAATCGTTGATGATCCATCAGGAAATCCTATAGAATTATTCGAGCCTTCAATTTCTGAAGCCCATCTTGATACCAATTCTTGAAATCATAGATTCGCTACACCAGGGTATTTATGAGATACAAATTATTCCCATTGTTGTATTTAAGATACTAAAGTAAAATGGTTTTTGTTTCTATAAATGATTGAAAGGAAAAAAGCAAATAGAAACCCCTACTATTTCTTTGTTTATTGGCCAGGTGAACCTAGAACCAAATAAAAATTAAAAGAATTTCCCTTTAATGAAATTTTTATCCGCCTCATAAAGAAACTATTGATTATTTTTATTTTAAAATTCACCAGTAAACAATATTTTATGAACACATCACGCCGCACATTTATTAAAAACAGCAGTCTTACTATCGCCGGAGCTTCATTAATTCCCGGAATTTTAAAAGCAAAAAAACCAGAAATTATTGTGGGTATTCAATTATATACTGTAAGAGATGATATGAAAAGTGATCCGGAGGGCACTTTGAAAAAACTGGCGGCAATGGGCTATAGATATGTGGAAGCCGCAGGCTATGCTGATAGAAAATTTTATGGATATTCTATTCCTGATTTTAAAAAGCTATTAAAAGATACCGGCTTAAAAATGGAAAGTGGTCATAGCTTTTTAGGCTCTCAGCAATGGGACAAATCTACCAACGATTTTACAGATGAATGGAAACATACTATAGAAGATGCCGCTGCAGTCGGTATGAAATACCTGATAAGTCCCGGCGTGGATGAAAGTCTTTGCCAAAACATGAACGGTTTCAAACATTATATGGACATGTTCGATAAAACCGGGGAACTATGTAAAAAATCAGGAATGCATTTTGCCTTCCACAATGAAAATTATGGATTCAATCACAGCATCGATGGCAAATTGATTTATGATCTCATTCTCCAGACGACCAATAGAAACTTAGTATGGCAGCAAATGGATATCGGCAATATGTATGAGCCTGGTGGAAGACCGTTGCATTTTCTTAAAAAATATCCCGGAAGGTTTTTTTCGATGCATGTAAAAGATGAAATAAAAAGGAATTCCCGGGGGTCAGATGGAAACTTTTATGAAAGTACCATACTCGGCAAAGGCGTAATGCCGGTAAAAGAAATTATTGATTATGCCCGGAAAACAGGATCCAGGTATTTTATAATTGAACAGGAACAATACCAGGATAAAACACCTTTGGAATGTGCCGCAGAAGATCTAAAAGTTATGAAAAGCTGGGGATTTTCTTAAGCAGAAATATTCTAAAACAGGAATTTGAATTATTTGTATGCCTGCTGTGAGACCAGTTTGAATATTATATTTTGTTAAGAAATTATTTTTTCTCAGGTTGCAGAGTGTAAATGATCGGTTGTACTCTGTAAGCATTCACAGGTTGATTATATAGAACTGCATTTTTCCATGACGGGCTGTTTGCAATTACCTGCAAGGCGTCATTATCTACATTTTTATACCCGGAGGAAGCAAGAATTTTTGGCGTGACAACTTCACCGTTTTCATCAACTATAAATTCAACTTTTACAGTTACTGTAACCTCTTCTTTTCCTTTTGCAGGAAAATCTTTTGTTGCGCTTTTATTGATATAAGATGTCCAGGCTTTTTGTCCACCTTTGAATTCAGCCTCGCGTTGAAAAATGTAATTCTTAATTTTTTTCCCTGACTCATCATATCCTTCAACTGTTCCTTCTTTTTTATTATCAGGTAAAAAATAGTGCATTGCCAATTGGCCATTGGGATAATAATGATATGAATATTTCAACGCATTATTTTCAAAAGAAGATGAATCTTCTAAATGTCCATTTTTAGAATACAATAACTGTATTCCTATTGGAGACTGCATTAAAGTATCGGCATAAACAGATTTACCCCTTACTTTTTGAGTGTTTATCCAGTAGGAAGTACAACTATAATTTGATCCCTCTTTTATGAATTCAGCATAAAAAGCTGCTTTCTCTTTTGAGGTTTCCATCCAGTCTTCAGTATAATATTTAGTTATTTTGGCTTGCGCATTTGCAGATATGAATGAAATAATAAGAAGGCTAAAAAAAATCCCTTTCATTGTGAAAAATTAAGAAAAATATTTAAAATTAAGTTTTGATAATTGAATAAAGAAATACGAAAATAAATAATAATGGCAGGAAAGTATGTTTCCCTTTTGTTTTGTTTTCAAAAGATAAAGATTATCGTATTCCGTGTATCACATAAGGTACAGAAATTGAGAAAAGAAATGATTATTAAAGGAAATGAAAAGAAAGGCTGAAAGTATTGTAAATATTGACTTTTAGGCATAAAAAAAACACTTTAAAAAAGTGGTTGTGTGCCCAGAACAGGAATCGAACCTGCACATCCTTGCGAACGACAGATTTTGAGTCTGTTGCGTCTACCAATTCCGCCATCTGGGCAAAAACAATTATGAATTCAAAATTAAAAATTAAAAATTAAAAATTCATTTTCGGGAGGCAATATTACACATTCTATTGAATCTGTCCAAAACGAATTTCCAATAAAATCTATGTGAGTGTTATAATGTAAATTGCCATTTTTAAAATATGAGTTGATGTTGAAAATTGGATTAATAAGGGAAGGCAAAATTCCATCCGATAACCGTGTAGCGCTTACTCCGCTTCAATGTAAATGGATGCAGGGAAATAAAAATATTTCTATTGTTGTTCAGCATTCTGAAACCCGATGCTTTTCTGATACCGAATATAACAAGGTGGGAATAGAAGTGAAAGAAGATATCAGTGAATGTGATATTTTGTTAGGGATAAAAGAAGTGCCCGTAGATATGCTCATCCCCGGAAAGATTTACTTCTTTTTCTCGCACACAAGGAAATTGCAATCGTGCAATCAAAAACTGATGCAGGCAATTGTCAGCAAAAAAATTACACTAATAGATTATGAATGTCTCGAACATGAAGATGGCACAAGGCTGATAGGTTTTGGTTTCTTTGCCGGAGTAGTTGGGGCTCACAATGGAATGATGGCGTATGGCAAACGTACAGGAACCTTTCATTTAGACAGGGTGTATAAAAAGAAAAATTTTGAACAATTGATCCATACCTATTTTGGGCTAAAACTTCCGCTCTTGAAAATTGCTGTAACCGGCAGTGGCAGGGTAGCACATGGGATTTTGGAAATTATGAACCTGATGGAAATTCATGAAGCGGAACCCGATGAATATAAAACGGCACGGTTTACCTACCCCGTATATGTACATTTAAAAGGTGAAAACCTCTATCGGAATAAAGTAACGGATAGGTATAGTCGAAAAGAATTTCATGCACACCCAGAAAGATATGAATGCCTCTTTAAGGATTATATTTCAGAGACTGATATCTTATTGAATGGGGTATATTGGGAATTTAATACACCTCGCCTGTTCGAGATGGAAGATATTAAGGATAACAATTTCAGAATAAAAACTATTTCGGATATTTCCGACGATAAAAATGGATCTGTTCCTGTTAATTTAGGTGATAATACCATGGAAAAACCGGTTTATGGAGTTGATAGATTGACTGGAACCCGCACCCTACCCTACCTCGAAAACTCAATAGATATCATGGCTGTAGGCAATTTGCCTAATGAACTACCCAGAGATGCTTCAAGATATTTCGGAGAACAATTAATGAAATTTATCCTGGATGGCCTTATTTCGGGCGACTCAAAAATAATTGAAGATGCTACGATTGTAAAAGACGGAAAGCTGACTAAGAACTTTGAATATATGAAAGAATACGCCGGCATAGTTGATAATTAATGATCCGTTAGTTCGTATCATAGACCGTCTTTTATAAATAATAATCTTTCAATAAAAGATGAAATGCATCAGTATAATTTCCTTCCTCATCGTTTACGATTAGTTCACTGGAGGATTGCATATCAAGCGGCCTCATTGAGCCAACGGATTCAAAATGCGCTCCATTGGAGATCACAGATTCATGTTTTGTGCCAAAAAATAATATAACTCTGAAATAAGAATGTTTAGAAGTTTGTTTTACCAGTAATTCTTCTTTTAAATAAAAATTATTTTCAAAAACTATGGTTTTAAAATAATCCATCCGGTGAAAAGGTATGAGCACAGCAAAATCGCCATTCTCCGTAATATTATTTTTTACAGATTGAAGAAGTTCTGAAAAAGTCAAGCCATCATGATGCTTTGCGAGGTTCCTGTTTCTGTCTGCAGACCTTAGATCATTTTCAAAAAATGGTGGATTAGAAATGATGAGATCATATTTTAAAGCACTTCTCCAATTATTTATGTCAGCATGAAATGCCTGTAACTGCTGATCCCATGGCGATGCCATAAAATTCTCTTTAGATTGAAGAAAGGAATTTATGTCAATTTCTACTGCATCAATTATTGATTTTGATTTTTGCGCGATCATCAGGCCCAGCAATCCGGTACCGGATCCAATATCTAAAATGTTTTTTGGCTTTATGATTTTCTTTTCGATTTTATCGGCTATCCAGGCGCCAAACAAACAGGAATCTGTGCATACTTTCATGCTGCTTTTATCCTGGTTGATTTTGAATTGTTTGAATTGAAAATATGTGTTAGGCAAGGTGGATGGTTGAATGTTAGTTTTCTCAATTTGTATTCCATCACGCAGTTCGCGCAGACGGTACGACAGAAAAATCTGCAAACCTTTTATCCAGGTATTTATAATACGCAGTGATCGCTATCATAGCTGCGTTGTCTGTGCAATATTCAAATGCGGGAATGTAGGTATTCCAGCCTTCTTCTTTACCCGTAATTTCAAAAGCATTACGAAACCCACTGTTGGCGCTCACTCCGCCTGCAATACAGACTTCCCTGATGCCTGTTTGCTGTGACGCCTTCTTTAATTTATTTAATAAAACAGATACTATCCGTGATTGAATAGAAGCGCAGATGTCAGGCAAATTTTCTTCAATAAAATTTTCATTCTTTATTTTTTCATCACGAATAAAATAAAGAAATGAAGTTTTCAGCCCGCTGAAACTGAAATCCAAACCATCAATTTTTGGTTCAGGAAATTTATACTTGTTTGGCTCTCCCTGTTTCGATAATTTATCAATCAATGGGCCACCAGGATAGGGAAGCCCCAGTATTTTTGCAGATTTATCAAACGCTTCACCGGCCGCATCGTCAAGTGTTTGCCCGATCACTTTTTGGTTTAAAGGAGATTCGCATAAAACAATTTGTGTGTGGCCGCCGCTTACAGTAAGACACAAAAATGGAAAGGAAGGGATTGTATTTTTCCCATTATCCTTTTGGATTAAATTAGCCAATACATGCGCCTGCATATGATGTACTGCAATCAAAGGTTTATCAAAAGCTAATGCAAGCGATTTTGTAAACTCGGTTCCCACTAGTAAAGCGCCGATCAGCCCCGGTGATTGTGTAAAAGCAAATGCATTGATGTCTTTTAATTCAACGCCAGCGGTTTTTAACGCCTGGTCCACTACAGGGACGATTGCCTGCAAATGTGCCCTGGAAGCAAGTTCCGGCACCACGCCTCCGTATTGTTCATGGATTTTTTGACTAAAAATAATATTACTTAATATAATTCCGTCTCTGCAAACCGACGCTGCTGTTTCATCGCATGAAGATTCTATTGCAAGTATTTGAATCATAGATTGCAAAGTTAATTGTTTTGATTGCATTGAGAATTGGACAGTTTTAAAGAGCAAAAAATAATGCAACTATTTATGGAAGGAATCTTAAGATCTTATGGCCACCACAGGATCCAGTCGTGATGCAATTAATGCAGGGATAATGCCAGATAAAATGCCAATGATCACACAAATAGAAATCGCTAAAGCAAGGATACCTGTTGAAATGAAAACAGGGAAATTGAAAAGATTAGTAAGTATCAGAGTAAGTATATAAACCAGGATCAAACCAATGATACCTCCCATAATGCAGATGGTAGCAGCTTCCAATAAAAATTCAGAAAGGATGCTTCTTCTTTTTGCGCCAATTGCTTTTTTGAGGCCTATCATAGGAGTACGCTCTTTTACGGTTACAAACATGATATTAGCAATACCAAAAGCACCAACAATAAGACTTAATATCCCAATAGCCCAGCCACCGAGATTAATACTTGAAAAAAGAGAACTTACCTGGTCGCTGAAACTTGTAATCTGGTTAATTGAAAAATTATCTTCCTGCTTTGGGCTTAGTTTTCGAATAGAGCGCATTACTCCTTCCAGTTCATCTGCAAGCGCTGCAGAACTTACATTTGCTTTCCCTTTTACAATAATTTTTGGGCTGCTGTTTTGTGCATTTATTATTTCGCGTGCAAAGCGGTAAGGTGTCATAATACATTGATCATAATCCCATCCCATAATGTTTGTTCCCATTTTCTTAATGACACCTATGATCGTTGCTTTATGATTTTTTACATTTACCTGTTTGCCTAAAGCAATATCGGCACTGCCAAATAAATTCTCGGCATTAGTATAACCAATAATAACTACGGGGCTTCCGGAAGAAAACTCATTCTCTGAGATGAAACGCCCATAAGCCATAGTTAAAGGTTGTATATCATTTTCTTCTTCACTTACCCCAAACATGGTTACACCTTGTAGGGCATAACTATTATATTCAACATTCACATTATCATTAATTACAAATGCTACATTACTCGCAAGCTCGCAACGTTGTTTTATAAAATTTACCTCTTCAAATTTTGGTTCCGGGCGATTTACAAATTTCCACCAGGGATAATCAGGGCCGCCGCTATATTGCCATTTATCTATATAAATCGTATTCGTTCCCAGGCTTTTAATCTGGTTCTGAATATTCTGCTCGAGGCTGTTTACTGTAGCCAAAACACCTATGATACAAAAAATGCCAAATGAAATTCCTATTAATGACAATGAAGTACGCAACTTATTTACCATAAGTTCCTGCATAGTAAGCCTGAAAGAACTCGCCAAAATAGTAAGTGTTTTGCGCATGTTGCAAATTTAATGGTTCACTCTTGTTTACAAATAAAAAAATGGTGAAAGGCAAAATTAGAATGTAAAATATAACTATATTTTAAAACCAATGAGCCTGTTCTTACAAAGGGTTTCATTTCAAAATGTCGCTTTATTTTTATTGCCTCACCCCCTTAATCCCCCATCTCCTTTTGAGGAGAGGGGGAAAGTGGTGCGACATTTTGAAATGCGTCCCTCACAAAGCTTATTTCTGTATTTTGCACACTCTAAAAAATTGCTATTGATACCTGCAAAAGAAAATATAAGGATTCAAAAGATCATCACCTTGATTGCAATACTGCTATTTATTGTAAAAATAGCAGCATGGTTTATTACCAATTCGCTGGCAATTTTTACCGATGCATTGGAAAGTATTGTAAACATTGTGGCAGCTTTTTTAGGATTATATAGTTTGAATTTATCGGCGAAACCTAAGGATGCTGACCATCCTTACGGACACGGGAAAGTAGAGTTCATTTCGGCAGGTATAGAAGGCAGCCTTGTAATTACAGCCGGTTTTTTTATTATTTATAAAGCGGTTCAAAGTTTTTTTTATCCTCATGCTATTGCAAAGCTCGATTTTGGAATAGTATTGATTGCTTTTACAGCAATAGTAAATTATATCGCCGGTTCTGCTTGTATTGCCACAGGCAAAAAGAATCATTCATTACAATTAATCGCTGGTGGTAAACACCTTGTCACGGATACTTATTCTACTGTGGGCATCCTGGCTGGTTTAATCCTCATATATTTTACCGGTTTAAATTTTATTGACAGCCTGATAGCTTGCATCATAGCGGTTTTCATTATTTATACCGGTTACAAAATTGTGCGGGTATCCATTGCCGGCATCATGGATGAGGCAGATGATACTTTATTAAAAGATATTGTGATACTCCTTAATGAACATCGCAGAGAAAATTGGATAGACCTACATAACATGCGCCTCATTAAATATGGCAGCACATTGCATTGCGACTGCCATCTTACTGTACCCTGGTACCTTAATGTAATCGAAGCGCATGAAGAGGTAAAGGCGCTGGCTTCATTAATAAAAAAAGAATTTGGCGAATCAGTTGAATTTTTTATACATACCGATGCATGCCTTGAATTTTCGTGCCCTGTATGTTCAAAGCACAATTGTATGGTGCGAAAACATCCTTTTGAAAAAAGGATTACCTGGACGATCGAAAATATTTCAAAAGACAGGAAGCACAATATTAATAGCTGAATTATCCGGAAACTGTTTCTTCATAAAATAAAATATGCCCGTAAAAGTCCCCACAAAAAAAGGTAGCAGGATTAAACAAGAATTCTGCTTATTTGTTTGCCTGCTGCACAGCACCTGTTTATATAAAAACAAACCTCTCATAGAAATGAGAGGTTTTCCAAAATTCAAAAACTGATTATCCATTAAGATTTTTATACTATCTAAGTAATCAATGAGAAAATCTCATCAACTTATCATTATTCAAAAGCTTTAATTAATAGAATCGGGTGTAAGGCATTAATGGAATCAGTGCAATTGTATATTAGCATTCAATTTTATAAAGTATAGGTTAGCAACGGTTTAGGTAAATATAAACGGCACTTTTAAAATAATATTTCATTTGATACCCAAAAAGGGTAAAGTTGCCCTTTTTATAGTAAAAGGGGCTGATAAAATTACTATGATCCTCTGAAATAAAGATGAAGAAATACAATTATTTGAATAGCAAAGCTACTCCAAATGCGGCGGCGGCGGCAAGTGCCCCTATTAACATTACTTTTAAAGCGCCTGATAATACCGGGACTCCGGTCATTCTGCTTTTAAAATACCCAAATATGAACAGGCAAATAAGTGTGGCTACTATCGAAAATTTTAATGCCTCCCTGGAATCCGCAATAAAAAAATAGGGACTTAATGGAATAATGCCCCCTACTGCATAGGATATACCAATATTAAAAGCGCTTTTTTTTGCTCTTTGTGGATCAGGCTTATCAAGTCCCAATTCAAATTTCATCATAAAGTCAATCCACTGCTTTTTATCTTTAGCGATTTCCTCGGTAGCTTTTATTTGAATTTCTTCACTCAACCCCAGGTTTTCAAAAAAGTCTTTAACTTCTTTTTTCTCCATTTCAGGAATACGTTCTACTTCTTCATGTTCCCTTCTAAATTCGCTGTTATAATGATCCTGTTCGGTTTTTCCTGAAAGATATCCTCCTAATCCCATGGCTATGCTTCCGGCAACTATTTCGGCAATACCGGCAATTACTATAATTGAACTGTTAGCGACAGCACCAGTTAATCCGGCAGCAAGCGCAAATGGAACCGTAAGTCCATCGCTCATGCCTATCACTACATCTCTTAAAAAATCAGAGCTTTGTAAATGTTCTTCTTCGTGGTGATGATCTTGCATGTATTCGTTTATTGGTTAATTGGTTAATTAGTTTATTGGTTAATTAATTAATTGCCCAGCCATCTGACTTGGTCGGGATAGTATTTACTGTAAAAAGTTAATTCGTATGAGCAACAAATTAACGATCAGCAAATTGTTTTAAAAAAAAAATCTTACCTAAATTCAATTGCTTTCACCGGTTGTATTCTCTTTATTAATAAAGAAGGTATTCCCAACATGAGAAAGCAAATAATTAATGTAGCCGCATCTATGGCTACTATTTGCCACCACACTACATCGGCATGAGCCACTTTCATAAAATAAGCTTCCTCATCTAATTTGATAAATCCTGTGGCCTGCTGCAAATAACAAATACCCAATCCCAACAAAGTTCCAGCAATGACTCCTGTAAATGCGATGATAGTAGTATTGTAAAGAAAGATCTTTTGTATGGTAATATTTTTCGCGCCGATAGCTTTCAATATTCCAATCATGGTAGTTCTTTCCAAAACAAGGATGATAAGGCACGTTATTAAATTCACTACCGCAACCACCATCATAATTACAAGCAGAATACTCTTAATTCTCCCCTGCAGATTGAGCCAGTCGAATATGTTGGGATAAATTTCCTGTATCGTCCTACTATACCATCTTCCCGGCAATATTTCAGCATCGTATAAATAATTATTTACAGAATCCGTTTGCCGGTAATCTTTCAGAAATAATTCGTAACCACCAATCTCATTGGGTTGCCAGTCGTTGAGTCTTTGTATTAATTTAATATCGCCAATACAAAAATTGTGATCATATTCATCAATACCCGTTTTAAAAATACCTGCAATTTTTAATTTCCTGGCGCGCTGGCTGCCATCACTTTGGATAAACAAAATGATTACACTGTCATTTACATTGGCCTCTAATTGATTGGCAGTGTATTCAGAGATATCAATGTCTTTACTATAACTGCTATCCTTAAACGAAATCCATTTTCCTTTTTCCAGGAAGGAATTAAGTCTTTGGAAATCAAAACTGCTATCCACTCCCTTCATAAGCACACTTTCTATATCGTCCTTATAGCGGATAATGGCCGATTTAGTGGCATACCTTGCCACATTTTTTACCTGGGGCATACTTTTTAAAAGATGTTCAAGAGTATCATTTCTTGTAATGGGCAATTCTTCGGCAATATTTGCCTGGTTCATTACATTTTGTTGTACCCTGATGTGACCCCAAAAGCTAAATACCTTATTGCTAATCACATTTTGAAAACCATTAACAAAACTTAATGCAACAATCATCACTGCAACGCTTATCATTGTAGCCGTAATCGCCAGACCGATGATAAACTTTGAAAAAGTTTTTTGGTTATTAAACGCAATCCGACGTGCTATAAAGGAAGAAACATTCAAAAGACATATTTTTGATATGGTGTAAAACTAATTTTTTTTAAAACATTATCATGAAATCACAGAAAGTTGTTTTTATTTTCCTTCTTTTTTTTGCCGGAAATTATTTATTTGCCCAGGCTCCCGATAGTATTTATGTAAATAATATTAAAACGGTACGCATGTATAATTCAGGAAACCAGTTGAGCATTCCTTTCATGGTTCTAAATGGAGGCAACCAGGTTTTACTGCAGTTTGATGACATGGATGCTGACATAAAATATTATTATTATACCTACCAGCTTTGCAACAGTGACTGGACTCCGGCCGATCTCGGGCAATATGATTATCTCAAAGGATTTACCCAGAGCCGCATTACCAATTATCGTTTCTCTTCCATAGCGCTTACCAGGTATACAAATTACCAGATAACGCTGCCTGAAGGAAATATGTCGCCTTCCCGGTCAGGGAATTATATCTTAAAAGTTTTTTTGAACGGCGATACATCACAATTGGTTTTCACCAGAAGATTATTGGTTTTGGACAGTAAAGCAACAATTAATGCAAGAATTATGCAACCATTTTCGCCCACACTAAGCCAGACTTCTCAAAAAATTCAGTTTATTGTAAATACAAAAGATTTGCAGGAATTAAATGCGTCACAGGAAATAAAGGTAGTTATCCTTCAAAATAACCGTTGGGATAATGCCATGAAAGATATGAAGCCCATGTTTATCCGTGGTAATTCGTTAGAATATAATTCTGATAATACTGCAGTGTTCCCCGGGGGTAAAGAATGGCGCTGGCTTGATCTCAGGGATTTTCACATGCAGACAGACAGAGTAGCAACCGTTAATTATAACAAAAGTTCTACTGATATTTTTTTACGGCCCGACAGGCCATTGGCCGGACAGCCGTATATATATTATAAAGATTTAAACGGTATGTCAGTCATTGAGGCTATCCGCGGGATCAACCCTTTTTGGGAAGCAGATTATGCCACGGTTTATTTTTATTTTGTACCACCTAACGGTGTAGCCTATGCGGACAAGGACTTGTATCTCTTTGGGCAGTTAACCAATTATAATTTTACAGATAGCCTTAAAATGATATTCAATCCTGAAAAAGGAAGATACGAAACCCATCTTTTTTTAAAGCAGGGGTACTATAATTATACTTATATAGGTGTTGATAAAAATGATCCTTCAACCTATTCGGAATTAGATGGAAATTATTTTGAAACGGAAAATCAATACACCATTCTTGTCTATTACAGATCTTTCGTTGGCCGTGCGGATGAATTAATAGGAATGGCCACATTTGATTCGAGAGCAGAACAGCCGACGCTGGGATTTTAAATAATGGAGAAATTAAACCAATAACCGAATTAAGTTATTTCTCTATTTATAATAAGGCATGTGGCTATCTGTAAAATTTTTCTCAGCTTCATTCCAGTCATCCAGGAGATAATCTCTATTCTTATTGATATCGTTATTCACCAGGTTAAATGCATCAGAAGCCGTATTAATATCTTTCACTGATTTATTAAAATCAGCTACATCCTGTTTGGTGCGTTCATCGCCTGACTTTGCATCAAATGATTTTTTCATTTTGTCAAAGTTTTCTTTCTTTAAAAAATAATCAGTTTGTTTAGGCAGATCTTCCACAGCCATCTTCTTATAAAATTGTAAAACCTGTTTGCACGTATTTGCAAGTGAAAAATCACCAGCAAAACTTTTTAAAGTATCGAGCGCTACAAAACCCTCATCTGCAAAGCGAATGAGCGACATGCGCCCCTGCTCCATTTCTGTAAAATTACCTTTGTTCATCGCTTTTACAATTTCTCCATCCTGCCAGTAGCATTTAAAAAAAACCAGGTACACATCATCTACATAGCTATTAATCTTGCCGGCATCTTCCAGCTTTTGATCAAGCTCATCTTTTTGGGTTACCACCTGTACATTGTATTTTGCTGCAAATGCTTTACTCGCTTCATTCATTTTAGACACCGCCTCATTGATCTTATCATTTGTTCTTTCCCGAAGTAAAAGGTAGGCCTGCATTTCATCGTAGGATTGCTCGGCGATATCTTCCATATTTACTATTTTACTGTAGTCTTCATTAAAAACATTGTAGCAGAGTTTTATATAATCAATACTGCTCTGCCTTAACGAATTATCTCCTTTATAGATAGGCAGATCAACTGTTTTAAAACGGCTGTTGTCTATACTTACAAGCGCCTGTTGCCTTAACTTATCTATCTTCCTGGCCCTGCGCACGTGGGCAGCAGCGCTCATGTAGATCATATATTTCTGATTCATTTCGGTTTGCGCGTTGCTTACCGCAGTCATGTAAGCGCCAGGGTCATCAAGGCTTTGAGCGACGCAGTTGGTGGTACTATCACATAATATTAATACAAAAGAAAAGATTAAAATTTTTTTCATAACAGTGAGTTTTTAATTTTAAAAATAAAAAATATTTTTTTATTTCATCAATACGATAAGATCATAAGCTACTTTCAGATATGGGTCTTTATTTAAAAACTGAATCCATTGCTCATTCATTTCTTTCAAATCATCATCTCCTTCCAACTGCTGCTTTTCATACAAATTATTTTCAACTATGTAGGGTGATTTTTCCTGTTCGTTGGCAACTTTATCCATTGTTTGCTGTCCATCTTTTATGTTTTGCTGTAAAGCATCGCTTAGTTTTAAGCTTATCTCTTTATTGGCCAGTTCTGCTTTTCCGGCTTCTATATATTTTTTTAGCTCTATAAAAAATGAAGAGGAATCTAATTTATTTTTTGTAATTAATTTTAGATTATCAATTGCTAAAGGAGGCCCGGGTCTAAAATATTTATTAGGTGCAATGGGTAATGAAATAAGCACGTTAGGCTCATTGGCTTCACGCTGCGGATCAATATCCAATATATCAGGAAGTAAAATATCCGGCTGTACGCCTTTAGCCTGCGCGGTAGTTCCATTCACCCTGTATAATAGTGAGATAGTGAGTTTGAGATAACTATCCGTTTTTATATTACTGATATCAGTGTCTAATGTAACAGTAGTATCCATTGGCAATACCACCTGCGCAGTTGCTTTTCCGTAAGTTGGCGAACCTACAATCACGGCGCGGTTATAATCCTGTAATGTACCAGCCACCATTTCAGAAGCAGATGCACTGTATCCATTTACAAGAATCATCAAAGGCCCATCATACATGGTACCGCGGTTCATATCCTTTAAAGTGAATATTTTAGAGTTGCGGTTTTTGTATTGTGCTACCGGGCCGGCATCAATGAAAATTCCGGCAAGTTCCACAGCTTCCTGGATAGAGCCGCCTCCGTTGTAACGGAGGTCCAAAATAAGGCCGCTAATATTTTCTTGTTTTAATTTCAATATTTCTTTTGCAACGTCATTGGCGCAACCATTTTCACCTGTGCTTTCATTTTCCCAATCCTGGTAAAATGCAGGAAGTGAAATAAATCCGATATTCTTATTTCCTTTCAGCAAAAAACTTTTTACCTTATCATCCTCCTGATCATCAATTTTTTCTTTGTATAAAGCAACGGTTCTTTCTGATCCATCTGACTTTTGTATTCTCATTGTTGCTTTATCGTGATTGCTCATACTTAAAACATCATAAAGTTGCTGCAGATTGCTGCCACTCACGTCAATAGGTTGCTGGTTGCCCCATTGTATTGATTTTATCCTATCACCTTTATTGATTTGACCGCTTTTAAATGCGGGGCTTCCCGGTGCTATGTTTTCTATTTTTACAGTACCATCATTCTCTTCTTTAAATTGAAAACCAAAAGCCATTGATTGTTGTCCCAGTTCACTCTCAAAATTTTCTTTTTCTGTTAGGGGGAAATATTCTGTATGAGGATCATAACAAAGCGCTATCGCTTTACAATATTCATCTCCTATGGCTTCAGTGATACCACCGGGGCTTTCATAAATGATATCAATAGAATGCCTGAAAGAAATTTGAATTTTATGCCTCATGATGGGCTCAATACTGTCTATGTATTTTTTTTGCCGTGAAGAAGAAAAAGTAAAGAAGCTATCGTTCTCTAATATTCCATTCAATACTGCGGCTTTTATAAATTTGTAAAGTTTTAAATGCGATTGTTTTTCATCATCAGGATAAGAAGAATCTTCAGCAGCAGTGATGCTTTCAATTAATGAAAAATTAAAAGGTATTTTACAAATATTGTTGATCGTGGAATCAATCTTTGTAAGGCGCTTATTACAAATATCAGTAAGCGTAATGAGAAATGTTGGCTGCTTGTTCTTTATTTCATCATCAATATCTGTTTTAAATTTTTCGAGCGCATTTATATCTTTTTTAGTAAAGAATATCCTGTCGGGATCTAATTGTTTTAAAATCTGTCTTAAAATATTTTTTGAAAACTGATCATCCAAAGGCCTGGGCTGTACATGCAATTTTTCTGCCATCCTCGTTATAATGTAGGCATCATTCACAGGCCTCGTAAATTGCTGCGCCCAAAGAATAAAATTAAAAAGAAAAGAAGTGCAGAGCAGTAACAGTCGTTTTTTCATAAAGGAGTGGCCTGGTGTAATTTTA
Organism: Hanamia sp.; assembly: GCA_036509585.1. Lineage (GTDB taxonomy): Bacteria > Bacteroidota > Bacteroidia > Chitinophagales > Chitinophagaceae > Ginsengibacter. The sequence continues at coordinate 6,156 of DATCFI010000104.1, read as the reverse complement.
GTAACCACAAGATAATAAAATTTATAAGAGCGGAAAGGAATTGATATTTTTTTTGTAGTCTGATTTTTTTAAAATTTTTTTTAGAAGATAATAAGATAGATTTCGCTGCAAAAGAAAAGAATGTGGTTCGTGAGACACGAAACCATGGCGGCAGTTCGAGAAGATCGCTTTCCAATTTGTAGTGAATACTTAAAAAGAAAAACAGGAATCAACATTATATGTTAGTTTGTTGCAAAAGAAAAGAATGTGGTTCGTGAGACACGAAACCATGGCGGCAGTTCGAGAAGATCGCTTTCCAATTTGTAGTGAATACTTAAAAAGAAAAACAGGAATCAACATTATATGTTAGTTTGTTGCAAAAGAAAAAAATGTGGTTCGTGAGACACGAAACCATCGCGGTCTGTTTTTACATTCTCTTATTTGTGTTTATACAAACTCAAATTAGTTGAATCATTACTTTTTCACGCTCACTTTCTTTGCCCCTTTCTTTGCTGCCTTCTTTACCGGCGCTGCTTTTTTATTGGCTTGCTTTACTGTTTTTGCTACGGCTTTTTTTACAGCGACTGCTTTTTGGGGCGCAGTTTTTTTTGCTACAACCTTTGCAGCTTTTTTTACAGTTTTAACTTTTGGTGCAGTAATATCATGTACTTTAGATTTGACAGCATCAATGGCTTGCGAAGCCATATCTGTAATCTGATCTTTTTTTACTGAAATTTCAGCGGCTACCTGGCCAATGGTTTCAGCAATTTTAATCATGGTAGATTTCTCTTTTGCAGGTGTCGGTTTGGGGCTGCTTTTTTTTGTTGCCATTTTTTAGTGGGTTTTATAAAGTAAATATAGCCAAAGAAAATAGATAGAGTAAAAAAGTCTTGTGAGTGCATTTCAAAATTTTAAATCCCAAACTTTCGTTTAGTTTCCCCAGTGGAATTAATGGGACGCCGAGAATTCTCTTCACCATTCAACAGAACATCCATTCTTTAAAAATATTTTTGAATTGGAATTCAATATTGGCAGGCATTTTCATCAAAATTGATTGCTTGTCTTATTTTAAAGTTTATTAATTAGCCAATTTTGGAGCAATATTTGTCATAAGCTCTTCAAATTAAATAACCTTAAATCGAAAAATTTTATGAAAAGAAACATTAGCACACTATTTCTGACGCTGTTCACGTGTATCGCAGTAGTATTGCTTTTTTCGGGTTGCTATGAAGGCAGGTACTATCACCGCTATCATCACCATACAAGGAATTGGTACGAAAGACGCCACACGCCACCACCTGCAGGTGTCAATTTTGAACTTGATGTACGCCAAAGATAAATGTTTTAAATAATGTACATTTAGCACCAGCCTAAGAAACCCGGCTGGTGCTTTTTTATGTTGTCATCATTAACATTGAAGTTCACTCGTCCGGAGTTGTTTGTGCAAACTTTGCCGGCAGTTTATCTAAGGTGTCGGAATAATTTCCTCTAACATTTTATTGCCGGTTTTGTCGTAATAAGTGCAAGTCATTTTATCCATGCAAACCGCCCATTTTTCTATTCCCAACGCTGCACAAATACTACAAAAAGTAAGATAATTTGTTTTCCCCTGCTGATGCTCCCGTAGATCCTTTTTAAATTGAGGAACATTACTCTTGTCAGCAATAGAAAGTTTTTCATATTTGCCCCCGGAAGAAATGGTGTAGTGGTCCTTGCCAAAATAATCAGTATGCCCATCTGAAACATAGGTTTCATAAAAAGTGACGCCCAATTTTGTGATGTCCTGCACATAATTGGGGAAGTCTGCTCCGCTTTTTACTTTTGAATGAGCTGCTTTGATTTGTTCGATTGTAAACATTGTTTTAATTTTTAATTGTTACTAATGAGTACAAAATTCCAACAAGTGAGTAAGCTGCAATTGTAAAAAATCGTTTTTATAAAATTCGTTTAAAATTTTTCGGAGTGTCGCCGGTATATTGTTTGAAGTCTTTAATAAAATGTGCCTGGTCAAAAAAGTTATGTTCATAGCATAATTCAGTCAGTGATTTAATATTGCCTAAATTATTTAGAACCGCATTAAACCGAACTATTGAAGAAAATTTTTTTGGAGAAGTTCCCACTATCTTTCTAAACCGTTTTTCAAAAGGACTTTGACTGATAAATAGTTTTTCATTGAGTTCTTTTATCCTGATCGCACCCTTCGATTCATAGATAAGTTTTACCGCTTCCACTATCAGCTTATCTTTTTCTCTTTCTTTTAATTCAGCCAGCAGAAACAGTTCTACTATTTTTATCCGTTCGTTGTCTGTTTTAGCATTCGATAATTTTTCTTCTGTTTGAGTGACCAAATCCTTATCGAATAAATTGTCGAGCGAAATACTTTGATTGAATAATTCGTTTGCCGGATTATTTGAAAAATGAGTAATCCCGGTTTCTGAAAAGAAAACAAGGATTGTCCCAATGTTTGTTGAGTTTTTGAAAATTTTAAAACTGTCTGATAACCCTGTAATTCCTGCTTTGTTCAATGTAATTTTTGTGTTGTCTTGCAGTGCCGCTAATTGTCCTTTATATTGAAAACCTATAACAATACCTGTAGATGGGAAAACCTTATAAGTATGTTCATCCGAATTCTCAGAGATGGCCAAATATTTAATATAAGGTTTAAGTCGGTCGGTGGGTATGATTTTGTCAAATTTCATTTCTGTTTCGGGCCTTTCTAAAATGTTCCGGAAGGTCAGTTCGACTATGAACTTCCTTTTTCCCTCAAATATAATAAACAACCCTTGATTTAGGAAAGATGCGAACTATACATTTTATGGCCGAAACCTTTATTTAATCAATGTGATTTCAACTCCCTTCCGAAGCGTGTTGTGAATTTCAGCTATTTTATCTGTTGAGTCTAATAAATCTTCCAGTTCCAATGCAGACGCATCAGAAATCACGTTTACCTTGTATGTGAAGTTAGAGCCCATTTCTTCATCTGCTCCAAAATCTGCATTGAATTAACTTCTACAGCAGATACTTTGATGTTTCTCTTATTCGCTTCACGATAGATGTCATTGCAATAACAAGTTGCTAATGATAAGAGCAAAAGTTCTCCACCATTTATTTGAGGAGCCAAAGCCGCATTCTTTTGCTGAAATCTCTATTTTTTTAGCAGAATCATTCGTTTGAACTAAAATTTGGTGTTTTTCAAATTCGTTTTTTACTGTCGCAGAAACTTTCATATTGAAAAATGTTGAGTTCGATATTTGGTTGCCATTAATGGCAGTTCATCGGAGGCGGACTGGATATTAAAATTCCCTTCGCTTCAAACCATAGCCAAATTTATAATTAAAAGTTCATTACCATTATTATTATTTTCATCAAAGTTTTTTCTCTGAATACTTATGCTCTGGTGACCGGGACATGCGCCCTTTGGTTGAAAGGTGTGATTGCAGGTATTACAGTAAACAAACAAATATCAGATATCTCTATTTTTTTAAAATTTAATTTATGTATTATAACCTAAAGGCATAAACGAAAATTGAAATAATATTTTAAAACTTATGGAACTTTTTTTTTAAAAAAAACGATACAGGTTATATATTTGTCACTGCATAAAGTTGTACTTTGCAACACCGATTTTACATCATTCAATTTTTTTTCAATGAAGACAAATACAACACATTACTTCTTAGTTTTTCTCTTATTGATTTTATTTTGCGCAGATACAAATGATTGCAATGCTCAATCTTATAAATCTGAAAATTTATTTTACATGGTTGGTTCACTGGAAAGCTACCAGTCTTTTGTGCAGCATGCCGATGAGATCTCTATAATTTGCCCGGATGTGTACCAAATAGATAGTGTGGGCGTGATAACCGGCGAAGTTGACAGGCGGATACTGGAACTTGCCCAGAAAAAAGGCATAAAAGTAATGCCTCTCTTTGCTTCTTTTGATCAAAAGGGAATCCACTCATTACTAACCAGTGAAGCAGCAAGAAAAGAAGCTATAAGACTGATGCTTTTTTATGCCAGTGAGTTTCATTTTTATGGCTGGCAGTTTGATATGGAAAATATCTTCTTTGCGGACAAGGATGCATACACTTCTTTCTTTAAACAAACCGCTGACAGCCTGCACAAATATGGGTTTGCTATTTCCAGCGCCGTTGTAAAATCGGAGCATCCGGTACCCGAAAGCGCTAACCCTGCGTATCAACGTTTTTTATATGAAAACTGGCGCGGAGCATTTGATATACCAGCTATTGCAGCAGCAAGCGATTTTATTTCCATCATGACTTATGACCAGCACACAGCTTACACGCCACCCGGCCCAGTAGCTGGCATTCCGTGGATGAAAAGAATTGTGGCTTATTTACTGGATTCGGGTATCCCTGCTGATAAAATATCATGGGGCATTCCTGATTATTCAGATTACTGGTTTCCAACCGATGGCAATGGAGGCCCCCGCTCCACCCGCGATGAAATTAGTTATGCTGCTGCAAAAGATTTGCTCGACAGATACCAGGCTTCTCCTGAATGGATGGAAGATCAGCAGGTATCTTATACCCACTGGGAAACCGGCGGTATATTTAACTGGCTGTTTATAGAAGACGCAAGGTCATTTTTGCCAAAATTTAAACTGGCTGTTAACAACCATCTACGTGGCATATCAGTGTGGGTGTTGGGTTCCGAAGACCCGGCGATATGGAACATAATTAAAAAGGAATCAGTTACCGTTAGAGTTAAATAAGGTTTTTTGGTTGGTAAGGTTGATGTATCGGATGTCCTTCTTTCCTTCGCCTTTATCCATCATACTTGTGGAATTCAGTTATTTTCAAATAGTATCCGTCCGGATCTCTAAGTGAAAATTCCTTTTTCGTTGAGTTTGGATTTAAGTGAATATCTTCTTCAATAGAGTAACCCATTTTTTCTACATTTTGTCGTATCGTGTTCATATTTTCAGTCCTGAAGTAAAGGATAAGTCCATTTCCAGGAGTAATTGTTGAATTTGTCATTGTAGGGTGTTCGTATGACCCCCATGCATGAAGACAAATTAAAATTTCATCGTTTTCAGAGATTAATGTAGCAAACTCCGTTCCCCCGTGCATCCTTCTGCAGCCAAATACTGATTGATACCATTTAGAACTGGCTTCCACATCTTTTACAGCTATTATAGGATCAATTTTTATCATTGAATTATTTTTTTTAAACACCTGTTTAGGAAATCCTTTTTTTATGTTTTTATTTTAGCTGGTAAATTGTTACCCTCTTGGCGCATAAATTTTCCAACCGCCACCTGTGTCAACATAACCTTCTTTAATCCAATCTTCAGATTTGAAATAATTATTTCCAATTTTTCTCTGAACTGCCACGTCAACACTATTATTGAATAAAGTATGAAAAACTGAATTTAGATTTTCATCTGAATATCGAATGTTTAATCCGTCTATTGTTTGTTGAAAGATACTATACGGTACAAATCGAAATCCTTTAAACTGGTTTTCAATTTTGTCGCACAGCAGTTTAAATGTATCTGTAAATTCATTCTCCGGAGAAACAACTAAATAACTGGTGCTTCTGTAATTTGTACGATCAGCAAGTTTAACGGTATTGATGTCCTGCCCGATAATTGTATAAAAAGTCCCAACTAAACTAACGAAGAAATGAAGTTCTTTTGTCCGTGTTAAGTTGTCAACAGAAGTAGTGTCAAGCAAAACATAAGAGCTAAATGAAGGAGCCTGACTGTATGTCGTCCCAATAATTTCTTTACCAATTTCTTTTTCTATGTCCTTTGTAAAATTGTCCCACCGTTCAATAAAATGATTTTCATCGTGAAGATTATCTGCCACTATATCCTCAAGCTCTTTTAGTCCGGGATATGAAAAATACATTTTGCCTTGATCTCTATTTATACCGATAGGGTAAAAATGTTTTATCGCATCGTAAATCTTCCAAAAGTCAAACTTGTCTGAATTGAAATGAAACATTATGTTTAGAGTTTTGTATCGCAGGTAACAGTAAGGCTTGCATGATGGGCTTGTATTTAACTATTTGTCGAGTAGACCAAAGCATTTCAGCCTCAGCCGCTCACGGAACCGTGCGTGAAAGTCTCCCTTCACACGGCTCTTGTTATTCAGTCAATATCTAATTCCTTTCTGCCAGTGAACAAATAAGCTACTGTTGGATTGCACA
>DATCFI010000103.1:0-15862 GCA_036509585.1 Hanamia sp. | reverse complement strand
TCAGGGCAATTTAAATCTACTGAAGGGGCAGATGCCTTCGCCGTTTTGAGATCAATTATCGACACGACCATTAAATCCGGACAAAATGTTTTGAATGCTTTATCACTTATAGCTAAATTGGAGACTGAATAGTTACAAATTCTTTATTTTTACGATGATTCGGATTTAATTCTCCTTCGTCTATCCAGCTACGTGCGCGATTGCGGTAATGATCGGCCTCTGAAGGATTTATTTGTCTTCTTCTTAAAAATAAGGTAACGGTGTTGGTTCCGGTTTTTCCAAAAGTGCCGCTACCCAATTCTGCAATCGCAATAATATGAAAATGCTCAATCAGTATTTCCCGTGTATGCTGATAGATTTTGGCATCATTGCTTAAAATAGAAGAAGGTAAAATAATAGCCGCAACTCCGTCCGGCGCAAGCAATTGTTTGGCTCTTTCTATAAAGAATGTTTCAATAGAATTATTGGTGATAACACTTTTATCATCTATGTTTCCGAACAATTCATAGCTGCGTTTTTCAGGCACGTTAAGGGTTTCCAAAAAACCTTTCACACTGTAAGGCGGATTAGCAACCAGTATATTATAAGTGCTATTTTGTATCTCTGGATTTTTTGCCAGCGCATCAGCATACATAATTTTAATCTCATCCTGGCCATACATAAAGGCTGAAACCTTTGCCACTTTTGAAAGTCGGTATTCTTTTTCAATGCCGGTAATATTGCTGTAATATTCACTGATGGCTGCTTTCTTGTATTTACCAGCCAAAGGCTTTATTTGCCTCGCCAGTTCTGTAAGAAAATGTCCCGCGCCACAAGCATAATCTATTGCCTTCGGCGTATGCTCGCTTTCTAATAAAACCTGTTCCAAAGGAAGGCTGTTAATAATAAATTTTACGATAGGCATTGGCGTAAAAAACTGCCCTTCACTTTGCTTTACTCCAGCATCCAGAAAGCCTTCAAACATATCTCCCAGAAATTGATTGTGGTGTTCATCACTCTCGCTTTTCAGGCGTATGTCCTGTAGCATTTGAACAATGCTTCTCAGCACATTTGCGTTTTGAACAAACAGCCTTTCATTGTGAACATCAATAATGGCAAAATCATTATTGGTAAAAAACTTCAACTGCTTGAAGTAGCGGTTAATGGTATCTTTTGTAGCATCCGGATCTTCTTCTAAAAATCGAAATGCTTCGTCAATTTGTTCCTGGTTGATATAAGTAACATCTTCATTCAGGAATTGTTTCATTCCCTGCTGATATAATAATTGCAGGCGGTCCTGTAAATCAAAATCACTATCATAAGCCATGCCGCGCCAATAAAATTTAAGGCTTGCCGGATTTTCTTTTTCATCAACCAATTTGCATAAAAACAAATTCACTAATTTATCAAAAGCATTTTCCCTTCCGGAAACATTATACTTTCTAAGAATAGTAGCAAATTCATGATATTTATGCTGGATATCGTTATTGCCGATTTCTTTCAGATCGTTAATACTGTAATTTTTCCTGCCTAATTGGAAGGGTTGAATATCTTCTTCTAAAAACCCTTTGGTATCAAATTCCTGATTGTAGGTGTTTTTCCAAACATTATATTTTTCATCAAACCTGGTAGCTTTGGAATAAGTAAGAATCGTTTCATCTTCGGCAAGTGCTTCTAAAGTGCTTTCATTATCTATTAAAGGAATTACATAATATTCAAACTCCGGTTTATCTGTAAAATCACTTGCGTATAAACAAATACATTTGGTAGAGCCTTCCTGTTGGGCGTAAGAAAACAATTGAGTAGGATATTGAAGTCCCAATTCCCATGCATCTTTAAATTCTTTTCCGGCAGTCTTACATTCTATGATGGCAAAAACTTTTTGTTCATTGTCCCTTATCACTATATCCGCGCGGCCGCCGCTGGCTCCGTGTCCTAATTTCCATTTGGGCTCAAGCGTTAAATGTTCCGGCTTATAACCCAATGACAAAAGCCGGTGAACACATTCAAAAACAACAAAGTTTTCATTACTGGAAAAGTTCAAAGTAAAATCGCCTTCAATCGTTACACCTTTCGGATAGATCAGTTTTTCATTTTCAAAATCAGCTTGGATCAGCGCGCCATTTATCTTTTTTGAATAGGAATTATTCTTAAAAGTAAACGCCAGGTATTCGAGTATTTTTTTAAAAGATGCCTTGGTAATCATATTTAAATTGAGATAAACAAATATAAAGGTTAGAATCGAAAACCGGATTTTGAAATTTTTGGTCTTGGCTATTCATGTGTAGTAAAATAAAATATTTTTGGATCCGATTGCTTGGTAATTTTTTCGTTATTCTTTATTGTGATGCATTAATAAAATAGAAAACAGAGTGATTTATTGTTTTACTGGTATTGTTTTTAATTCTTGCAATTCCCGCCAGAACATTCATCCAGGCGTAGGGAAAAAAAGAGGCCATCCTTCTCAGGACAGCCTCTTTATCAAAACTTATTAAAATCAAATTATTCTTCCACTTTCACTTTGCCTTTCTGCTTTGCCACTATTTCTTCTGCAACGTTAGTTGGAGCAGGAGCATAATGACTAAACTCCATGGTAGAAGTAGCACGTCCGCTGGATAATGAACGCAACTGAGTAACATATCCAAACATTTCGCTCAATGGAACTTTTGCTTTGATCACCTGCACTCCGTGCTTCGTATCCATGCCTTCGAGCATTCCACGACGACGGTTTAGATCGCCTGTAACATCACCCATATACTGATCAGGAGTTAATACTTCCACCTTCATGATCGGTTCCAGTAAAACAGGTTTTGCTTTGCGTCCAGCTTCACGATAGCCTTGCTTGGCACACAATTCAAAAGACATTGCATCGGAATCCACCTGGTGAAATGAACCATCAAATACCCTCACCTTCATACTTTCCATCGGGTAACCCGCCAGGACACCCGTTGTCATCGCAGTATCAAAACCTTTCTGAATGGCCGGCACAAATTCTTTAGGAATAGAACCACCAAACAAACCATTTACAAACTGGAAATTGCCTTTGTCTTCTTTCAAAAATTCTTCATCTGCAGGCCCTATTTCAAACACAATATCAGCGAATTTACCACGACCACCAGTTTGCTTTTTTAGCACTTCACGATGCTCAATGGTGTTTCTGAATGCTTCTTTATATGCCACCTGAGGAGCACCCTGGTTGATCTCTACTTTAAACTCACGTTTCAAACGGTCAATGATAATTTCAAGGTGCAACTCGCCCATTCCGCGAAGAATGGTCTGCCCGGTTTCTTCATCTGTATTTACGCGAAGCGTAGGATCTTCTTCCACCAATTTAGCAATAGCCATACCCATTTTATCAACATCAGCCTGTGTTTTAGGCTCAATGGCGATTGCAATAACCGGCTCGGGAAATGTCATTGCTTCCAGAACAATAGGATGCTTTTCATCACATAACGTATCACCTGTTTTTATATCTTTAAATCCTACAGCTGCTCCAATATCTCCTGCCTGGATAAAATCCACAGGATTTTGTTTGTTCGCGTGCATCTGCATGATTCTTGAAATTCTTTCATTCTTTCCAGTGCGTGTATTCAATACATAAGAACCTGAATTAAGGCGTCCGCTATATGCGCGGAAAAATGCCAAACGGCCTACGAAAGGATCGGTAGCAATTTTAAATGCCAGTCCGCTGAATGGTTCTTTAGGATCGCAATGACGCAATACTTCTTCACCGGTATCAGGATTGATTCCTTTGACTGCATCAATATCCATTGGTCCGGGCAAATAACGAACAATTGCATCCAAGGCAGCTTGCACACCTTTGTTTTTAAAAGATGAACCACACATCATCGGAATAATAGAAATGTCAATAGTGGCTTTACGGATGGCCGCATGTATTTCATCTTCTGTGATCGAATTGGGATCATCAAAGAATTTTTCTAATAAATTATCATCATAATCTGCTACAGCTTCTACGAGGTGTTGCCTCCATTCCTGGACCTCTTCTAACATATCGGCAGGAATAGGAACTTCTTCAAAAGTCATTCCCTGCGTAGCATCGTCCCATACAATTCCTTTCATGGTAATAAGATCTACCACTCCTTTAAAATCATCTTCTGCACCGATTGGTAATTGCAAAGGCACTGCCTTAGCACCAAGCATTTCTTTCACCTGTTTTACCACGTTTAAGAAATCAGCACCTGAGCGATCCATTTTATTTACAAAACCAATACGCGGAACTTTATATTTATTAGCCTGGCGCCAAACTGTTTCGCTCTGAGGTTCTACACCACTTACCGCACAAAACAAAGACAATAATCCGTCCAAAACCCGAAGTGAGCGTTCTACCTCAACTGTAAAATCCACGTGACCCGGAGTATCAATAATATTGAATTTATACTGATTGGATTCAGGCGTTTTCTTTCCCTGATGTGTTGGAAAATTCCAAAAACACGTAGTAGCAGCAGATGTAATAGTAATACCGCGCTCTTGCTCCTGGGCCATCCAGTCCATAGTAGCAGCACCATCGTGTACTTCACCTATTTTATGGTTTACGCCCGTATAATACAAAATACGTTCCGTAGTAGTGGTTTTGCCCGCGTCAATGTGAGCGGCAATACCAAAGTTTCTTTGAAATCTTAAGTCGGACATCTGGCTTTTTTTTATTTTTTATTGTTGAATATTCACCTTTTTTAATTCAAAAAAAAGTAGCTGCTTTTGTCAGATTGCGCTTCTTTTTTTAACCTCGTTCAGGTAAAATAAATTTCGAGGGCGCAAAGGTACGAAGATTTGAGAAAAAAATATAGCTAGAAATAAGGGAATTCTTAAAGGAAGGCCAAACTATTCAAATGGCCTCTCATCCATTGATGACAATTTGCTGAAATCGTTTATTTCTTCCGTTGATGATAAGAGAAAACAACATATTTCCCGGGGATTGACCTAAAAACGATCAAAATAGAACGCCTTCTTTAATGGTTCGCAGCAACTTATTGCCCTTTTGTCGCATTTCCCCCAAATCAACCAGGAGCATCTTATAGTTTTGTTCTTATAAAAGGAAAAATTGTAACACTCGGGAAACGTAAATCGAAAAAAAATTAATCATAAACTTTTAAAATTAAGAATCATGAAACTTCAATCAACCAACTTGTTAGAAACTCTGACAGCCAATGAAATTAAAATGCTCACAAGCGAAGTAAAAGAATCTGTTTGTACAAATTTTAAAACACAAAAGAAAAGAAATTTTACCGCCGCCAATTTATGGGATATACAACGCCGGAAAAGGAATCTTTCTTCAAAAAGATTCGCATATTAGTAGAAATAAAAATTATTCAACCATTAAATAATAAAAAAATGAAACTTCAATCAACCAATTTGTTAGAAAATCTGACAATCAATCAAATTAAATTTCTTACAACGGAAGTGAAAGAAACTATTTGCAAAAATTTTAAAACACAAAAGAAAAGAAATTTTACCGCCGCCAATTTATGGGATATACAACGCCGGAAAAGGAATCTTTCTTCAAAAAGATTCGCATATTAGTAAAACCAGAATTATTCAACCATTCTTAAAATTTGGGAAAGATTGTTGCAAATTTGTTAAGCGTAAAAGTAGCAGAACAGAACAAGCGGGTTCTGAAATACAATAAAATATTTTGATTGGATTTAAATGTCAGATTTACATAAATAAACTTAATACAACTTTATGAATTTTAAATTAATGAATAAAAAATGGAGTAAGCTAGCGTTGCATGTCATAGCTTGGATTATCGTCTTTTCACTGCCTTACTTACTGGCTTCACATTATAATGAACGTCGTCCTAAGAATCCTGATGGTACCGGATTCTTTTACATCAATACCATCACAGGATTATTTTGGATAGGGTTGTTTTACTTGAACGCTTTTGCATTAATACCACGTTTCATTTACAAAAAAAGGTATTTTTCATATGTAATAATATTGGTGGCTGTTTTCAGCACTATTATGGCAATCCATAGTTTGCTTTTTTTATTTTTTATCAAATCAGCGCCATTTGTCTTTCTTAATTCCTTCATTTTTAATTTGCCGACTTTCATTTTAACGGTGACGGTAAGTACCACTTACCAGTTTGTGATGGACAAGGCAAAAACTGACAAGTTCAACCAACAAAAACAGGCGGAAAATTTAAAAACAGAATTGTCTTTTTTACGATCACAAATAAGCCCGCATTTTATATTTAATGTGCTTAATAATATGGTTGCCCTGGTTAGAATAAAAAGCGATCAGCTAGAACCAACCATAATGAAGCTATCTTCGCTAATGCAATACATGCTTTATGAAACAGACCAGGAAAAAGTGTTGCTGAAAAATGAGAGAGAGTATTTGCAAAGTTATATTGATCTTCAGCAACAACGTTTTGGAACAAAAGTAAAACTGAATATTTTAGTTGATATAAAAGATGACTGGCGCACTATTGAACCAATGATGCTGATACCTTTTGTAGAGAACGCTTTTAAACATGGCGTGGGATTGATCCAAAATCCTCAAATAGATATTGAACTATACTCGAAAGATAGCATGCTCTATTTTTCTGTTCGGAATAAATTTAATGCGTCAACGAACGAAATAAAAGACAAGATCTCAGGCATCGGATTGGCTAACGTAAAAAGAAGATTAAATTTACTGTATGGCAATGATCAGAAACTGGAAATTTCAAATGATAACGACTGGTTCTCTGTTTCTTTACAATTAAAACTTCATTAATGCTTGAATGTATTGCTGTTGATGATGAACCATTAGCGCTAAATCTGCTGGAAGATAATATAAGCAAGGTGCCTTATCTCAAACTGGTTACCAAATGCAATGATGTATTTGAAGCTACCAAAGCATTACAGGAAAACAGTATTGACCTGATATTTATTGATATCCAGATGCCGGGATTAACCGGCTTGCAGTTTATCGGAAGCCTCGTCCAAAAGCCTATGGTTATTTTCATTACAGCTTATAAACAATTTGCTCTTGACAGTTATGACCTTAATGTTGTCGACTATTTGCTAAAGCCGGTTTCTTTAGAAAGATTCATGAAAGCCTGCAATAAGGCCAAAGAGTTATTTGAATTAAAAATTGCCAGGAGGCAAAATGTAAACCTGCCCCCACCTGATTTTTTCTTTCAATACGTAGATTATAGCCAGCTAAAAATAATGTTCAATGATATTTTGTGGATAGAAGGATTGCGCGACTATATTAAAATACATCTTCAAAGCACCACGAAACCTCTCGTAATAAGGAGCAGCATAAAAGCTGTAGAAGAAGAATTGCCACCATCAAAATTTATCAGGATACATAAATCATATATTATCTCAATAGACGGGATTACCGCTATACGAAAGAGCAGTGTATTTTTAAAAGATATTGAATTACCGATAGGCGAAACTTACCGCGAACTGGTATCACGAATAACAGGATCTCAAAGAGGACGGATTGAGGATTAACGACTACCTATAAAAGACAATTGCAGTAAACCAACAAATAATTCAAATTTTTATTTATCCTGACAGGCAATCACACCCGAAAATAAATGGCTATTGATACTATCTACTACAACGATTGTTACCATTTTTAAAAAACGGCATATTTTTTACCAAATATAAGTACCAACCGCTCCCACATTAAGTGATGCAGAAGCCGTTTTTCCATTAAACTTAATATTGAATTGTTGCCATTGGCTTCCGGTATTTAAAACACTATGAAGATCATTATTGACAATTTGCTTTACATCAACTTGCCTTATTGCTCTATCAGTTCCAAAGTTTTTTCATCTTTCTTTCCGTCACAATATTTATCCAAAACTTTTTGAAAAACAGTATTCGGACCTGACAACGAAGAAAACAACGTCATGGAAGAATGCAATTTCATCTCATCCGGGCTGCCAAAAATTTTATGCGCATCGTTGGTTTCAAGATTTAATAATGCCTTGCTAATTTCAATTAATCTTTTTCCTAAAACCGGGTGGTCTAAAAATTCTTTGGCTTCCTGGATATTTTTTATGGCATAAAATTTTGAAGTTTCACTAAGAGCCAGTCCTTGTATCTGCGGAAAAATATACCACATCCAATGGCTTTGCTTTTTGCCATTTTTTATTTCTGATAAAGCATCCAGGTAATTTTTTTCTTGTGCATCAAGAAATCTTTGTAAGTCTTTAATATTTGTCATTTCATAATGAGTTATACACGAAGTTAAGATGCAGTAAACAAAGTTTTATTATAGGTTCTTATTTTATTCTAAGTAAAAACAAACAAAATATATTTTCATCTTCCCGATTCTAATTTCATTATTTTGAGGAATAAATAAAGAATCCTGTTCTTTAAAAGCTTCTAAAAAAACAAACCTGCGCCGATAATTAGAAAAAAATAAAAATGAACATTCTAAGAAAACATTGGTACGACATCGGTGGTGTTCTATCAGTTATAGTTTTGGCTTTCGTACTTTTCAATTTAAAAACACTTACCGATTACGAACTCCTGATGTATCTGAGTTTGGTCTCCTTATTTTTTCATCAACTGGAAGAATACAGGATAGTGGGCACGTTCCCCGGTATGATGAACAGGGTGATGTTTAAAAGTGAGATACCCGATCGTTATCCCTTAAATACAAATACAGCACTAATAGTGAATGTGGTGGTTGGCTGGCTGTTTTATTTTCTCGCTGCTTATTTTAGTGAAAGGGCAATCTGGCTGGGGATTGCAGTAATCTTGGTTTCGTTAGGAAATTTTATAGCTCACACCTTTGTATTTAACATAAAAGGTAAAACATTTTACAATGCGGGAATGATTACCAGTTGGTTATTGTTTGCACCTTGCGTGTGCTTTTTCTTTCATATCGTTTATTCCGAAAATTTAATTACAACCAATGATTGTTTGATTGGCGTTCCGATTGGTATAGCCTTAAATGTAATAGGCATTCTAAAACTTATTGACTGGCTCAAGAATAAAAACACAAAATATATTTTTGAGCAAAGAAACTTGTTGCCTCAGGACAGAAAAGAAATAATAGTACAAGCGCTTAAGGGCAAATAAAATCACCTAATTTTGTTAAAAATAAATCTAATTTTTTTAAACTAAAACTGCTTTATGAAACGTGGATATTTCTGCATTTTCATTTCACTTATTTTTCTTTTGTCATGCAATACTTTACCTAAAAAAACTGTAATAGAAAAAAAGCATACAGCAAATGCTGATTCAATCAAAGTAAAATATCAGTTAGTTACCTATTCTTCGGGTATTCCAATTGAACTAAACATGCCATCCAATAATGACGGGAACGTTTTTGTCACTGATAACACAGGCAAAATATGGATTCTGAAAAATGATTCATTACGACCAAAAGCATTTTTTAATATCTATGATAAAATTGGGAAACAGCCTAAAAATTCCTTGATAGGTATGAGTTACAGCGCTGCATTTAGTCCCCAATATTCAACAAACCGGAAATTTTATGTTTGTTACAATGCACCTTCTAAAGTTCATACCGATAATGCAAAACTGGTTGTTTCAGAATTCACAGCCAGCAAAACAAATCCCAATCTTGCAGATATGAATTCTGAACATCGGATCATTGAATTTGTGGGCCGAACTGTTCAGGACAATGGCAGCCAAATGGTTTTTGGTCCAGATGGATATTTATATATTTCTTTGGGAGATGAGAACGCCGGCGACTCTTCATATCGCTATGTTGCCCAGGATTTAAAATACCTGAATGGAAAATTGCTTCGTATTGACGTAAGTAAAACGCCTTATGCAATTCCTGCTGACAATCCTTTTGTAGGCGTAAAAAATGCAAGACCTGAAATCTGGGCGTATGGTTTTCGCAAGTTGTGGCGCTTTTCTTTTGATCCGGTAACTCATCAACTATTTGGAGGCGATGTGGGAGAAGATAAGGAGGAAGAAATTGATATAGTTACCAAGGGTTCCGACTATGGCTGGCCGGTTAAAGAAGGAGATAGTGTTTTTGAAAAAAGCAATTCAAATTCAGATACAAATTTCACATCGCCCATTTTTGAGTATAATCACAAAGTTGGTATTTGCGTCATTGGAGGAAATTTTTATTATGGAAATGAAATACCGGCGTTAAAGAATAAGTATGTTTTTGCAGACTGGCATGGAAGCGTATTCGCGCTTTCAAAAAATAAAGACGATAAATGGCAGAGTGAATGTTTAAAAATATTAAACAAACCCGCGACAGATTTTTTTATCTGCGGATCGTTTATTGACACAAAAAACCAGATTTATATACTGGGGTATCTGGCAGGTAAAGACGGAGAAAAGAGTGTTCTTTATAAAATTGAAAAACCATAACAAGAAAAAAGTTACCATCGAATACCACATGCATAATTTTTCTAGAAATAAAATAAAAGTTCAATATCTTTATTCCCAAAATATATATAAACATGAAAACATTTCTTCTTTCACTAGCATCTCTTTTATTATTCTCTGCAGTTAAAGCACAAACCGCAGATGATATTATCAACAAGCACACCGACGCAATTGGTGGCAAAGACAAACTTTCACAAATAACTTCCTGCGTTACTGAAAAAAGCACAGATGTAATGGGTAATGCATCTGTGACAAAAACAAGCATTTTAAATGGGAAGGGGTACAAAAATGAAGTAGCATTTAATGATCAACAAATTGTTCAAGTCGTAACAGATAAAGGAGGTTGGGCCATCAATCCATTTGGCGGTTCAACCACAGCCGCTGCTATGTCACCCCAAGAATATAATTCAAGTGAAGACGAAATTTATTTACCTGATGCATTGTTTAATTATGCACAACACGGCGCTAAAGTTGCACTTGCAGGACAAGAAAAAGTAGGAGATATAAATGCTTATAAACTGACTTATACCAATAAGGATGGCGTGGCATCAACGTATTATATTGATCCGGCTACATGGTATATTATTGAGACGGTGGCAACCGGGAACGCCCAGGGTCAGGCAACAACTATCACAACTACTTATTCTGATTATAAAAAGACAGATTTCGGTGTTTTTGTACCGTATACGGTCAACATTGATATGGGGCAATTTACCTTAAAAAACACGACAAAGACGGTCGAATTTAATAAAGCTCTGGATGCAAGCATTTTTAATATGCCCAAATAAATCATATTAATTTTATTGTGTTTCTCCATTAAATTTTTCAAAAGAAGTGGTAAAGATTAATTTCTTTACCACTTTTTTAATTGTAAAAAAAATGCTTCGCGTGGCAGAACAGATTTGAGTCACTTTAATTTTTTAATTCTCTTTGATAGTTACACTTTCGTTCAGCAAACCAATTTTTATTCAAGATTTCTATTTTGTCCCTTTCATTTCCTTCAACTCTCCCTGCATCCGGAACATCTCATCACGCAATCTCGCGGCTTCCATGAAATCCATGTCCTTTGCGGCTTTCTCCATCATTCGCTTAATTTGAGAAATGGCTTTTTCCATTTGAGGAATGGTTTTATATTCTACCTGGTCTTCGGCAGCGATGGTATTGAAACTATCATCAATGGTATAAGGTGAAGCGGTAGTTCCTTTAATATCCAACACGGAAGTTTGCCCCATTATTTGATCAATGGATTTTATAATTGTTGTTGGGGTAATATTATGTTCGATGTTATATTGGATCTGTTTTTCTCGTCTACGGCCAGTTTCGTAAATTGTCTTTTGCATGCTCTCCGTCATCTTATCAGCATAGAAAATTACCAGTCCATCCACATTACGTGCAGCCCTACCCGCAGTTTGGGTAAGTGATCTTTCATTGCGCAAAAAGCCTTCTTTGTCCGCATCCAGAATGGCTACCAGGGAGACTTCGGGAAGATCTAATCCCTCACGCAATAGATTGACACCAACCAACACATCAATTTCTCCCAATCGCAACTGCCGCAGAATCTCTATCCTGTCAAGCGTGTGTACTTCACTGTGGATATATTTTGATTTGATATTGATACGCTGTAAATATTTGTCCATTTCCTCTGCCATCCGCTTGGTTAACGTTGTTACCAATACTCGGTCGCCTTTGGTAACTCTTTTATCAATTTCATCCAACAAGTCATCAATCTGGTTGATGGATGGACGGATTTCTATCGGAGGATCTAACAAGCCGGTAGGCCTTACCACCTGTTCTACCACTACGCCTCCGGTTTTTTCCAATTCAAAATCGCCGGGAGTAGCGCTTACAAACACAGTTTGATTGAGCATTCCTTCAAACTCATTGAAATTAAGCGGGCGGTTATCTAAAGCCGATGGCAAACGAAAACCATAATCCACCAAAATTAATTTTCGTGAACGATCGCCGCCATACATACCACTTACCTGGGGAATGGTCTGATGACTCTCGTCGATGATGCATAAAAAATCGTTCGGAAAATAATCTAACAAACAAAACGGGCGAGTTCCCGGATCTCTTCTGTCAAAAAATCTTGAATAATTTTCTACGCCATTGCAATAGCCCAATTCACGAATCATTTCTACATCATAATTTACTCTTTCAGAAATTCTTTGGGCTTCAATATATTTACCTATTTCTTTAAAATATTCTGTTTGCCTTGCCGCCTCATCTTGAATGTCATAAAGGATTTGCTGGAGTTTATCTTTTGGGGCGATATATAAATTAGCAGGAAAAATAGCGGCATTATCAACCTTCGAAATTCTTTTTCCCGAACTCAATTCCAGCGTTTCAATACTTTCAATTTCATCACCGAAAAAAGTAACCCGGTATCCATTATCCATGTAAGGAAGGTTGATATCAACAGTATCACCTTTTACCCGAAACGTTCCCCTGGCAAAGTCTCCCTGCGTCCTTGAATACAAACCATTTACCAGGGAATGCAAAAATCCCTGGCGGCTGATAACTTGTCCTTCTTCAATGCGTACAACTCCTTCGGCAAAATCTTTGGGATTTCCGATTCCATAAATACAACTCACACTGGCAACGACGATAATATCCCTTCTTCCGGTTAATAGTTGTGACGTGGCTGCCAATCTTAATTTATCCAATTCTTCATTAATGCTTAAATCTTTTTCGATGTACGTATCGCTGACCGGCATATACGCTTCTGGTTGATAATAATCATAATATGAAACAAAATAACCGACTGAATTATCAGGAAAGAATTGCCGGAACTCCCCATACAACTGGGCTACCAAAGTTTTATTGTGCGTAAGCACCAACGTGGGACGTTGCACATTTTGAATCACATTAGCCATCGTAAATGTCTTACCGCTTCCGGTAACTCCTAACAGCGTTTGATATTTTTCACCCGTGAGCACACCGTGGGTAAGTTGTTCAATGGCTTGTGGTTGGTCGCCCGCGGGCTTGTAGGGTGAATTGAGTTGAAAACGCATAAGGGGTATGCAATTTACAATGGAAAGAGTAAAAAAAAAGTTATGAAATAACATCCTGGAAAATTTCACTTACTCAATCAACTTTCCTGAACGATAAAACCAAAGAATTCGAACCTAATACAACCTAAGCCTCGTTGAATAAAAAAATAAGAATTCGTACTATTTGTTGTTCTACTGTTTCTTTTACATAAAAATCCAAGATTCAAAGACAAAGACATTTATTTCGCTTTAGCATTTTTTAAATAATCACCAAGTTTTTTTATCGCTTTTGCATCCACGGTAGTTTGCTCCTGCGCTTCTTTCCAGTTTCTTCGCTCAATCGCTTCGCGGATGCCCAGCATTCACAGCCCAACCATGTCAAGAAAAATACATAAGTAATATTTGGTAAAAAATTCTCCCCTAACTGGTAATATTTTGGATAAACAAACCAAACTAAACTCTTTACAAATGTAATTTCTTTAACTGTTAACATCCACTTTTCTTCTTGCTAAGAAACTGTTTTGACGTAACTTTGCACCCTTAAAAAATTTTGGACAAAAAGTCCTCACAGGTTAAAACAATTTATGGATATCAGAAACATTGCAATTATTGCACACGTTGACCACGGAAAAACTACTTTGGTTGATAAGATTTTACATAGTACTAACATCTTTCGGGATAACCAGGAAACCGGGGAACTTATAATGGACAGTAATGATCTGGAGAGGGAGCGGGGCATTACTATTTTCAGTAAAAATGTTTCTGTTACTTATAAAGGTGTAAAGATAAATGTTATTGACACACCCGGACATAGTGACTTTGGTGGAGAAGTAGAGCGGGTATTAAAAATGGCAGATGGTGTTTTGCTTTTGGTAGATGCCTTTGAAGGCCCAATGCCTCAAACCCGTTTTGTATTGCAAAAAGCGTTACAATTGGGGTTACATCCTATAGTGGTAATTAATAAAGTAGATAAACCAAACTGCCGTCCGGATGAAGTACACGATGCGGTGTTTGAATTGTTTTTTAACCTGGACGCTACAGAAGAACAATTGGATTTCCCGACAATCTACGGCTCCAGTAAACAAGGCTGGATGAATACTACCCTGGAACAAACCGACAATATTTTCCCACTGCTGGATACTATTCTTGAAAAAGTGCCACCGCCTGCGCAGCCGGAAGGAACTCTTCAAATGCAGATAACTTCACTGGATTATTCTTCATTTTTAGGAAGGATAGCCGTAGGAAAAGTGGCAAGGGGAACCATCAAAGATAATCAGCCTCTTTCGTTGATGAAATTAGATGGAACAATTCAGAAAATGCGCGTGAAGGAACTTTATGTTTTTGAAGGCTTGGGAAAGAAGAAAGTATCAGAAGTAGCGGCTGGCGATATTTGCGCCGTGGTAGGAATTGATGGATTTAATATCGGTGAAACACTTGCTGACTTTGAAAATCCTGAAGCATTACCGATTATTACTATTGATGAACCCACCATGAATATGCAGTTCAGCATTAATAATTCTCCTTTTTATGGCAGGGATGGCAAATTCGTAACATCGCGCCATCTAAAAGATCGGTTGGAAAAAGAGTTGGAAAAGAATCTTGCACTTCGTGTAAGCCCTACCGATAGCGCCGATAGCTTTATGGTTTTTGGGCGTGGCATTTTGCATTTAAGTATTTTGGTAGAAACCATGCGTAGGGAAGGTTATGAAATTACCGTGGGTCAGCCGCAGGTAATTGTTAAACAAATTGATGGGCAGAAATGTGAGCCATATGAAAACCTTGTCGTAGATGTCCCTGCAGATTATAGTGGTCGTGTAATTGACCTGGTAACTCAGCGCAAAGGCGAAATGCTGATTATGGAAAGCAAAGGCGAAATGCAACACCTTGAATTTGAAATTCCTTCAAGAGGTTTGATTGGACTACGTTCCAATATGCTTACCAACACTGCCGGCGAAGCAGTAATGGCACACCGCTTTTTGGAATATAAACCCTGGAAAGGATACATTCCGGGAAGAAGCAATGGTGTATTGATTTCAAAAAACCAGGAAAGAACAACAGGCTACTCAATTGATAAATTACAAGACCGAGGTAGATTTTTTGTTGACCCGGGGGAAGAAGTTTATATAGGACAAATCATTGCTGAACATATTAAACCGGGAGACTTAATTGTAAACGCAACTGAACCTAAGAAATTAACCAACCATCGTGCAAGTGGCGCAGATGATGCTTCAAGGATAGCTCCTAAAATACAATTCAGCCTTGAAGAATGTATGGAATATATTCAACAAGATGAATGTATAGAAGTAACGCCGAAATTTATCCGTATGCGCAAAGTGATTCTTAACGAAGAGGATAGAAAAAAATCGCAAAGGACGCAGCAGGTGGAAGCTTAAGAAAAATGTTATTAAATAATTAGAATAAAGCAGATAGGTCGTGATGAATTGAATAGTATTTGTTTTAAGCTAATAATATTAGTATATTTGAGCTAAAATTATTAGCCATGTTTACAGGAATGAGTTTAATAGAATTTACAAAAAAGTTTCA
>DATCFI010000102.1:0-30896 GCA_036509585.1 Hanamia sp. | reverse complement strand
GTATCTGAATGAATTCTTTTATCGCTTTAACAGACGGGGATTTGATAAAACTATATTTCACAACCTTCTAGAAAGAATGGTTAAGAGTGACCCCATTTATCAAAAGGTATTCACGACTTAAACGATTTATTCTATAAATTTTAAAATAAAATGTATAGAGTGTGTATTTAAAACACGACTTTATCAAAAATATTTGTTTCTTAATTGTTTCTTAACATAATCATCTTTAATTTTGGCATGTGATTTGAAACACTATAATCAACAAACAATAAATTTCAATTTTCTCATAAGCAGTTAGTTTTGGTAAACGGCCCCTGTTTCTACAGGGGCCTTTCTTTTTTTCGAAAAAATATTTTGTTAACCGATTTATTCTTTAATAATATATTTGATAGCTGGATAAGCAACATAACTATCTTCGCACACTATAAAAAATTTATTGGTTTTTCTCAATTCCAAAAATGAGCACACAACATACCCCTCAAATTTTTCAAACGGATAAGCCCACAAGATGGAAACGATTAAAATGGACTGGCCGCATTTTTTTATTAATTGGCATCTTCTTCTTGGTTGTGCTGGGTATTGCCTTATACAGCGGATCGAAGCCTAATATCCCCAATATGGAGGCTAAGGCGAGGGAATACCAGATAGCCTTAGATCCTTCCAATCCATTGATTTTACGAAATAATCAGAATGCAAAATATAAAGGTTTTAAAGATTTTCTAATAAAGAAATTAAAGGCCGATTCTATAAAAAAAAGCAAAAACAAAAGCGGTTCTCCTGCAAATGCGCTGTCTTTAATAAGAGCAGCGTTTTATACACCGTGGAATGCAGCCTTTTCACTTCCGGACCTCGAAAAAAATGCGGACGAAATTAATACAGTTATTCCCGAATGGTTTTTTATTGATACCGTTACTCACAAACTTCAAACAAGAATTGATAGCGCGGGGTTGGCCATTATGCGGCAAAAAAAACTTCGTATTTTACCTATAGTATCGAATTTCAATACTTCAAAACAGGATTTTGATGGCAAACTTCTGCATTATCTTTTAAAAGATACCGCCGTAGGAAATAGTTTTATCCGTCAAATTGCCGACACACTTTCTTTTTATCATTTCGATGGCATCAATGTGGATTTTGAAGAAATCAACGAGAAATCCAATGAACCGCTTACCGCATTTCAAAAGAAATTGTACGAAACGCTTCATGCCAGGAATATGTTGGTAACGATGGATGTAGAACCGAAGAATGACGATTATGATTACACGAAATTATCAGCATATAACGACTACATTATATTAATGGCTTATGATGAATCTAATAGTTCAACGGGACCTGGTCCGATAAGTAGTCAAAAATGGATTGAAGATGCCGTATCATGGACGGCTGATAGAATAGATCCCGCAAAAATAATCGTGGGCGTCGCAGGTTTTGGTTATACCTGGTCCGATGGAGCGAATCCTTTGCCGTTGACCTACAATGATGCTATTAATAGGGCCAAAGCTCTTAATGCAAAAATTATCTACGATAACAACACGTACAATCTTCATTACAATTATGAGTCAGCAGATTCGGATGATTCCACCGAAAATATTCATCACGAGGTTTGGTTTACAGATGCAGCCACTACTTTTAATGTTTTAAGATTCAGTGATGAATTTCCTACGGCGGGTACTGCACTTTGGCGACTGGGAAGCGAAGATCAGCGGATGTGGAAATATTATGGCCGAAGCCTGAGCAATGAATCGCTCGCGAAAAAACCCTTTAACTTTGACTCACTTACAACAATACCCATTATTCAGAATAATGTGGGATTTGTAGGCGAAGGTGAAGTACTGGATATACTCTTTTCGCCGCAGCCAGGCAAGATTCATTTAGAGATTGATAGTTCGGAACAATTGATTGCTGAACAAAATTATGTACAACTGCCCTCAGGATACGTGATTAAAAAATTTGCAGAGGATACGACGGTAGGCAAAGGACATAAACTAATCTTAACGTTCGACGACGGCCCCAGCGCTGAATGGACGCCCAAAATCCTTGATATCCTTGAACGGGAAAAAGTACCGGCAACTTTTTTTGTAATTGGTATTAATGCGGAGCAAAATATTCCAATTTTAAGAAGAGAATATAATGCTGGCTTTGAAATAGGCAACCATACTTTTACCCATCATAATATTGCCGAAATGAGTTTGTCAAGGGCTGAACTGGAAATGAAGCTGACAAGACTCTTGATTGAAAGTGTTACCGGTCATTCTACCATTTTATTCAGAGCTCCTTACAATGCTGACTCTGAGCCTCAGACCTATGATGAGCTCGCACCGATACAAAGAAGCCGGGAGGAAAATTATTTAACCATTAATGAAAGTATTGATCCCAATGATTGGGCGCCAGGCGTTTCGGCAGATAGTATTGTCGCAAGAGTGATTGCCCAGGAAGCATCCACCAACGCGAGTATTATCTTATTACATGATGCAGGCGGAGAAACCCGGCAGGCTACGGTAGATGCATTGCCACGCATCATTGATTACTTTAAGAAAAGAGGGTATGTATTTGCGTCGGTGTCTGACCTCATGGGCAAAACACGGGATGAAGTGATGCCTAAAGTAGCCGACAACCGCGATCGCTGGACAAGGAAATTTAATTTCTTCCTGGCAGAATCTACCTATTGGAGTGGACAAATATTATTTACATTATTTATCATCGGTATCTTGTTGTCTGTCCTCCGTATTATAGTCATGGCGGTATTTGCCAGTATACAAAAAAGAAAAGACAAAAAATCAGATTCAGGAATTTTCCCTCCATTTCTTCTTGCGGGCAAAAATGAATATCCTTTGGTGAGTGTTATTGTTCCTGCTTACAATGAAGAAGTAAATGCCCTCAGAACGGTCAATAGTTTGTTGGCCCAGGACTACCCTGAAATTGAAATTATTTTCGTGGACGATGGCAGCAAAGACGAAACCTTCTCAAGGGTAAAGGAAGCATTTAAAGACAATTCCAGGGTGCAGGTATATACTAAAATCAATGGAGGAAAAGCATCTGCCTTAAATTTTGGAATTCAGAAGTCCGGCGCAGAATATGTGGTTTGTATTGATGCAGATACCCAACTTAAGACCGATGCAATCACTTTGCTGATGAATAAATTTGAAGATGAAAATGTAGGCGCAGTAGCCGGAAATGTGAAAGTAGGGAATGAAATAAATATGATCACCAGGTGGCAAAGCATTGAATACATTACTTCTCAAAATTTTGATCGCAGGGCTTTTGATCTTCTAAATTGTATAACAGTCATTCCCGGTGCTATAGGCGCATTTAAAAAAGATGCTATCCTGGTATCAGGAGGGTTTACCTCTGATACGCTAGCGGAAGATTGTGACCTTACCATGCGGCTTTTACGAAATGGCTATGTTGTCAGAAATTGTACAGAAGCTCTTTCATACACAGAAGCGCCTGAAACATTTAAACAATTCTTAAAACAAAGATTCAGGTGGAGTTTCGGTGTGATGCAATGTTTTTGGAAACATAGGGATACTATTTTCAATTCGAAATATAAAAATTTCGGAATGGTAGCGATGCCTAATATTTTTATTTACCAGATCATATTACCCATCCTGGCGCCCTTGGCCGATATCATATTAGTATTGAGTTTGCTAATGGCGTCTTTCGGTATAATAGTAGCCAGTATTCCGCATATCATTTTATATTATTTCATCTTCACATTGGTAGATATTGCGGGTGCCGCTTTGGCCTTTGCTTATGAAAAAGAAAATCATTTGAAATTAATCTGGATGGTTCCGCAAAGGTTGGTATATCGGCAGATGATGTATTATATCCTGATCAAATCTATCAATAAAGCCATAAAGGGCGAATTACAAGGCTGGGGCGCTTTGAACAGAACGGGAAGCGTAAAGGAGGTAAACACTTAATAAAATGATAGCTTAGTTCCGGCTTTTGTCATATCACAGTAAACAAACAATTATTGGGGATTTTTATTCTCTCTAATCAATATTGTATTAAACTTCTACGTTTCAAATAAGTCTACCTGTCTCTGTCAAATTTTTCTTTTTTTAAGATTCAATAGATTTTCAAATGTCATTGACCAATCAACAAAAAAATCAACACTTACTTTGGCGTGGTGCTTTTGGCCCGATGGCCGAAAATGTAAATGAACTCAGCAATGTGTCTCAAAAAGATTTGTACGAACTCCTTTTGAAAACGTCTTCAAAGCAACCTGAACCCTTGCTTGTTGCCAATGGCACTTTGGATGGGCTTGTAATGGGTATGCAGGATTCGGGGAAAATGCAGTTAACAGCAGATCAAAAGAAACAAATACGAAAGCAATCTGTTGATGATATTAAAAATCTGAATCTCGCCTGGCTTAGTGAAATGATCAACAGCGAAGCGCAACTCCGTGAAAAAATGAGCCTCTTCTGGCATGGGCATTTTGCCTGCAGAGTGGTCAATATATATTTTCAACAACAACTTCTAAATGTAATCCGCGAGAATGCCCTCGGCAACTTCGGGGATTTGCTTCGCCAAGTAAGTAAAAGCCCTGCAATACTTTCTTTTCTAAATAACCAGCAAAATAAAAAACAACATCCCAATGAAAATTTTGCGCGCGAAGTCATGGAACTTTTTACGATGGGCAGGGGAAATTATACTGAACAGGATGTAAAGGAAGGAGCGAGAGCCTATACTGGCTGGGGTTTCACCATGAATGGCGAATTTGTAGAACGGCCCTTTCTTCATGATACCGGTAAAAAAACTTTTCTTGGCAGGAAGGGGAATTTCGATGGCGATGATGTGATTGATATTATTCTTCAACAAAAAACCACTGCGAAATTTATTACCCAAAAGATTTATAAATATTTTGTGAATGACCAAGTGGATGACGAAAAAGTATCGGCGCTCGCTGACAGCTTTTACCACAATAATTATGACCTGCACAAATTAATGAACGACATTTTCTTGAGTAATTGGTTTTATAATGAGAAAAATATTGGCACAAGAATAAAATCACCTGTCGAGTTAATTGTCGGAGTAAGACGATTAATACCGATGGAATTGGAAAAGCCGGAAACGCAATTGTTATTTCAAAGAGTCCTGGGACAGGTATTGTTTTATCCACCAAATGTAGCAGGCTGGCCCGGCGGAAAAAACTGGATAGACAGCAGTGCCTTGATGTTTCGCATGCGGCTTCCGCAAATTCTTACTAATGCAGAAGCATTTTTAATAAACCCAAAAGATGATGATGATACCATGATGGGAAGAGAAGGTGTGGATAAAATAAAGCAAGCTAAACAATTAAATGTCAATGTGGATTGGGCCTCAGTTGTAAAAGTTTTTGATGCAACACCAAAAGAAAACCTGCAGCAAAAAGTAAATGACTTTGTGCTGCAGACTAAAAACTCCATCAATCCAAATGTTTTAAAAAGATATATTGACAATTCATCAAGAGAGAATTTTGTAAAATCAACGATGGTGGAATTAATGAGTACTCCTGAATATCAGTTATGCTGATTCCAAAACCATAATAACAGTAATATACAAACGAAAAATGATTGTATGCTTATCAAACGTAAAGAATTTTTTCAGATTGGTTCATTAGCTTCCGCGTCTTTAATGATGCCCAAATTTTTGAAGGCTTTTGAAAAACGATCCTTAGTGCCTCCCGGAAATAAAGTGATGGTGGTGTTGCAATTCAGTGGAGGCAACGATGGGCTTAACACGGTGATCCCAATAAGAAATGATATTTATTATAAATCAAGGCCGAATCTCGGGATTCTAAAAGACCAGGCACTTAAGATAACAGATGAAGCCGGCTTGAATCCAGCATTAACTTATTTTAAAGAATTGTTTGATGAAGGCAGCCTGGGCATAATGAATAATGTAGGTTATCCTAATCCAGATCGCTCTCATTTTCGAAGCATGGATATCTGGCAAAGTGCCAGCGACAGTAATCAATATATTTCTACCGGATGGCTGGGACGATATTTAGATGCCCAATGTAGTGGATGCGATAAGCCTACACAAGTACTTGAGATCGATGATGTATTAAGCCTCGCATTAAAAGGAGAAGATTTAAAAGGACTCGCGTTAACGGATCCCAAAAAATTGTTTAATACAAGTAATGAAAGATTTTTTAGAGATATAAATTCAAGCCACGGCCATGAAGAAGCCACAGCAGATTATTTGTATAAAACATTGAGCGAAACCCTAAGCAGCGCGGATTATATCTATGATCAAAGCAGGCGCCATCCTTCTTCGCAAACCTATCCCGCCACGGCACTAGGGAAGAATCTAAAAACAATTTGTTCGCTTATTTTGAGCGATATCAATACCAAGGTTTATTATGTAAGCCTGGGTAGTTTTGACACCCACGTTAACCAGGAAAATCAACAAAAAAGATTGTTTACCGAACTTAATGAAGCGATAAGTCCCTTTGTAAAAGATTTAAAAAGTAATAGTCGTTTCCAGGATGTAACTATAATGACGTTTAGTGAATTTGGAAGAAGAGTAGCACAAAACGCAAGTGGCGGAACGGATCATGGAACGGCAAATAATATGTTTTTTATTGGCGGGGGATTAAAAGAAAAAGGCTTACTGAATCCCATGGCCGATTTAAAAAATTTAAATGTAGGTGACCTGGAATACACTGTTGATTTTAAAAGCGTGTATGCTACAATGTTACGAAATTGGCTTGGCGCCGATGATGAAAAAATTCTTGGGAAGAAATATGAGATTATGAATTTTGTTTAAGAAGTTTCGAAAATTGGCTAAGAGTTAAAACTGGCAGATCTTCATTTTTAAGCCCAGAGTGTCCCCGACTAAGTGGAGGGCTCCTTATGCAGATCCTCGAGCAAAAGACTGCTAACAAAGTTCCTGGCAATCGATCGAGCAGGCTTTTACTGATTACTAATATTTTTCCAAAACGCCCAGGCCAAATAAGGCAAAATCATATTTTACCGGGTCGGTTGGGTCCATTGTTTTTAAGGCTTCGGTAAGCTCAATCGCCGCGAGCCAATCCACTTGCTTTCTTTTCAATAAATTGAAATTTTTAGCTACCCTGGCTACGTGTACATCTACGGGACAGATCAATTCTGACGGAGCAATTTTTTTCCACAATCCGAAATCAACCCCTTTATTATCAGTCCGAACCATCCATCTTAGGTACATATTCAGTCTTTTGCAGGTGGAATTTTTGGCAGGAGAAGCGATATGTTTTTTGGTTCTTTGAGGCACATTATCCAAAGAAAAAAAGTAGTGATAGAAATAATTCAGAGCTTCTTCAACAATATAATTATTGTTGGATCCCTGGATTGTTTTATTGTTGAAAAAAGCAGATTCTAATGATGCATGCTTTGAGTAATGACATTTTAAAAACTCAACAAAATACAAAAGGTCTGTATCATTAAAAGTGCGGTGACAAAACGTTTCTAATTTTTTCAGATCATTATCTCTATGATGGAGACAAAAATCATAAGGAGCATTATCCATTAATTGCAAAAGCAACCTGCTTTTATTGACGATGGTTTTGCGGATACCCCAGGCAAAAATAGCGGCAAAAAACCCCGCAATTTCTATGTCTTGTTTTTTAGAAAATAAATGAGGAATACAAACCGGATCGTCTTTAATAAAATTAGGATTATTGAACTCAATTACTTTCCGGTCAAGGAATTTTTTTAGATCGACTATTGATTTTTCTTTCTCCAGTGAATTAATTTTCAAAATAGGTTGTTAACACTTTATTTACTTTCCATGGATTTAAAATTCACTGACCAAAAAATGGAATGAAAAGTCTTATGGGCCCGTGTCTGACTTTTCTGCTGTCTATATCCGTCGTTCGACTATTTATCCAATCGCATTTTTTAAATCATCAATTAAATCTTCCGCGTCTTCTATTCCTACACTTAATCTTATCAAAGAATCTACAAGGCCATTTTTTAATCTTTCTTCACGCGGTATGCTTGCATGAGTCATTGTAGCTGGATGTCCGATAAGACTTTCAACGCCTCCAAGGCTTTCGGCCAAAGAAAATAATTTAGTCGAGGAAAGCAATTTCATTGCAGCTTCCACATTATCATCTTTCAATGTAAAACTCATCATACCACCAAAGCCGCGCATTTGCTTTTTTGCGATGTCGTGGTTGGGGTGATCTTCAAATCCGCACCAATACACTTTATCTACTTTAGGATTGTCTCTAAGCCACCTTGCAATTTTCTCTCCATTTTCACAGTGACGTTGCATGCGCACGTGCAAGGTTTTTAATCCTCTTAAAATTAAAAAACAATCCTGGGGTCCGGGTACGGCACCACAACTGTTTTGTATAAACGCTAATTGATCTCTTAATTTTTCGTCATTTACTATTAAACATCCGTGTACTGAATCGCTGTGGCCACCGATATACTTTGTAGCGGAATGTAACACAATATCAGCGCCAAGGGGCAACGGGTTTTGCAAGTAAGGTGAAGCAAAAGTATTGTCGACACACAGCAGCACATTATTTTTCCGGGCAATAGTGGCTACAGCAGCAATGTCTGTGATGTTCATCATCGGGTTGGTTGGCGTTTCCGTCCAGATGAGCTTGGTATTTTTATTAATAAATTTTGAAACTTCATTCGCATCCAACATGTTGATGAAATGAAATTTGATACCATACTTCTCAAATATTTTTGTAAAAAGACGATAGGTGCCACCATACATATCATTGGCTGCTATCACTTCGTCTCCCGGAACCAGAAGTTTAATCACCGCATCAGCTGCCGCCGATCCGCTTGCAAAACATAATCCAAATTTTCCGCTTTCGGCAATCGCCAATGCATTCTGTAAGGCATGCCTGGTGGGATTTTGCGTTCTCGCGTATTCGTAGCCTTTGTGTACGCCGGGACTTTCCTGCACAAATGTGGAGGTTTGGTATATAGGAGTCATAATCGCTCCTGTGGCCGGATCGGGCTCTGTGCCTCCGTGAATGAGTTTAGTATCAAGTTTCAAAATAATTCTATTTTAAATTAATAAATGAGTCCTGCTTCATCCCAGCAAACGAACAAATATCCAGGAATTCTATTTAACCAATTAACTAATAAACCCTTCTAAAACTTAATTGGCAAAGTAGTTTTTACATCAGCCCAATACATATTCATATTAGCACCTAAGGGTGTTTTTTCAAAAACAATGGTCATGTCTTCCGTTGGTTCATTTTTTAGAACGCGCAAATCCATACGAACTACGTCTTTTGTAGAATCGTATTTAAAACTTCCCCAGGTGTCTGTGTCTTTGTTGAGGATAAAAGTCCATTTTTCAGGATAAGGAATCGCATACATCGTGTAGCGTCCTTTTTTTATTTTTTTATTATTAATAGTAACGTCTTTAAAAAATTCGATTTCAGTAGCTTCATTGGCTCCAAGCCGCCATACCTCTCCATAGTTTTGCAATCCCCCAAAAATCTTCCTGTTATCTACCTGTGGCCTGCTATAAATAACACGCATCACCAAAGGTTCAGAAACTTTGTTTTGTATTTTAAGAAGAGGATAATTTTGAGGATAATAGCTCATGTCCATTGGCGATTTATCAAGCGAAGGAATCTGCGGAGCCTTCATTTGGGCAGATACAGATAACGTAACAGCAATAAAAAATATCCCAAACAAATACTTCATAATATTCTTTTTGTGCAAATATAAATGGATTCAGTCAGCTGAAAGATTTCTTAACCTTTCAGAAACATAGGACTTAAGTTCCGGAAAAAATTCGTTGTAACAATTTTGAAGCTCATCATAGTGAATATTAAAAACATCAAATGCAATATCTGATTCTTCTAAGTAAGCGGCTCGTCTTACCAGGCCACCGAAGCTTTTTTGGATACCTTCTTTTAATCGATAGTTATACAGCCAGTTTTGATCCTTCATGTAGGGATACATCATGCTAAATCGCGGAGGAAAATAAGAAGTCTTATCATCAAGAAGACGGTAAGTGTGACGGGTAAATTGTTTTAATTCATCGTCATTTTTAAATTGATTGCTATCAATAGCCAAAAAATGGTCGTAAACGATATCAATAAAAGCGCCCGAATACAACCGATACTGTGGACGAAAAAACTCTTTTGCCTTAGCCGTTGCCGCATGGAAATCAGTGAAATTATCTATTTGCCGGTGCAGCCCTATTCCGTTTTGAATGGGTAAGGGATATTGAAATTTGGTTTTACCTTTTACAAAATCGCTAATCATATTTCCTGTCAGAAGATCAGGATCGTTAAAAGATAAAAAAGCATGGGCCAGGTAATTCATTTTATAAAGTAACGATAAAATATACGCTTTTTATTGGCATATATTTTTCATGCATAAAAGTATAATCAAAAACTTAAAACCATGGCAGAAAAAAAAATCATAACAAACCCTTCTATGGGAAGCAATAAGTTGGGAGAAGAAACTGACGAAGTCGAAAGTTCCGGAATATCCGCAGGTTCAGACACGCAACTTATGATTACAGCGTTAGGAGGCAAGAAGCACAGACGCAAGCTAGATCCTGATGATGAAAAGAAAAAAGAAAAAAACAAAGCTGAATTTTTAGCACGGAATAAGATAGACTGATCAACCAACATCTTTGTTTTTTTATAAAAGGCAAGCGCAGCTTGCCTTTTTGACAAGCAAATTGTAGAATAAATTACTCATCATTTTTTAAAATCATTTTTAAAAGAAATACATGGACGATACCGTATCTGAATTTCCTAAAATTTCCAAAAGAAAAATCAGGAGTATTATAAAAGATGAAGAAAAAACCGCAAAAGCTGCGCATCTTGTGTATGTAACAGATCAGGAGCCCGGAATAGAAAGAAGAAGGAAAGGAAAGGATTTTGCATATTATTTTAAAAATAAATTGATCAAAGATGATGAAGAATTGCTGAGAATAAAACATCTCGTTCTACCGCCGGCTTGGGAAAAAGTTTGGATCTGTAAAAAAGAAAATGGGCATCTGCAGGCCACAGGCTATGATACCAAAGGGAGAAAACAATATAAGTACCATCCAAACTGGAACGCACTTAGAAACGAAACAAAGTTTTTTCGCCTTCGCGATTTTGGAAAAGTATTGCCCGATATGCGTTTGAAGTTGGAAAAAGATTTAAGTGGGAAGGTATTAAATGAGCGGAAAGTATTAGCAGCTGTAGTAAGTTTGTTGGAACGTACTAATGTAAGAATCGGAAATTCTTTTTATGAAAAAGCGTATGGCTCTTTTGGCCTTACTACTTTAAAAGACAGACATGTTACTTTCAAACGAAATAACGCCACTTTTTCTTTTAAGGGTAAGAAGGGAGTCTCTCACCATATTACATTAAAAAGTAAAAGGCTGACAGCCATTGTAAAAAAATGCAGGGACATACCCGGCAAAGAACTCTTTCAGTTTTATGATGAAAATGAAAAGCATCATTCTATTGATTCTGGTTCTGTTAACAACTATATCCGCGAAATAAGCAACGCAGATTTTACAGCAAAAGATTTCAGAACATGGGCCGGAACGGTTCAGGCTTTTCTTGCGCTAACGTCACTCGGGTGTTGCGATACCGAAACAGAAACCAAAAGGAAAATGGTGGAAGCGCTGGATATTGTTTCGGAGCACCTGGGCAACACAAGAACTGTTTGTAAAAAATATTATGTTCATCCGTTGATACTGTCGCTTTATGAAAGTGGCAAACTTGATAGATATACAAAGGAACTGGATAACATAGAAAAGGATGATGGCAAAGCCGGCCTTTCGCAGGAAGAAAAAATAGTAATGAAAATTTTAGAATCAAATTAAAAAAAGTTTGTTGTAATTTGGCAACTATGTTTTCAATCGAAAAAAAATCAGAATCCGGATTTGATAATATCATTTTAAAAAATGATACTACCGGAAATTACGCATCTGTTGTAGCTGCCTGCGGTGCAATACTTCATGACTTTGTAGTAATACAAAATGATCTACCTGTAAATGTGATCGACAGTTATTCGTCTTTAGACGAATTTAAAAATCACCTGGAAGAAAAAGGATTCAAAGGCAGCAAGCTTTCGCCATTTGTATGCAGGCTCAACAATGCAAAATATACTTTCGGCGAAAAGGAATATACCACACAAAAATATATAGCCGCTAAACATGCATTGCATGGGCTTATATATGACCGCCCATTCAGTATTATTTCTCAAAATGCCAATGAATCCGAAGCTTCTGTTACGATGAAATATGAATACCGTTCAGAAGATCCGGGCTATCCTTTCAGTTATGATTGTATCGTAACCTGGCAATTAGAAGCAGAAAATAAGTTGACCGTTACTACTGAATGTATTAATAAAGACGGGGGACTCATTCCCATGCAGGATGGGTGGCATCCGTATTTTTCGTTGGGTGGTTCTATCAATGATTTGCAATTAGAATTTCAGGTAAAAAATATGGTTGAGTTTAATGATGAACTGATCCCTACCGGGGAGGTAGTTAATTACACAAAGTTTTCTACGATCGAAAAAATCGGAGATACTTTCCTGGATAATTGTTTCACTTTGGACCTGCAGGAATGCCAGCCGCTTTGCGTTTTAAGGAATGCCGAAAAAAATATCGAAGTTCAACTTTCCCCGGATGAATCTTATCCCTATCTCCAGATATACACCCCACCCCATCGCACAAGTATCGCGATAGAAAATCTCAGTGGCACGCCAGACGCGTTTAATAATGGAATGGGCGTTATCACGCTTGACGCGGGGCAGTCTGCGTTGTATAAAACTTCTTACAAAATTTTACTGTTGGAGAAAATTTGATGAAATAAAAATATACATTAATTGTTGGTTTACTACACATCATTCCTACACTTTGATGTAAATCTTCTTCTTATCCATCCAATAAACAATTAACCAATAAAAAGTGATCATACACAATGCGTACAACAAAGAACCATTGTTAAGGTTATCAGGAAAAATGGGTTTGCATATATGTTCATAAAACCATCCAAATGGGGTAAGATAGAGTTGATTTCCATTTACATCTATTGAAGAAGGAATTCTTATCAAAGCCAGAACCCGTGGTAAAAAGCCACTTAGAAAAAATATGAAAAGTGGATTTTTTCCAAATACATCAAAGAATTTACTCAGCCATCCTTTATGTTTCTTTAATTCGATCAGATAAATCATTATTGCAATGATAACCATTGCTAATCCGGTTGTATAAACTACATAAGAGCTGGTCCATATTTT
Source organism: Hanamia sp. (assembly GCA_036509585.1). GTDB lineage: Bacteria > Bacteroidota > Bacteroidia > Chitinophagales > Chitinophagaceae > Ginsengibacter. The sequence goes on along the minus strand of DATCFI010000102.1, from coordinate 17,691 downwards.
TTTATTGATCGGGAAAGCCATATCCCAGGCGTATCCGGCAAAAAGGAACACAGCACCGGCTACAAACAGGCCGTTGACCATTTCAGGTGTTTTTCCTTTTTTGATAATATAATCGCCTACGAAATATCCGAAGATTACCTGCACGATAGCGCCAAATGTGCTCATCAATCCTTCAGGGTCAAAAATAACAGGATGTCCATTTCGCCATTCACCATGATACATATGAGCTTCGCCCAAAATAGAAGTGTCAATATGGGTGCCGAACCACCCATACAAACTAAAAGGATCTGCGGGATTAGCGGCAACACATAAGAACCAATATACTAAAAGGAGTACACAAGAAAATACAAAAGCGCCGCGGATCTTTAAATAATAAATAATGACAGACGCAAAAAAATATGCCAATGCAATTCGTTGCAACACGCCCATGATTCTTATTCCCTGCGGATATCCATCCGCGTCAAAATAGCGCCATGGTTTAAAAACAATGCTTCCGTCGTCCCATTTCACAAACGGCATCCAGTTTAAAAAAAGCCCGATCAAAAAAATAAGTAGTGTTCTCTTAATTACTTTTTTCCAGAATACCGAAGGGCCGCCAGCTTGTAATCGAGGCATTACAAATGCCATCGCATTGCCAACTGCAAAGAGAAAAAAAGGAAAAACGAGATCAGTAGGTGTTACGCCATGCCAGAATGAATGATCTAATGGGGCGTAAATATGTTCCCAACTTCCGGGATTGTTTACCATGATCATCAGGCAAACTGTAGCGCCACGAAAAACATCAAGAGAATAAAAACGCTCCTTCATAAATTTAAGTTTTGACTAAAAGTATCATACGAATGTAATCATGTTTTAAAAAGATGTGAAATATTTGACCTTATGCCGGACTTTTATTTCCGGTTTAACGCCAATTCCTTTACATTTAAAATAAATTCTTATTTATGAGTTTCAAAAACAAAACTGTTTTTATCACTGGGGCGTCAAGAGGGATCGGGAAAGCGATTGCTTTGAGACTGGCAGCGGAAGGTGCTAATGTTGTGGTTGCCGCTAAGTCAACGGTTGAAAATCCAAAACTAGGTGGTACTATTTTTAGCGCAGCAAAAGAAATAGAAGATGCCGGTGGGAAAGCGCTGGCTGTACAATGCGACATTCGGTTTGAAGACCAGGTGAGGAGCGCAGTAGAAAAGGCCGTAAATGCTTTTGGAGGGATAGATATTCTCATTAATAACGCTTCAGCCATTTCGCTATCAACCGTTGAAAAAACGGAATCAAAGGCATTTGCGTTGATGCACGATATTAATGTAAAAGGAACTTTTTTTGTGAGCAAGGAATGCATTCCTTTTCTAAAAAAAGGCAGCAATCCACATATCCTGAATCTTTCGCCGCCGATTAACCTTGATATAAAGTGGCTTGCCAACCATACTGCTTATACGATGAGCAAATACAATATGACCATGATGGCTTTGGGATTGTCGGGCGAATTGAAAAAATATAAAGTGGCGGCCAATTCTCTATGGCCACGGACAACAATCGCTACCGCGGCGGTCAGAAATATCCTAGGCGGCGAAGCGCTGGTAAATATGAGCCGAACCCCAGAAATCCTTGCTGATGCTGCGTTTTACATTCTACGACAGTCTTCATCTGACTGTACCGGAAATACTTTTATAGACGACGAGGTGTTAGCAAAAGAAGGAATTACCGACCTTGAAAAATACGCGGTAACGCCAGGCGGGAAACTTTATACTGATTTGTTTCTATAATGAATGAACGCATAGTAAAAGAACAAATGAGCCAGATTCTTATTCTATAACATTTATGCCTGGGTAAAGGGACATTTTTAATCAATTCCTTTTACCACTAACGTATTGATTTCCTTTTATATAAAAACGAAAAGGTAGTAAACTATCGTCGCCTGCACTTTCTACGCCGATTCTTTTGCTGACTCCAATCCTATCATCTGCCATTATTTTTCCATCATCCAGTAAATAAATTTCTTTATCAAGCAGAAATAAACCTGAGTGATATTTATAAATCCCCAGCGCCTTGGCCACATTTCCCGGGCCTCGGGTAATCGTTTTATCCGTAATCTTTTTGCCGGTTCTTTTTCCCATAATATCAATTCCTTTTATTGGTTCTACCGCCCTGATCAAAACTGCATCGGGGATATCTTTTTTATTGGAAACAATGTTAAACATCTGGTGCGTGCCATAACAGATATATACATACGCAGTACCGGGCCCGGAATACATGTGTTCATTTCTTGCGGTACGCCTATGACCGTAAGCGTGGGAAGCTTTGTCGGTAATGCCAATATAGGCTTCAGTTTCCACGATTTTAGCAGAAGTAATTTCTCCGTCAAAATTGGTAACGATTATCTTTCCTAATAAATCTCTCGCTATTTGTACCACATCATTGCGGTCGTAAAATGATAAAGGCAATTTCTTCATAATTCGTTTTATAACAACTTCCTTTAAAATAGTAAGAACAAAGTAAATTATATTTGTTTGATTACAATTTAACAATCAAAAATCTATTAATGATTTACGTCGTACCTTCTTTTTTGTCAGACAACGCAACTGAAACTATTCCTGCTTATGTAATCACCGCTGTAAAAAATTGTCAGGTGATTTTTGCGGAAAATGAAAGAACTGCGCGCAGGTTTTTAAAAGCCATGGACCGGGAAATTGTGATTGATAATTTTGAATGGCACACAATTCATAAAGTGGAGAAGGAGGTGCTAGGAATTTTTACCAAAAAAATAAAAGAAGGGAAAAATATTGCCATCATCAGTGAGGCCGGTTGTCCGGGGATAGCTGATCCGGGGCAGATACTAATACATGAGGCGCAAAAACTTAATGCGGAAATAAAGCCACTTGTTGGGCCCAGTTCTATCTTACTTGCTTTGATGGCCAGCGGATTCAACGGGCAACATTTTAGTTTTCATGGATATTTGCCCATCGATAATTTGGAGAGAATAAAAAAACTAAAGCAACTGGAAGAAGAATCTTCCCGAAAACAATGTAGTCAAATATTTATTGAGACTCCTTTTCGAAATAATAAAATGCTGGAATCCATTTTGGAGCATTGCCAACCTGACACGCAACTGTGCATTGCATCAGAAATTACTTCATCGAAAGAATTTATTAAAACAAAAAAAATAAAAGCCTGGAAAGATATGAAACCAGATTTGCACAAAAAGCCGGTTATTTTTTTATTAATGGCTTAGCTAAATAATGTACTGATTTTCACTAAAACATAAAATATTAACTAAAAGCTTGTTTGCTGTAAATTTTCCATTTGGTTACTGCAAACTCCTTTGTTGTTGAACCGAAATCGTGCATAAAAGTTGATTTACTACTAAATTTTCTTTCGCTTGATTTAAGCAAAAAGCTATTTTCCAGATACTAAACGTCGCAATAATGCAACAATAAAGGTAAATATTGCCGCACCTATGATTGCCCAAATAACGGGAAACGGTTTCCCATCAATACTAATCGTAAAAAAATCGGGCAGTCGCATTTTACCAGCAAGCCACAACCCAATGTAAGCTCCTATAAATCCTACTACGATAGAAACAAGGCAACCACCAAGGTTATATCCCGCTAGTGACTGGCCGATGCCGCCGCAGATAGACGCTATCAGTAAAAGCACGAGAAATCCTATTAAACTCATAGTTGACAATTTTTTTTTTGAATGAATACCTTTCTTTCGACTCCCAAAAATGAAACCACAAAAATGATACATTTTTTTATTTTTTGTTCAATTTTGAGAGATCTGCGGATTATAGATGCATTGTTTACAGAAAAAAATGTGGAATTTTAACTTTCAGGCTTCATCTTTGCCTGTCAACAATAAAACATAGCAAGGCATGATGGATTCCAAACCGGTAGCGAGAAAATTAATCTCAAAAAAGATAGATGGTTTTTTTATTGACCTTTATTCCGCATTTCAATTTATCGCCAGGTTTTTTAAGGAATTATTTACGCCTCCGTACGAGTTTAAGGAGGTCATTAAGCAATGTTACGAGGTGGGTTATAAGTCCCTTTTCCTGATTACACTTACTGGTTTTATCACAGGGCTCGTTTTTACAAAACAATCACGTCCATCTTTAGCGGAGTTTGGCGCCACATCGTGGCTACCAAGCCTGGTAGCTATTGCTATCATACGCGCACTGGCTCCATTGGTTACCGCCTTGATATGTGCCGGGAAGGTGGGCTCAAACATTGCGGCGGAACTGGGTTCTATGAAAGTGACGGAGCAGATAGATGCTATGGAGGTATCTGCGACCAATCCTTTTAAATTCCTCGTGGTTAGCAGGGTGCTTGCTACTACGCTGATGATACCGATGTTGATGTGTTATACTGGCTTTGTGGGTATGATGGGCGCTTACGTTAACGTGCATCAAAATGAAATGACTAGCTACATTACTTTTTTCCAGCAGGCTTTTGAAAAAATTTCTTTTCTTGACATTTTTGCTTCGGTAGTCAAAAGTATTGTATATGGATTTACGATAGGTATTGTAGGCTGCTACAAAGGTTTTCACGCCACAAATGGAACAGAAGGAGTAGGAAAAGCTGCCAATTCATCGGTGGTACTTTCGATGTTTTTAATCTTTATAGAAGAGATACTTATTGTTCAACTTACTAATAGTTTTAGATAACAGATGCCGGATTCAACTCAATATAATAGCCAGGGCGAAGTGCTCATTACGGTAAAAGATTTATATAAGTCATTTGGCGACAACCATGTGCTTCAGGGTGTAAACCTGGAAGTACACAACAAAGAGAACGTAGTAGTACTGGGAAGATCCGGAACAGGAAAGTCAGTACTGATAAAAATTATTTGTGGCTTATTAAAACCCGATAGTGGCATAGTAAATGTTTTAGGTCAGGAAGTAGCAAAGTTAAATGACAGGGAACTGCAAAAGTTTCGATTGCAGATTGGATTTTCGTTTCAAAACAGCGCGTTGTACGACAGCATGACGATCAAAGAAAATCTTGCTTTTCCCCTGGTCAGGCATTCAAAAAATTTAACGAGAAAGGAGGTGAAAATGCAAATTGAGTCTGTATTGGATGATGTAGGATTGTTACAAACGCTTAATCAAATGCCTTCTGAATTATCGGGTGGCCAACGGAAAAGGGTAGGTATCGCGCGTACTTTGATTCTGAGGCCAAAGATTATGTTGTACGATGAGCCCACGTCAGGCCTCGACCCGATAACAAGTATTGAAATTAATAAACTTATCAATCATGTAAGGCATAAGTTTAACACTACGTCCATCATTATCACCCACGATCTGACTTGTGCAAAAACTACCGGAGATAAAGTGGCGATGCTGTTTGACGGAAGGTTTATTAAAAAGGGAACATTTGATGAAGTTTTCAGCAGCGATGATGAGCGAATACAAAATTTTTATAATTACAATTTTATTCAATAATTATGAGATCAACAGGAAGCAGAAGAGCAGTTATTGTGGGAATATTTATTTTCCTCGGGCTCGCAATTTTAATAATGACGATACTTACCCTAGGGTCGCAAAAGAAAACGTTCGGAGATTCTGTAGGCGTAAAATCTTTTTTTGAAAATGTAAACGGATTGCAGAAAGGAAATAATATCTGGTTTTCGGGCGTAAAAGTGGGCACGATCAAAAACATAACCATTAGAGGAAATGGCAGAGTCGAAGTTGATATGAATGTGGAAAATAAATCGGCAGGATTTATTAAAAAAGACGCGCTGGCAAAATTGAGCACCGATGGACTGATCGGAAATAAAATTATTGAAATTTATGGCGGTTCACCAGAATCGCCCCAGATAAGTCAAGGCGATACATTAAGCGGAGAAAAGCTTTTAAGTACCGACGCGATGATGAAGACCCTTTCTAAAAATAACGATAACATTTTGGCCATTACCAGCGACCTCAAGTCAATTACTGGTGGAATAGCACAAGGCAAGGGGTCCCTAGGAAAACTTCTCACCACCGACGATCTGTCCGACAACTTAAATAATACCGTCCTCACCGTTGAAAGAGCTTCCGAAAACCTGGAGCGGCTTTCGGCAAATATTTCAAATTACACCGCCAGTCTTAATACCAAAGGCTCGTTTGCCAATAACCTTGTAACAGACACAGTTATTTTCAGCAAACTCCGAGGTACAATGTCAAGGCTTCAAGATGTAGCAGACAGCGCGACAGCGGTGATTGGTAATTTAAACAAAACCACTACTACTGTAAACAATGGGTTAAGCAATAAAAATACTCCTGCAGGCATGTTACTTAATGATGAAAAAACGGCAGACGGGATAAAAGTCACCTTGGAAAGCCTTCAATCAGCCAGCAAAAAATTAGATGAGGATCTTGAGGCCATTCAACATAATTTTTTATTCAGAAAGTATTTTAAAAATAAAGCAAAAGAAGATCAGCGTGTCGTATTGGATACTTTGGTGAATTGAGTTTAAGGGGATGATTTAGCGGCGAGCATGATGTCTACAATAGGATATATGATAAGCTATAAGATAGTAAACGAATCAATACTTTTTATTTTTATTTTCTATTTCATTTGCTCCCTTGGTCTATAAACAAAAATCAACCAAAAGTTAATTGAACCATTCACTTGCTATATTATTTTTACATTTGGTTAAAATGATTTTTCTATGAAAACAAATAAAATTTTTTCATATTTCCTTTTCGCTCTAATTGCATTGGCTTTTCAACAATGTAATGCGCAACAACCTGAAAATTGGACTAAGGAAGAACTGATAGAACCTGCAGCCTTAGCTCAGAAAATTGAAGCAAACAAAGATGTTCCGCTCATTTATTGTGTTGGCCCGGGCGTAGTGATCCCGAACTCTATTGATATTGGAATGACCAGGGACGAAGCGAATCTACAGAAATTTAAAGATGTAATTGACAAGCTTCCAAGGAATGCAGATATCGTCATCTATTGTGGGTGTTGCCCTTTTGCAAAATGTCCTAATGTGCGGCCGGCGATAGCGACATTAAAGCAAATGAAGTTTACTAATTTTCATTTGCTTGATTTGCCCGATAATATTAAGAAAGACTGGATCGCAAAAGGATATCCGCAGATAAAGGAGTAAATCCTTAGTCGTGAATGGTCAAACGTGAGTGGTGAATGCGGTGCGCGAACCAGTGGGACTATTTATGACGTTTAGATATAAATAGTGAAACTTGCAGTAAAACAACAAATAACCGGAAATCTTATTTAGCTGGCATATTACCCCGACAAACAAAAGTGCGGGCGCCTGAATCAGTGTTCGGTAAGAAATAATTCCAACAATAAAACATTCAACAATACTGCAATGACAATTTTAAAACCTTATTTATTTTTATCTTTGATAATATTGTCAACTATTTGCGAAGCGCAGAATGATGACATGACCGATACCAGGCGAAAGACCGAATCATTTGCACGGTTTCATTATGGGACCCTGCGCACGGATGTCGCTACATTTGCATTAGCCGGGCTTACTGAAAGCGTGAATACTACTCCGCTGCAAAAAATTGATTACACGGCATTAACCAATAATGCTATTGTATTTGAAGGCGATGGGATAAAGGCAACTGTAAAGATTGCGACATTCGATCCTTCGAAGCATAAACTTCAATACGATGAAAAATATTTAATACAAATTGACAGACACACTTTTTACGGGAATTATGGAAACGTGCCGAAAACGTCTATAAGTGATGTTTCAGTGATTATTGGTAAAGATACCGTCTCCATTCCACCGATAGCTTATTCTGATTTACACAATTTAAATTTCACCTATTCGGATAAAGGCGTTGAACGCACCAGGGACGCCGTTTACAAATCCAAGGACGGCCACACAATTTATTTGTACCTCTTTAGCAAGGACGATATCGGCAGCTACGAAGTAACCTGGATCGTACAGGACAAAAAATACCTGCGCCGCGTTTTGGATTATGGTATTATGTAACCTTTCAGAAAATCAATACTAGTGTTCCCCCAATAATCAATAAAGCGCCTATAATTGTTTTTATGTCCATCGGTTCGCCTAGAAAAATAAAAGATAATAACAGCGCAAAGGCTACGCTCATTTTATCTACAGGAGCTACCTGCGATACCCTTCCCAATTGCAACGCCTTAAAATAAAAGATCCATGAAAGTCCCGTAGCCACTCCAGACAAACACAGGAAAATTAAGTTCTGTTTGGTAAGTGAATTCATGGTAGATGCACCACCGCGAAAAAAAGCGATACCCCATGCGAGAATTAAAATCACTACCGTTCTAATGGCTGTAGCCAAATCTGTATCTACGCCTTTAATTCCAATTTTGGCAAAAATGGCTGTGAGGGCGGCGAAGAAAGCTGCTAACAAAGCATATATCCACCACATAAGTTTTTTATTTTAGTATGAATGATTTTCTTTTTGAGGTAATGTAAGATAAATATAAATCCTTAGAGAAACCAGCCCCAATATTATGAGTTGGCGTATTTTTCTCAACGTTTCAAAATTAACTCTCCAATTTGATTTTTCTATGGAATCACTTAGCAAATGAGATGTGATAAAAACGGGTGGATAGCTTTTTGATATGAAGTTTTGCTGGTTTTTTTAAGTAAAAGATAGTTTGTTATCGACTTACTGTGAGTAACCTTCAGAAACGCAATAAAAATATAAGATTAGATTAAAATTCCTTTTATTAGAAGAATAAAAAACAGCGACTATTTCTCCGCGGTAGTAATATTTTCGTTCTCTACCCAACTTTTCAATTCAGGGCACGATTGATAATTTTTATCAATATTTATATAAAATGTAGGAATTTTTTTATCGAACCATTGGTCCAAGGCACTATTCTTTTTTTCTTCCAGCGCCGCCTGGGCAACTTTATCATAATCATCTTTAAGATTTTCACGGTGAGGCTGGGACTTACTTTTTAAAAGAACTATCCTGACTGATTTTTTCCCTGAAGGATCCAGGTATTCTGTAGCGGTAGAATATTCGCCCACCTTTAAATTTTTCAGCATCGCTACCAGGTCCTTATCAGGAAGCTGATCAATAGTTAATAGTGTATTCCCGGTTCCATCGTTTGCGGATACAAGGCCACCAGTAAATTTACTGTTTTCGTCTTCGCTGTATTTTGACACGGCTTCACCAAAAGTAATAGTGCCATCCACTAATTTAGCTCTGATCGAGTCTAATTTTTCTTTTGCTTCGTTAACTTCAATAGAACTTACCTGTGGAATTTTTAGTATATGCATGATAGTTGCGTCATCTCCACGGCGGCTTATCATTTTAATAATATGATAACCGGCTTTGCTTTTGAATACATTTGAAATCTGGCCATCCTTCAGAGTGAAAGCTTTAGCCAGAAACACGGGGTCCCACTGCTTTTCATTTCGGTTTACTTCATACGTACCTCCGTTGTTTACAACGGCGGGGTCGTCAGAAAAAAGGGAAGCCAGCGCCTCAAATTTTTTGCTGCCGTCTTCAACTTCTTTCTTATATTCCTTTAGTTGGTCTATCGCATAGTTTTCAAGATCGCGGCCTGGTTTTGGATAAATTACTATCTGTCCTATCTCCAGTTGTGATTCAATAAATTGAAGGCTATCCTTTGGTATTTTATTGTAGTACGCTTCCACTTCTTTTGGTGTAATCGTAACAGCTCCTACGATTTTATCACGCTCTTCCTGGGCCAGCTTCTGTTCACGAAATACCGGCCTAAATTCTTCCTTCAACTGAAATACCGATTTTCCTGCCACCTGTTCTAAAACTTCTTTTGAGCCATATCGGCTAATGAAGAAACGGACTTTGTTATCAATTTCTGCGTTTATATCGTCATCTGAAATAGGAAGGGAATCTATTTCAGCCTGCAATACCAATGCCTTCATTGCCATCGCCTGTTGAAGTAGCAGGCAGCTAGCATTGGCAGGAACCTGCATCCCTTGTCGTTGCATATCGTAGACGCTATTATCAATATCGCTTTTTAGAACAATTTTATCACCAACTGTAGCAATTATTTTGTCGGCAACTACTTTTTTTGTCTGGGCAAATAGAGTATTAGTTGTGGCGATTACAAAAAGAATAAACAAGCTATTTTTCATCAGAATTGATTGTTTGTAAATTTCAGCACCTTAACGATAGCTGATAATCTTGTGCCAAAAATACGCCTGTAAATCGTGACTTAAATTATTAGAAAGTTAAAAGTTGAAGTGCTTTTTGTTAAAGAGCAAAACGGAATAAGGGGTTTATAACGTTCTTTTTATTTCTATTTCTTCAAACGCTTCAATCATATCGCCAGATTTCAGATCATTGTAATTTTTCACAATCATTCCACACTCCATGTTATTGCTCACTTCTTTTACATCATCTTTGAAACGCTTCAAACTTCCTAATTCACCGGTATGGACAATAATACCGTCCCTCACCAGTCGAATACGGTTGTTTCTGGCAATCTTTCCTTCCACTACTATACAACCCGCCACGGTCGCTTTATCAAATTTGTAGGTTTCTTTTATTTCTGCAACGCCCAATACTTTTTCCTGGATTTTTGGTTCCAGCATTCCTTCCATTGCGCTCTTTACCTCATCTATGGCGTCATAAATAATAGAGTAGGTTTTAATTTCCACACCCTCATTTTCAGCTATCTTAGAAGCCTGTAGCGAAGGCCTTACATTGAATCCAATAATGACGGCATCAGATGCGGAAGCAAGCATCACGTCTGTCTCTGTAATCTGCCCTACACCTTGATGTATCACATTTACAGCAATTTCTTCGGTGGTTAGCTTCTGCAAAGAATCGCTCAATGCTTCTACAGAGCCATCTACATCCGCACGGATTAGAAGATTTAATTCCTTAAAATTACCAAGCGCCAACCTGCGACCTATTTCATCAAGCGTAATATGTTTCTTAGCCCTGATACCCTGTTCACGCAAAATTTGCGATCTTCTGTTTGCTGTATCTTTCGCTTCTGATTCATCTTCATAGACCTTGAATGTTTCTCCCGCCTGAGGCGCGCCGTTCAGTCCCAATATTAATACAGGTGTAGATGGCGGCGCTTCGGTGACACGCTGATTCCGCTCATTGAACATCGCCTTTATACGTCCATAATTTTGTCCCGAAACCAACAGATCACCTTGTTTTAAAGTGCCATTTTGAACCAGAATTGTGGCCACATAACCCTTTCCTTTATCTAGCGAAGCTTCAATCACTGTACCGTTTGCTGCTCTTTTTGGATTTGCTTTTAATTCAAGCAAGTCCGATTCCAACAATACTTTATCAAGCAGTTCATCTACATTTAGACCTTGCTTAGCACTTATTTCCTGGCTTTGAAAATTACCACCCCAGTCCTCAACCAAAATATTCATTGCCGAAAGTTGCTCCTTTATTTTTTCTGGATTGGCTCCGTCCTTATCCATTTTATTCAATGCGAACACCATCGGTACGTTGGCTGCCTGCGCATGTGAGATCGCTTCTTTGGTTTGCGGCATCACGGCATCGTCAGCAGCAATCACTATTACTGCAAGATCGGTAACTTTAGCACCTCGTGCCCGCATAGCAGTAAAAGCCTCATGGCCCGGCGTATCCAAAAACGTAATGGTGCGACCATTTTTTACTGTCACTTCATAAGCTCCGATGTGCTGCGTTATTCCACCCGCTTCACCAGCTATAACATTGGCATGTCTAATATAATCCAATAATGAAGTTTTACCATGATCCACGTGTCCCATTATAGTAACGATAGGCGAGCGCGACACAAGATCTTCTTCATTATCCTCTTCTTCTTCCTCATCGGCATCCATCTGATCATCAATATCGATAAATTCAACTTCAAAATTGAATTCCCCTGCTACAATTTCTATTACGTCGGCTTCGAGACGCTGGTTTATAGATACCATGATCCCGAGATTCATGCATTTACTGATCACGTCCGCAAAACTTACGTCCATCAAATTTGCAAATTCACTCACAGAGATAAATTCTGTTACCTGTAATTTATTGTCAGTAGTTAGTTCTCCGGGGTTTTCAGATGCTTCTTCTCTTTTTTGTTTCCGATATTTTGCTTTAAGACTTTTGCCTCTTCCTCCTGATCCTGCAAGTTTTGCCTGGGTTTCTTTTATTTTGTCCTGAATTTCTTTTTGATCAATTTCTTTGTCTTCACGCCTTGTCGCAGGAGCATTTCGGTTAAACCTTCCTCCTGCCGGGGGCCTGTTCTGCCCTTGAGGACGTTGGATATTTGGCCGGGGCTGGTGATGATCGCCTGCTGAAGGACGCTTTTTTTCAACAACAATTCTCTTACGCTTACGCCGTTCATCATTGGGTTTGGGCCTGGTATCGTTATTTACAGGAAGTTCGATTTTGCCCATTATTTTTGGACCTTCCAATTTGGCAGCTTTGATATTGCTAATTAATGCAGGCACGTCCTTTTCAGGATTAGACACAGGCCCTTTAGGTTCATCTATTACTTTAGACGGCTCGGGAATAGTCTCTTTCGAAATAACACCTTTCACTTTCTTCTCCACCTCTTTTTTCTTTGCGTCCTTTTTGGGCCTAACTGAAGAATCAATTGTGCTAAGGTCTATTTTGTCAACTATTTTTATGCCTGTAACCTCGGGCGAGGCAATTTTGACAATTTCCGGATGGGTGGTCGAACCACTCTTTTCTTCCGTTGACACAGGTTCTTTTAATTCCGGTTCTTTTAATTCCGGAGCTTGTTCTTTTTCCGGCAGAGCATCCGATTTATGTTCCTTAATAACTTCTTCACCCTGCTTATCTGCCTCCACCTTTTCTTGCTCTAATACCGGCTTTTCTTCTTTAATCTTCACCGTTTCTTTTTTTGTGAAAGAAAGGTCTTGCTCGTCTTTTCTCTTTTTGCTATCTGGCTGGGCATTCTTAGGAAGATCAATCTGCTCGGCCTTTTGCTTTGCCACCTTATCAGGTTGGAACTCTACTTGTAGCACGCGGTACATCTCTTCGGAAATTTTTGATGTCGGCTTTAGGTCGTTAGTTTCAAAACCTTTGGACACAAGAAAGTCTGTCAAGGTAGAAGTACCTATGTTAAACTCTTTGGCTGCTGCCATCAAACGCGGTGTATTTATTTCTGCCATTAATCTTTCCTTACCTTTTTTAAATAAGGTAGCTTTTTATTTTTAAAAAAATCAAACCATTTGGGAACGACTTGTTTTTATTAACTTTTAAATTCTTCGTTCAGTATTTTTTTCACTTCTGCAATGGTCTCTTTTTCAAGGTCCGTTCTGCGTTCCAATTCTTCATCAGACAAATCTAATACGCTTTTAGCTGTATCGCATCCAATCTTCTTTAATTCGTCAATCACCCATGTTTCCAGCTCATCGGTAAATTCTTCAAGATCCACATCATATTCTTCTACCTCACCTTCATTATCACGGAAAACATCTATTTCCAGCCCGGTAAGTTCGCAAGCCAGCTTTATGTTTACGCCCCTTCGGCCGATAGCCAAAGAAACCTGGTCAGGCTTCAAATATACACTGGCATGTTTAGCTTCCATATCCACTTCCATGCTGGTAATTTTAGCCGGGGTAAGCGATCTTTGAATTAATAATTGAATATTATTCGTCCAGTTGATCACATCAATATTTTCATTCTTAAGTTCACGCACAATCCCATGAATACGGCTTCCTTTCATCCCTACACAGGCGCCAACAGGATCAATACGGTCATCAAAACTTTCTACAGCTACTTTTGCCCTTTCTCCCGGATCCCTGACAATTTTCTTTATTACGATCAGGCCATCAAATATTTCCGGCACTTCAATTTCAAGCAATTTTGCCAGAAAAGAAGGATCTGTTCTCGAAACAATGATTGCTGCCTGATTATTTTTAAGTTCTACATTTTTTACCACGGCCCTAATAGTTTCGCCCTTTTTAAAATAATCTGAAGGTATTTGTTCTGACTTTGGAAGCAGCATTTCATTCCCTTCTTCATCCAGTAATAAAATTTCCTTCTTCCAAACCTGGTATACTTCGCCACTGGCAATTTCACCCACCCTGCCTTCGTATTTTTTAATCAGAATATTTTTCTTCAGGTCATTGATACGGCTTGCAAGAGTTTGCTTTCCTGCAAGTATCGCCCTTCGTCCAAATTCTTTTTGGATATCTACTTCTTCATACAATTCTTCACCCACCTGGTAGTCAGGCTCTATTTTTATAGCGTCTTTATATTCTATTTCCGTGAGAGTATTGTAGAGATCATCGTCATCAACGATAGTACGCCGACGAAATATTTCAAGATCGCCCTTCTGGTCATTAACGATAACGTCAAAATTCTCATCGGATCCGTATTTTTTACGGATCAATGTTTTGAAGACGTCTTCCATTACCTTCATTAATGTAGGCCTGTCTATATTTTCAGCGTCTTTGAATTCCTGAAAGGATTCAATTAAATTGATACTTGCCATACGGTTATTTTAAAAAGTTATCAGCACAGTCGTGTGCTTTATCTGATTAAATAATATTGTTGCTGATTTCATAATCATTTTATTTCCTTTACCTGTTTTTTCTTCAATTATTATATTTTCCTGGTTTACCTGTGTAAGTACTCCTTCTATTTTTGTACCGTCATTCATGACTACTTCTACGGTGCGGCCAATGCTTTTTTTATATTGCCTTAATAATTGCAATGGCCTGTCTACGCCTGACGAAGATACTTCCAATGAGAAATTCGCGTCTCCAAAAAGTTCTGTTTCTTCAATAAATTTATAAAGTGCTTTATTAATCTCTGTGCAATTATCTATCGTAATTCCATTGTCGCCATCAAGTAAAACGGTAATCTTATTTCCAGGAGCGCTGTTAACATCTACCAGGAATAAGTCCGCTGACTTTTCAATATGCCTTTTTACAAAATCCTCAATCTTCACAATTTCTTCAGAAGGGCTCATTTTTTGTTCGCTTTTTTGGAAAATAGAAGAAGGGAACGCTTCCGTCCCCTTCACCTTTTCTTTTACACTGCAAATATAAGCTTATTAAGGCTTACGCTCCAAATTATGTTTTATAAAATACATTCCTTAACAAATTTTTGAGGTAAAACCGGCAGCACAAAAATAGCAATTGATTTAAAACCTATATTTTTGTATTATGAACATTTTTGAAACAGCAGCAGAGTTATTTCTTTTCTATCTTTTATATAAATTTATTTTTGATTTCATAATTCCCATTTATGAATCTTCAAAAAAGATAAAAAAGCAGTTTGGTCAAATGCAGGAAAAAATGGATAATGATATTAAAAATTATAAAAGTGATCCAAATGCTGCTCAGCCGACGCCCAGCAAAGAAGGCGATTATATTGATTTCGAGGAAATAAAAAAATAGCTCTATCCTAATTTATCTGCAGCTTCAGATCCTCAATCTTTTCATCCGGTTTTAAAAGTATGGTTTGTACGCCTGTATGTTTTGCTCCCTCAATATTATGGGCAGAATCATCTATAAACAACGTTGTTTCAGGATTTATCTTCAAATCATTTAATACCCATTGATAGCACGTTACATCGGGCTTTCGCAAGCCGATACCGCACGAATAAAATGCTTTGTCGAAATTTTCATCAAAAGGTTTTTCCCTCTTTACAAGATTGTATTTCTTATTAAAAGAAGCAATATGAATGAAATTGGTGTTGCTCAAAAGAAATATATGATAATGCTTTCTCAGGCTGTTTAAATATTCAAGGCTGTTTTCACGAAATTCCAGGAGCATGGCATTCCACGCGGTTTTAATTTCCGAAGCAGTCAGGTGCAATCCTGTACGTTGATTGAATTCTGTATAAAAGTCTTCTTCCGAAATTTTGCCTGTTTCTAATTTTTGAAATAAGTGATCCGCGTTGGCCTGCGAGTACATCGAATCAAAGTTAGTAATGCCGAGGTCTTCAAACGCCACACGGGTAAGATGATAATTAATATCCAGCAGCACACCGCCTAGATCAAAAATGATGTTTTCAATTTTTTGCATCTTCAAAGAAAATTAATTCTACGGACTTGGCGAATTTTTGCAGGACATATTATTTGGGGCCGAAATAAGAATCTTCATTATTTGTTCTTTTACTGTAGGTGCGCTAGAATTTTTATAAATTCGGCTTCGCAAGGATTATAAAAATTAATTCTACTCACTTCACAAATTTTTCTGTTGTTGCAATCCTTAAAAATTATCGCTAAGATAATTTTGGGCTGCCGATAGCTATCGGTACAGGTGGTCCCAGGTTCAAGTCCTATTTCGCTAAACATTTATAAATTTTTTGCTTTTTGTTTGTTTTGAGGAAAGGAAATTTTATGATAGCGTGTTATATCATTTATTCTCAGCACACTGATAAGTTTTATATCGGATTTACTCATGAAAATGTTGAAGCCCGAATAGGCAAACATATAATTTCACGAACGGAAGTCATTACACTTCATATACTAATGATTGGCAGGTCTTCCTGATTATTTCGTGTGTTTCTGTGGGGCAAGTAATGAAAATTGAAAAGCATATTAAAAAAATGAAGAGTAGAACGTATATCCAAAATCTAAAGACTTTCCCGGAAATAATTGAAAAATTGAAGAACAAGTTTTCAGATTAGGTAATCAATAGCAAAATAATTTATGTTCGCTAAGTGAATTTTTCTATTTTTGCACTCCTTAAAAATTATCGCTAAGATAATTTTGGGCCTATAGCTCAGTTGGTTAGAGCACCTGACTCATAATCAGGTGGTCCCAGGTTCAAGTCCTGGTGGGCCCACTGGGAATCAAGCAGTTACGAATTAAATTTCATAACTGCTTTTTCATTTGATACATCATTTGATACATGCTTTTCACTAACAATTTATTTGATTATTAACAATTATTTAAAAAAGTTCTTTTAGTAATTTTACCTTTTGTATTTAAAATTATGTGCTTTATCATTATTTATGAGTGAATTTTTACGATGAGGAAATCAAAAACCAAAATCGGCTTCTTCTATAAGATTTTATCAAACAAATTTTATCTCACGGAAGTACCCGTCGAAAATAAAAGAACTGTGTTGCTTCATTGGTTTTTCTGGAGAAGCCATGCAAAAGATACAATGAAAATTATACGTACCGGTAGTTGTATTACTTTATTGAGCGATTTTGTGCTTATTGAAGCAAAAACGTTTTTCAGGATGTTGTATTTCGAGGGGTATGCTAAATATGTTTTTTGGACTTTTAATGACAATTTTATCATTGACTTATTACGAAATGTTTTACTCATTAGTGAAGACAATATTAAATCTTGTGTTGAAGTTTTGAGGCTATATTCTATGGCGTATGATGAAAAACTCAACAATGGTGAAGATTCTGAGATATCATTTTGTTACCGCAAAATTCTTTCTTTAAAAAAAGATAGAAAATTTGACCAAATGTTTGCTCTTGACGTGAATAACAGAAAAACTGTATTAAGACTTTTAGAAGAACGAATGGTTGAAATGAAAAAAGGTGAAGAAAATGAAAAGGACTTATCTTTAATAGGACCTGAGCCTGCAAATCCTGAACCAGAGGAGATTTCATTTTTAGATATGATTATCCCGATTAATGGAAGTAAAGAAAATACCCTAAGCTATATAGAATCAAAAATCATCGAAGCCAGGTTCCCGCACAATATATTTCACACCATAAGGAAAACAAAAAAGGGAGCTAACCAGACCGGACTTAACTCTGAAATAGCCGCGATGGTGATTGTTTTTCAAGAGAAGGGATA
>DATCFI010000101.1:0-18002 GCA_036509585.1 Hanamia sp. | reverse complement strand
CTGAAACTTTTTTGTAAATTCTATTAAACTCATTCCTGTAAACATGGCTAATAATTTTAGCTCAAATATACTAATATTATTAGCTTAAAACAAATACTATTCAATTCATCACGACCTATCTGCTTTATTCTATAAAATAATTTAAACTGATAGAAATTAAAAATCCTCGATAATTGTTTATTCACTATGATTATAAAGGATTTTAACGCTTCTTATTGCTTAAAATAATTTACGCCCCACAGTTCATATCGTTTATACATCTCCGGTAGTTCGGAAGAAAATTTGTTCCAGTCTTTACTTTCTTTAGGCGACCATACCACTTCGCTCAATGCGCTGATTCTGGGAAATATCATGTATTCAACCTTCTGAGGACTTGCCATATATTCTGTCCATACATTTCCCTGCGCGCCCAACACATAATGCGCTTCAGATGGTTTTAGTTCTTTTGGAATTGGTTCGTAATTGTAAACAGTGTCCAGCGGAAGATAGCCTCCGATTGTTACACTATCTTCATTTTTAGTTTGTGAATGATCCAGGTAAACATATTTATCCGGTGTCATTATTACATTATGATGTTGTTGGGCCGCTGCGATGCCACCTTCTTCGCCGCGCCAGCTCATTACTGTCGCGTTGGGAGCTAACCCGCCTTCCAGGATTTCGTCCCATCCAATTATGCTTCTTCCCTTACTGTTTAGGTATTTTTCTATACGATGAATAAAATAGCTCTGTAAGCCATTTTCATCTTTTAGATTTTTATCTTTAATTAATTTCCGGCAAAATTCAGATTTCTTCCAGTAAGTTTTAGGGCATTCATCGCCACCTATGTGAATATATTTTGACGGGAATAATTTCATCACTTCATCTAATACATTTTCAAGGAATTTAAATGTATAATCAGAAGGAGAGAACACATCGGGGAAAACGCCCCAGGTTTGCTGAACCTGTTTTCCATCGCGGCTTCCACTCCATACGGTTTTATCGGCAATGATATACAATTTTACACCACGCAAAAACAGGGATATGAAAACCAAAAGGAATGAAATTTTAAACAATAGTTTTCATGTAGCAAAATACATGACTTGTACAGGATGCAAGGGAGCATCAAAAACTATTTTTAAGATAGGAAAGAACTTTATTAAAGCCTGCTATTGCTTTCGATTTAACTACTACCATAGCGTACATGCCGATACATGAACTTTGTAGAGTAAAGATAATAATATTAATTTAGAATAAAAATACTTTTTTACAAGTAATTTAAGAATAAAATACTATAATTAATACAGATTATAGAATGAATCATTATTTTTCATTAACTTGCAGGAACATTTACAATTAATAGCAGAAATATGAGCGATTTGGCTATTTCAGTACAAATATTAATACTTACCTTTTTTGTAATTAGATTAAATTCGAAGATTAAGAATATATCTAAACTAAATGAAAAAGGGAAAGAAAAAATACACGCCTCAAAAAAGGAAAATTAGAAACACTCCTCAAAAAAATAGAGGACATAAAAAAAGGCTAAAAGTCAATTCTAAAGAACCTGTGGGAAAAGGTAGACGGCGCTTTTTATTATCATTATCCTCTTTTTTTAAAAAACACGGAAAGGTTTTTAAAATTATAGGAGTCATAATCACGATCATCCCAACTGCGATTATTATTTATGATACTTTTTTAAAATCCGACTATATAAAATTTGAAGAAAATAATATAAGAAAAGGAAGCGTAAGGTTCTCGCCAATGTCAAAATCTGAAAACAGAGAAAATGAAGAGGTGATGAGGGAGGGGCATATTGATAACAAGTATTTTTATTACGATTCAAATACGTACCATTATCCAATAGTAAAAGGGATATATGTGAAGGGTTTAGATAAAATGGCTCCAAATGATGATATATTTTTTGTTGTTGGAAGGATGTCGTTTGGCTATTCTAAAAAGCGATTAGAGGATGGAATAAACATTTTAAGTACTGTCAATTGTGGTGATACTTCCAATAAAATTTGGGCTGTGGCAATAAAAAATAGAATTTATATTTCAGCTAAATTCATGGATTTAAGAACTGACAATGAAATAGGAGAAATGCAGTTTAATCATTGGACGGTATATCTTAATCAATTGATCGATTATCATTATGATGATGACAAATTTGAGGTCTTAGACAAGCAAGGGAATATCGTTTTTTCGATTGCTGATATTAGTTCTGGCAGCCACGTTAGAATAGCAGTAAGCGGTTATTTTAATACTCCTTTTCTTGTTACCGTTTTTGCTAAAAGCGGCAATTTGAGCGACATATGTATATCAAAGTCGGATAGTAATTGGCTTAAAAAAGCAGAAGCGGAAATTAGTGATATTCATTCTGTGTTCCCTAATCGGAGTAAATAATGATCTTAATTTCATATTTCATTTCATTTCTTTTCTTTTGGCATTGGTGGTACACTTAACAAACCACTTAATGCATGATCGAAATTACCTGATTTATTTTTTTTTTGATGGTCAATAAATGTAGAACTATTATCTTTTTTTAATGTTTTGATTAAATCAATTGAATCGAGGGTTTTCTTTTGGTCAATAACCGTTTCTTTAAGTATTTTAAATCTGTCCTTTTTAGATAATCCATTTTTTATAAGTATGGAGTTTAGACTTTCCAGATTTGATATAATGGCAAGTTCATTTATACTTGCCATATCTCTAATGTTTTCGCTTTTTAAAACACGAGACGGGTTTGCGTCACGCCATTTCTTTGCCGTAGTCCCAAATACGACTATATTAAGCAAGTCGGCTTCATCGGCATACAATAGCCATTCTTTAGCCTGCGTATACCCAGCCTTTGGAACGATATAATCTTTTACTGCTGCTGTTTGAATATGATAATTAGCTTTGCTAATAATTCTTTTTACATCCCATTCGATACCATACTTATCAGCTTCGATTTCTTTAAGTCTTTGATACTCCTTTATCACATATAATTTAAATATTGGGCTAATAGCAGCTCCAAATTCAAAGGCTATATCTTTGTGAGCATAAGTGCCACCAGCCTTTCCCGCCTTTGAAAAAATGCCAATTGCGTTAGTTTTTTCAACCCAATTGCTTACGCTCAGTGTAAACGTTGGTAAACCAGCCTGTTTTCTAAAGTGGTCAAATTCGACCACTTTAAAATTTGGGTTATACAACCCTTCCCACATACCCAAAAACTCAACTGTACCTCTATTTCGTATCCAGTTTTTAATAATATCAGCAGCCCTACTTTCATCCTCCTTTGCTTTTACCATATCTGTGAGACATATATAATCATTGTCATTTATGGTAGTTATATTTATTTCCGTGCCCTGCACATTCATTTTAATAATCTTATTCATTTGTCAATTTTTTGTAAGTTAGTTTTTTACCTGCAATACCTGACAACACAAAGTCAAACCTATTTTGAGTACCAAATTTACGGGTATTAAACCGTAAAGTAAATTCATCAATGTAAGCCTGTAAATGTTCTTTTGAAATACTGTGGTAAATACCGTCAATGCCTCTTTTTAAATGGCTCCAAAAGTTTTCTACCCCGTTTATATGTGCCATTCCATTTACAAATTCCTTTGCGCTATGATTTACTGAATGGTGTTCAAACCTTTTTCCTAAGTCCTGATAAGAGTTTAATTCATCGGTCATTAAAATACTGTCAGGCTTTACATTTTCATAAATGATAGGTAGTAAAGTTTCCTTTGTCCTGTCTGCTATAACCACAGCTTTTATATTGCCGCCTCTTTCTTTCATTCCTATTACAGAGGTTTTATTTGAAATGGTTGCACCTTCTTCGTTCTTTGTTTTCTTGTTAGCGTGTTTGTAATAAGACTGACCACCGATGCCAGCTTCATCTATTTCAACAACGTTACCCAAAGTCTGTTTAAAATTAGGATGATCGAAAGCATAACGCAAGCGATGAAGTAAAAACCATGCGCTCTTTTGTGTTACTGAAATATCCTTTGCAAGTTGGTGTGAAGAAATTCCTTTTTTGTGAGATGAAAAAACATACAAAGCCATAAACCATTTCTGTAATGGAATCTTGGTATTATCAAAAATAGTTCCGGTGCGAACATTGAAATACTTTCCTGTGTTCTTACACTTGTACTTATTCCCTTTGCATTTGTAAACTTTAGAAGTTGCGTCAAAAGGAGAAACTGGTTCACCATTCCATTGAAGCCTTTCTAAATGATCTATACAGCTTTGTTCTGTAGGAAAGGCTTTTACTAAATCGAAGATGCTTTTAAATTCTGGAAACATATACTTTACATTTATGGTGTAAATATATGCTTACTTTTTGAACTAACAAAATTATTTAGTGTAAAATTGTATATCGTTGCCGTTTTATCTGATATAGCGGTAGATTCATTCGGGAAACAACTTAACTGAGGATAGGCCCCGATAGCTGCAGAAGCATGTCCCGGCATTTCAATTTCAGGTATAATAGCTATATACCGATCCTTCGCATATTTTACGATGTCTTTTATTTGTTCTTGTGTGTAAAAACCTCCTTCGCGTGTATCATCATTTCCTGTGCCCGGATAACGACCTATAATGGTTCCGTTTCTATATGCGCCTACAGAGGTAAGCAGAGGGTATTTTTTTATTTCTATTCTCCATCCCTGGTCTTCAGTGAGATGCCAGTGAAATGTATTATATTTTTGATAAGCAAGAAGATCGATATATTTTTTTACAAAACCCACATCAAAAAAATGACGGCCTACATCAAGGTGCATTCCGCGGTACTGAAAACGCGGATAATCTTTAATAGCTAACTGCGGTATCTTAAAATTGATGTTGCCATCTGTTGGTTTCTCAGGTGGTAAAAGTTGGAGCAACGTTTGAATGCCATAAAATAAGGCTTCGTTACTTACGCCGCCAATATTGATGTTATTGGCTTTTACCTCTAAATTATATTCATCTTTTTTTCTTCCATCGGGTTTGAGTAAACCAAGAATTATTGCATTTTTTGCATTTTTATCAGGAGAAATATTTTTTATAGGAAGAGTGAAACCATATAGTTTCTTGAGATACACGTTCAGCATATTGGCAACATGTTGAGCGCTTTTATTAGTAATGATAGTTGTTTTAGCATTCAAATTGAAATTGCCGGAGTGCATCTCCAGCGATACAGGTTTTGGGATGATGACTACTTCATTTTGTCCAAAGGTTATGATACTCGTGAGCATAAGTGTAATTGCAAATAGATTTTTCATGTCTAATTTTTTAAGAGAAAGCGCAACCATGATGACTAAAATACAGTTTTAATCCAACACGGGAAGGACAATTTTGGATGCATGATCCTTATCGTGAAAAATATAAATCGTTGACCTTTGAAAGTCCACTGCATTAGCATCCGGAATACGCATAAATTTCTGAGGATTCATGTCCACCAAAGGAAACCAACTGCTTTGCACCTGTACCATTATTTTGTGTCCCTTTTTAAATGTGTGGCACACATCATTCAGATTTATTTTCACTTCACTTATTTTCCCTGGCTCAAAGGGGGTAGGATTAAGGTAATTATTTCTGAATTTCCCTCTCATTACTTCGGCCCGCACCAGTCGCTGAAAATCTGGTCTCCTGCTGGTCTCCTCCGTGTGAGGAGAATAAATCTCATTCGCGGGAACCACATCAATCAACTTTACGACAAAATCTACATCGGTTGTGGAAATGCTCGCGAAAATATCGGCAAGTATGTGCCCTGCGATGGTGATATTTTCATTTAAAACCGGTGATTCGTAAACCAATACATCATTTCTTGATGCGGCAAAACTCTGATCTTCTACCATATATCCATCATTTCTCTGCCCCTGAACTTTTGCTGTATAGGGAACCGGATTGGAAGGATCACTGATGTACTCATCAAAACTATTTTTCGCGCTATTTTTTTTGGTTGATAATTTTTTATCAGCATTAAGATAATAACTCACGTCAGAAATATTGGCCGGAGGCCATTCACTAAAATGTTTCCATTCATTAGCACCTGTTTCAAAAACGGTTGCTTTAGAAGCACCAAAACTTCCTTTGTCTTTAAGATAATAATTGAAGAAAGTAGTTTGCAAACTGTCCTGGAAATATTGACTGGTATTACTACCAAAATTATATGTTCCAAATTTTTCCCAACCATTTCCTGCCCATGCGCCATGCGTCCATGGACCCATAACCAAAAAATTATCATTTACGGGATTTTGTTTTTCTATAGCTTGATAGGTATTCAATGATCCAAAAAGATCTTCTGCATCAAACAATCCACCAACAATCAGTGTGGGAATTGTAATATTTTTAAGATAGGGCCTAATGTTTCTTTTTTGCCAGTAATCATCATAGGTGTCATGGGCCAGGTATTCGTTCCAGATATAACTGCGGTGATTAAAATATTTTTCGGATTGGGTATTTTTTACCGGCCCAAGATCTAAAAAAAAGTGATAGACATCATTTGTTTTTACATCAAACATTGTAGATCCATAATCTTCTGTAGGTCCGTTTCTCTGCTTCCCAAAATAATTCATAAACATAAAATTATCCAGCAAAAAGAAGGCGCCATTATGATTGGCGTCATCACCGATAAATTCGTCAGTAACGGGGGCCTGCGGACTTACCGCTTTAATCGCCGGATGTGCGCCAGGCAAACTTGCAGTAGCATAAAAGCCTGGGTATGAAATTCCATACAATCCAACACGGCCGTTATTTTTGCCGATATTTTTTAAAAGCCAATCAACCGTATCATACGTATCGCTGCTTTCATCCACCTCGGTTTTATCTTTTTTATTGGGAATGTAAGGCGTTACTTCTTTGTTATGCCCTTCGCTCATATATCGCCCGCGCACGTCCTGGTAAACGAAAATATATTTTTCATGCATCAATGCTTCGTTTGGACCCAACTTTCTCGCGTAATTATTTTCGTCATAAGGCGCGACGGAATAAGGGGTGCGTTCCATCAGAAAAGGATATTTTTCAGATTGATCTTTAGGGACATAAATTATGGTGTATAGTTTCACGCCATCACGCATCGAAATGGCGGTATCTATTTTTGTATAATTTTCTATTACAAAATCTGAAGATTGACCGAACGAAGATGCCGTAATTAACAAAAATAAAAAATGGAATATTTTTTTCATTTACTAGGGTTTATTAGAATGGAATAGGGTCGCCGATTTTCTTTTACGAAATTACGTAGTTACTTTAGCGCAGGTAGTATAATCTTAGAAGCGTTTTCTGAATCTTGATAAGTGGGAATATTTGCTTTTTGAAAATTGCTGTGCTCGGCTTTATATCTATATAAATTTTTGTGGATTGCAGTGGATTGAGGGAAACCAGGTAATTTGAATTTGCGCCGTGATGCTATGATCCTTTAAATCAGTATGAGCCACATTAGGGAGGCTCACTTTCATTCAGATATTCTTATCTACTGAAAGTAAAAAACAGATTGATTTTTTTTATGATTTTGTAGACACAAGGCATAAATTGTGTCTACAAAATCATCGGAAATTTATTCCTTAACCTTCGTAACCTTTAATACGTTCGTAGGCAAATGCATAGAAACCGGCGTGCTGCCTGTGTTTACAACCACATCGTCTGGCTTCAAAAATCCACGTTCTCTTAAAATGCCTATCTGGTCAGAGAAAATGTCATCAAGACTTTCTTCTTCATCATAAAATATAGCTCGAACGCCCCAGCTGAGGCTCAGTTGATTAATCAGGCTTACTTCTTTGCTAAAGACATACAAGAAGGATTTTGGCCGGTAGCTGCTGAGCATAAAACCGGTGTAACCAGTTTGAGTCATTCCGATTAAAGCATCAGCTTTTACATCCTGGGCAAGCTTGCAGCCGCTATAGCAAATGGCATCGCTTAAAAAAGAAGGTGAATGTGGCTGTGGAGAAAGAATGTCATCGCGGTTGTAATCATAGGCGGTTTTTTCTATCTCCATTATTATTTTACTCATTGTTTCTATCACGAGCGTAGGATAATTTCCGGTGGCGGTTTCGGCACTTAACATTAAAGCGTCGGCCCCTTCCAGTACAGCGTTGGCTACATCCGTTATCTCACTGCGGTTAGGTTTTATCCGGTCTATCATGCTTTCCATCATCTGTGTGGCTACTATTACCGGTTTGGCCCTATGCATGCATTTGCGAATAATCTCTTTTTGTATCAGAGGTACTTTCTCTATCGGCAGTTCTACGCCCAAATCTCCACGTGCAATCATAATACCATCACTCTCAATGATGATATCGCGAATGTTGGTTACCGCTTCAGGTTTTTCTATTTTAGCAATTACTTTTGATTTGCAGTTTCTTTTCTTTAAAATATCTTTTAGCCCGGTAATATCTTTTACCTCGCGAACGAAAGAAAGCGCTATCCAATCGACTTGTTGGTCAATTATGAAATCAAGATCTTCGAGATCTTTTTCGGTGAGCGCCGGTAATGAAATTTTTGTGTCAGGAAGATTCAATCCTTTCTTAGATGAAAGTATGCCTCCCATGATTACTTCAACCTGGACATCATTATTGGGAAGTATTTGTTTTACTTTCACCTCAAGCTTTCCGTCATCGATCATGATTATATTTCCAGGAACAACATCATTATGCAAATTGGGATAGCTAACATAAATTTTCTCAAAATTACCAATGCATTTTACGTTGGTAAACGTCAACTGGTCGCCGGGCTTAATTTCGAGTGCGTTATTTTCAATTTCGCCCACCCTAAGTTTAGGTCCTTGCAGATCAGCCAAAATTGCGATATTGAAAGGAAGTGAGGTATTAATTTTCCTAATTATTTCAATGATTCGTGCTTTGTCTTCATGGCTACCATGCGAAAAATTTAAGCGGAAGACATTGACACCGGCTTTTACCAATGCTACCATCGCATCAAAATTATCACAAGCCGGACCTACCGTAGCTACAATCTTTGTCCGCTTTAATGAGTGATCAAAACCTGCTTTTTTATCCATATCCTTATAAAGGTATTTACTTATATTTTTTGACATTTTATTTGGCCTCCCAGCCCTCCAGAGGAGGGTGATATGGTGAACTTGTAACTTTATACAGTCCACCCGGTTATTGAATATTGTTATTTAATTTGATATTTACGATTCAACTTGATAATATCTTAACTATTTTCATCCAGTCTTCACTCATTTTCTGTTTCTTCTTTACAGCCTGGTCCAATGGGATATAATGCATTTTATTATTAACGATACCTACAAATACATTGAAGCGTCCTTCCATTAGACATTCTACAGCAGTATAACCCATGCGGCTGGCGATTAATCTATCGAAGCAGGTAGGCGACCCACCTCGTTGAATATGGCCCAATATGGTAACCCTCACTTCCTGGTCAGGTATTCTTTCTGTAATCACTTTCCCTAACTCCACGGCGCCAAATTCGTCTCCTTCAGCTACAACGATAATATTTACAAGTTTTTTGCGTCCATGCTTTTCCACTAATGCATTTATTACACTTTCAACGTCCGTTTTACGTTCTGGGATTAATATATTTTCTGCACCGGTAGCTATTCCGCTATGAAGCGCGATGTAGCCGGAATCACGACCCATTACTTCGATAATAAATAATCTGTCGTGCGCATCCGCCGTATCCCGTACTTTATCTATTGCTTCTACAGCAGTATTAACAGCGGTATCAAAGCCAATCGTAAAATCAGTTCCGGCAATGTCTTTGTCTATCGTTCCGGGAAGACCAATGCAAGGTATATCAAACTCGTTGCTGAATATTTGCGCCCCTCTGAAAGAACCATCGCCGCCAATAATTACAAGCCCATTGATGCCATGCTTCTTCAGGTGGTTGTATGCTTTTTTTCTTCCTTCGATGGTAAAGAAGTCCTTGCACCGGGCCGTTTTTAAAATAGTGCCTCCACGCTGAATAATATTTGCAACGCTTGTGCTCTCCATTTTAACGATTTCGTTATCAATCATTCCCTGGTAGCCACGTTTGATGCCAAAAACCTCTAATTTATTAAAAATACCTGTGCGTACCACTGCCCTGATTGCGGCATTCATTCCTGGAGCATCTCCGCCTGACGTGAGAACTCCTATTTTAGTTACTTTTCTTTCCAAGATTAAATAAAATTACCAGTTAAAATGTTTTACCTTTTTTCAAAAGGCGGTCAAAAGTACACATTTAGGATTATTATTCGCAAGAAGACTTTTATTGATAAAAATTACTCCTGTTTTTCAAACCAATTCTTCGATAATAAAAAATATGCAATACGAGCTGCTAATTTACACCGTAATTTCTCAAGTTGAGGATAGATTAAATAAAAACGGCTTCAGTCTTCGTTTAAAAGACTAAAGCCGAATATTTTTTAAAAAAATCAAAGATTTTTATAGGAAATTCTAAATTTTAGATTAACTCTCTACTTCTTCCTGTTTTAGCAATTCTATTTCGCAACTAATATTTACTGTATCACCTACTAATACTCCTCCGGCTTCAAGTGTTGTATTCCAAGTAAGGCCCCAGTCTTTTCGATTGATTTTGCCATTTATGGCAAAACCTGCCTTTTCAGCACCCCATGGGTCTTTTACGACTCCTCCAAACTCTACATCTAATTTTATTTTTTTAGTAATACCTTTTATAGTTAGTTCTCCCCATAATTCATAACTGCCATCTCCATCAACTTTTTCAATGGTATTAGATTCGAAAGTAATTTCTTTATGATTAGCAATATCAAAGAAATCAGGGCTTTTCAGATGTCCGTCACGCTTTTCGTCTTTGGTACTTACTGATTCCGGATTCATCCAGAAATCGATTTCTGCTGTCATGAAGTCTTCGCCTGTCGTGTAAATGCTGGCATTATATTCTGCAAATATGCCTTTTACGTTTGTGATCATTAAGTGCTTTACTTTAAATGCAATCTCGCTGTGTGCCGGGTCTATTACCCATTTTGTTTTTGTTGCCATGTTTTCTTTTTTTTAAATTTTAAATAAATATTTAGTTTGCCAGTTTTCCAAATTTTCCACCGTTGAAATCATCAATTGCTTCCTGGATTTCTTCGATAGTATTCATTACAAAAGGACCGTAAGCCGCTACAGGCTCGTTTATTGGTTCTCCACTCAATAACAATAAAATGCTTTTCTTGTTCGCTTTTATTTTTATTGCACCTTCTTCATTTTTAAATTGCACATATTGATGTTCGTGTGCGATGGCATCTTCATTGATGATGGCTTCGCCTTCCACTACTAATAATCCTGTATTATAACTTGCCGGCAGATCGAATTCTGATTCTCCATTTTCATCCAGCCTGATATCATACATTTCTACTGGTGAGAAAGTTTTTGCTGGCCCCTTTACACCGTTGTATTCTCCTGCAATTACCAATACATTTCCTTTGCTATTTTCTATTTCGTAATTTCCTTTTTGTTCATTGAGTATTGCCTGGTACTTAGGTGCTGACATTTTATATTTCTTAGGTAAATTCACCCATATCTGAGCCATCTCAAATGTGCCGCCTTTTTTAGCAAATTCTTTTTCATGATATTCTTTATGAAGAATTCCGGATGCAGCCGTCATCCATTGCACATCTCCAGGATTAATAACGCCACTGTTTCCTGTACTATCATTATGTGCCACACTTCCTTTGTATGCAATAGTGACTATTTCAAATCCACGATGCGGATGCACGCCCACACCGCGTGGTACTGTTGTAGGAGTAAAATTAAATTCGGGATTAAAATCCATCAGGAAAAAAGGACTCATTCTGTCACTAAAACTACCACCGCCGGGAGAAAAATTAATCACTTTAAAACCATCGCCCACCATATGTGGCACAGACGGTTGCAATACTTCTTCTATCGCTTTGTATTCTTTCATTTTTTAAATTTTAAAACACAAAATTAACATCACACAATAGTCTTGCCAATAATACAGGTTAAGAAAATAGCTTAATGTAGATTAACAACTTTTGAAAAGCGTGGGGCTATCATCCAAATGAAGAAATTGAAATCTTAGTTTTTTGTCTGTTTACTGTGGACTGATTTTAGAGTCCTCTTTTGGAAGGCAGGGTGGCATTTTCCTTCATAACCTGGCTTTTCATTTTACTGAAAAATTCGGGTGTAATTCCCAGGTAAGAAGCAATTTGATTTTGTGGAATTCGCGCGTTCCAATCAGGATATTTTTCTATAAAATACTGGTACCGTTCAGCAGCTGAAAAACAAACATTGTGCAGGATTCTTTGCTGATGCGCTATGTATGCATTTTCCAAAATCATTCTTGAAAAATGCTCATACTTCGGAATTTTTTCATAAAGCTGATCCATGTCAGTTTTTGAGATCAATAATATTTCAGAATCTTCGAGTGCATCAGTATTCATCATTGTCAGTGTTTGATTTTTCAAACTTTCAATATCACCAATCCACCAGCCTTCTGTGGCGAATTGAAACACATGTTCTGGGCCATTATTATCAATTGCATAAGTTCGCAGGCAACCTTTATTTACAAAAGTGGTGTATTTGCAAATATCCCCTTCCTGGTAAAGAAATTGTTTCCTTCTAATTTTTTTTTCACGCAAAATAGAAAGAAAAAGAACAGTTTCATTCTCTGTAAATGTGATGTATTTCGAAATAGTTTTTAAAATGAGACTGGTATTCATTTGACGAAAATAAAGAAGATTTAAATGACTATAAAAATGATTACAGTACACCTCGTAACACGTTAATGAGAAAAAAATCTAACTCAGAAAAGTAAGAAAGATAATACATATGAATTAGATTGCCTCCTTCAATAAAGAAAGATTTTGCGCCAGTTTCTATTTCCCCCAATTAATTGTCAGTAGTGGTAATTAGCGTTTTTTATTTAAAGAAAGGATTGAAAAAACTTTTTAAAAATTAAGGCAAGTATACCATTTTACACGCAAAAATAGAAGCGGATTCAGTAAGGTAAATCTTTTTATTTTTTAGCTATTTTTTTTCGCGCTTTTGTTATTAGCGTTTTTTGCGGCTGCTTTCATTACATCTAAGAAAGAACCTGTAACAGCAAGTTTCTCATTATACTTGTCTGAGCGTTTTTTAGAGTCTTTTTTCTTTACTGATTTAGCCATAAGTCAAAATTACAGTTATAAATTCAGCGTATATACAACTTTTTATCCACATTAGTTAAAAATTATATAAACACCCTGTTTATAAGTTAATACAATTTTTAGGGGCTAAAATTAAATATAACCCCTTAAATTTGTACAATGAATACTATTAAAACATCAGACATTAAGTCGTACGCTTCGATAGTTGAAGATATTAAGAATAATTGGTTATATCACAACAGTGAGGCAGAAAGATTTAAAAAGCTTTATGACATGGCTACAATGCCAGGTCCTGGTACAGAAATATCAATAAAGGAAAAACAGGATAGCTTTGTATTAGGAACGAAAACGCATCCCTCAAAAATGAATGATAAACCATATCCTAACAAGGTATCAAAAAAAGAAACGTTCGAGGATGTAATAATTTGCATTTTAAATGAAAAAGGACGACCTATGTATTCGTCTGAATTAGTTAATTCTTATGAGCTAAAAAAAGCTGTTAAGATAGAAAGAAAAAACTTTTCATCAAAACTGGCAATCGTTGCAAAAACAAAAAATTCTATTATAAATAACGAATATAAGGAATTACCAAATAACATTCGTTTTTGGTGGGGGTTGAAAGATTGGTATAGGGGTGATGATTTTGAATCGCCATTTAAAGATAAAATTATGATTGAAGCGGAAAAGATAGGAGGGCCGGAATTATTTAATAAAAAAGCCATCTAAACATTAGCACTTTTACAGGGAGCTTGTCAAGATGGTTTTTATTACTCAGGGATATAAGGGTTAAGTCTAAGAACTTGACAGCAAATCAGTTTGAACGCTGCCTTGTAACCCTATTTTTTTGTCTAATACAAAGATAAATAAAAAAAATTAAAGGGAAAAATAAATTGTCTCTAAAAAAATCCTGGGGAACTCGTGATTCCCCAAGAAAAGTGTAAATGCCTTGCACTATAAAGTGGGCAGATTTTGTAATGACATAAATTTTAAAAACTATGCCACAACAATCAGAAAAAAAGGTAGTGTACATTAGTGCTGTTACAGGACAATATGTACCAAAACCTTATGCTCAAACCCACCCTAACACAACTGTTAGAATGGTGGTCAAAAAGGGGTAGAAACCCTTCCTTAGTATCATCTTAAGTCGTGCTAATTGTATAGCCGAACTAACATTATAGGTGTTGTATCCGGTTGGTCTCATTAGCCAGTGCGAACACGCAACATTAAGGATGATACCTACAAACTGGCAGCATTTCTATGCTGCCTTTATTTTTCAAAGTTAATACAATATTATTAAGCCGTTAATACCTTGTATGTAACTCTCTCTTTGTCGCTTTTATCAATCAGTTTATGGAATAATGCAATATTGCTGATATTCTTATTGTTATATCTTTCTGAAAATTCATCAGCATATTTTTGAACATGCTTTGGAGAAACTGAATGATGTGTTCCGGAAATTCCACGTTTAAATAAACTCCAAAAGTTTTCTATACCATTTGTTGTAAACGCACCATTTACATATTCGCCTAAAGAATGGTTAACTACAATATGAAAATAATTTTGCTTTAATGCTTTGTAAGACTTCCAATCATCGGAAACCATAATAGAACCTTTCTCAATCCATTTTTCAATTATAGGTATTAGCGTATCTGCCTCAACGTTAGGAACTACTTTTGTTCTTACTTTTCCGCTTAAACTCTTTACTCCAAATACTATTGTTTTACCTTTTGCGGAACGACCTTGTGAATTAGGTATTCTCTTATCAATATGTTTATTGCGGTTCTTACCTCCAATCAATGTTTCATCAAGTTGAGTAACATCTTTTAATAATTCGGGCTGTGTTTCATTTAGCATACCACGAAGTTTATGATTAATAAGCCATGCAGTTTTTTGTGATGTACCAATTCTGTTTGCTAATTCAACAGATGAAATACCGTTTTTACAAACTGATAATTCAAAAGCAGCTTGTAACCACTTTCTAAATTCAACTTTTGAACCTTCAAAAATACTTCCAGTACGAACAGTAAAAGGAAGATCACAAAGTCTTTCAGAACATCTATAAGAAGGTATATCTTTAAATTTACACCTTGCTTTAACCTTGTATGGTTTCTTAAGACTTCCACAATGGGGGCAAACCGGAACGCCATTCCATCTTACTTGTTCAAAAAATTCATAACAAGTTTTTTCATCTTTAAGGGTGTCGTTAAATTGATGTATTGTTTTGAAAGCGAAATTCATTTTAGTGCGTTTGTTTCACAAAGATAATACATGCGTGTAACATCTCCTAATATTTATTAAATTATTTTTAAATTATTTTTGCGTGTAAAATGGTATACTTGCCAAAATTAATTCTATATTTTTAGTCCCGTAAATAAGTTTGCCATCGATGCCCAATTCTCTTTTTCGTAAAAAAAGTATTGCCGCCATTTTAGCTGATGCAGAATCTGGTCTTTCAGATGCCACCCATTCTGCATCAGGGTTAAAAAAAGTATTGAAAGTGCGCGACCTTACCGCTATGGGAATAGCTGCTGTGGTAGGCGCAGGCATATTTTCCACCATTGGTAATGCTGCCTATCAAGGTGGACCGGGAGTATCTCTTTTATTTGTTCTTACAGCGATATGTTGCGGATTTTCTGCATTATGTTATGCGGAGTTTGCCTCACGTATTCCTGTAAGCGGTAGCGCTTATACTTATGCTTATGCATCTTTCGGAGAATTAATTGCATGGATCATCGGATGGGATCTGCTGATGGAATATGCTATCGGCAATATGGCAGTTGCTATTTCATGGAGCGAATATTTTGTAAATCTTCTTGAAGGTTTGCATATTCACGTTCCTCCATTTTTAACTACCGATTATTTAAGCGCATCGCGTGCATTCAAAGAAGCATCGGGGGAATTAGCAAAAGGAGGAACTCTTCAAAGTCTTTCCCAAAGCGTACAATCAGGATATCATGCATGGATCGATGCGCCTCATTTAGGAAATTTTAAATTGATCGCCGATATTCCTGCGCTTGCGATTGTGTTCTTAATCACATGGCTCGTTTACAGAGGTATCAAGGAAACACGCAAGGCAACCAATCTTATGGTCGGATTTAAAATCGTCATTCTTATTGCTGTAATGGCCATCGGATGTTTTTATGTAGCGCCGGCTAACTGGAGTCCTTTTTTACCAAATGGTTTTGGAGGGATGATGAAAGGTGTATCGGCTGTGTTCTTTGCCTACATTGGATTTGATGCGATATCCACTACTGCTGAGGAATGTGAAAACCCGCAAAGGGATTTGCCGCGGGGAATGATTTATTCGCTCATTATATGTACTATTCTTTATATCCTGGTAGCTTTTGTATTAACAGGTATGGTCTCCTATAATGAATTGCAGGTGGGCGATCCGCTGGCTTTTGTTTTTAAAAGGGTAGGGCTCAATCAAATAAGTTATATCATTTCTTTCAGCGCAGTAATTGCAACTGCAAGTGTGTTGCTTGTTTTTCAAATGGGGCAACCCCGCATCTGGATGAGCATGAGCCGAGATGGCTTGCTGCCAAAAGCTTTCAGCCGTATTCACCCTAAATACAAAACGCCTTCTTTTGCAACAATAGTGACAGGACTTTTCGTGGCGATTCCAGCATTATTTTTAAATCTTACAGAAGTCACGGACTTAACGAGCATCGGTACATTATTTGCGTTTGTGCTTGTATGTGGTGGTGTACTTTTATTACCCAAAAGAGAAGAAGGAGAAGCAGCGCCAAAATTTAAAATCCCATATATCAGTTCTCAATTCATTGTTCCGGTTTTATTTATTGTAGGCGTCATTATTTTCTGGAAAAACTTTTTAGGTCTTTTTGATTTCAGTCAAGGGTGGGAAGTATTTCGTGATAAATTGCCTTTTTTTTTATTTGTGGTTCTTTCTGTTGCTTTAACCATAGCCTGTTTTATAAAAAAGCTTTCATTGATTCCTGTATTAGGCCTCGCCAGTTGTTTTTATTTAATGACAGAATTGGGATATACCAACTGGCTTCGATTTTTAATCTGGTTAGTTATTGGTCTTATTATTTATTTTTTCTATAGCCGCCAGCATAGTAAGCTGGGTAACGAAAATAGTTGACGCGGTATAAATAAAAATCTTACCGCTATAGGCTTCGAAATTATTAAAAGTTTACTGCCAGGTTAACCAAAGCGGAGTATTCTTTTAATACCGTCAAGAAAGTCCGACAAAAAATTATTCGCCAAATTATTCTGAAAAAATTCTTGGAAATTATTGGTGCGGTAGTGGAAGAAAGTAGTTCAAATGCGGCTACCGGAGAATTCTATGTGAAATTTTCAGTCTTTAAAGGTGCTTACAATTTTACCGTTAAATTTAATAGATAAATAAATAACAACCAAGAAATAGAGCAAATCTTATTTCTTTTTATTTAAATAACTTTTACAGTACAATTAATAAAAGAGGCTTTTAAAATCCTCTTTTTTAGATCGTGAACTCCGGAAAACAGATTTTCTGAGAATCAACGGTTTCATGATTGGATTATTTTTCTTAGCAAAAGCAAATGAAGGAAGATATCGCCAATTTGGCATAACTCCTTACATGTTCGTTCCCAATGAAATTTGAAAAATAATTTGCGATTGGATTTTGTTCTTTTTAGTTGCAACTCTACAATAACGTTTGTGGGATATTTTGAAAATTGACTATTCAAATTCGATACTTAATATTTAATGAAATAATATATATAAATACACATATATATTATTTGAAATTTATTATTAAAAATAAATCAAAAACTTTTTTTTGTCTAACAGATGCAATGATTTTATTGAAAAAATTATTTTTTTATAGAATAAAGCAGATAGGTCGTGATGAATTGAATAGTATTTGTTTTAAGCTAATAATATTAGTATATTTGAGCTAAAATTATTAGCCATGTTTACAGGAATGAGTTTAATAGAATTTACAAAAAAGTTTCAGAGT
>DATCFI010000100.1:0-8417 GCA_036509585.1 Hanamia sp. | reverse complement strand
AGTTGAACCTCCCATCAATCAGAAATTAATGCAACACTTGCAACATGCACCGATTTGTACTGAAACCAATAAATACTTCATTTTGATTTGAAGTCAAACCAATAAAATGGAAAATTATTTCGTTATCAAGCTGGACTACTACAAGGCATATCTAATAATTTCAATAGGTATCTTTTTGAGAAGATTCAAAGGAATGACCGTTTTGTGAGTATCAATGGATTAAGAGGTGTGGGAAAAACAACTCTTCTGCTTCATGCATTAAATGCTCAATAAAAAATCCTCTAACTGATTTTGTGATGAATACTTGTAAATTGGGATGTTCAAAAAAGTATTGAACTTTTTGTTTTGAGTTTTTGCAACAGCGTTGAGCATGTACATTACCGTTTCATTTGCATTAGAAACAATTATATTTTTTTTCAATTTTATTGCACAATTCATTTTGTCGGCATAAAACTGGTCAGCAAAAGATCTGCTAATATACTCAACCTTAGAAAAATCAACCTCAATAGAATCACATTGATTTTGTTCAATAAGTTCCATCAAAATTTTAGATGATTCTCTTGTATGAACCGAAGGGCCAATTGATTTAAAAACTGATATGGTAGTTGTATAATTCATAAACCGGATGCAAATCTAATATAAATAAAGCTATTCATTATTCAACGAAATTATAAAAATTAAACTCGCCAGGAATAATCGTTGGTAACCGCAAAGCTACAAATGTGCCCTGAAAATAACCATTCTTGCCAATATTTACAATTGCTTCCTTATTAACGGCTTGTAAAAAGGTGGTATTGCCTGACCACAAAAACAAAATACCTTTTAATCCATTTACGAGCATATCCCTTGTAGTTGAAATTCCAAAACCTCTCACCTCCGGTCTGTCTTTGGTCGAATTACCGGATAAGGCTAACTGCATTGCCTCAATGTCATTTGCCGGATTAAATTTAGCATTGTCTAAAAACGATTGGTAAATTCCCTTACCGGAATCACAAATACATAAATCAAGATAGTTGCTGTTTGGATAGAATTGAGCAAAAACATAGCCCTGTTCAGTTTCTGAATGATCATTAATATTATTCGTGAGGTCATCAAGAAAATAAGACAGTGGTTGTCTATCCTTCTCTGAAAATTTTAATTGATTTTTTAATAATTGTGAAATTGAATCTAAAATATTCTCCCTGATCAAAGTACAGCTTTCACTAAATCCAGTTTTAAAGGTACTAATCGGTATGTATGTTTTTGCTCTATACTTTATAAGAATGCTTGAAGTGTCGTTGACGTCAGAAGCTGATTAATACGTTTACTGTAAATAGCTATCAGAATTAGGTTTCACACGATGAAAAGATAAACCGGATTTTTCTTTCAAGGTTGCCAACCTTGGAAGGTTGGGAACCCTGATAACAGCGATTGGCAAACATTTTAAATTACCTTTACTGAAATCCGAAAATGGAAACAAATAGAACGTGAAGAAGCTGAAAATAAAAATGAATTGAAAAGGTATATTGTTGATAAAGATTTGCATCTTTTAATCAACTTTAGATTTGGGATTGTTTGTGATGCCGATGGGTTGTTATTATAATTTACTTTGCTTTCTCCTAAACAAAAATATTCAATCAAATATCACCATATGAATTTGTATGGATCATATTGACATTCATCCTTCTTCTATTGCGGTAAGAACAACCTTATATGGCATTGCTGTAAGTGTTATACTGATTTTTGTAAAGGGTATTTCTGGGCACTTAGGGCATTCTTATGCCTTAATGGCTGATGCAACAGAATCCGGCGCTGATATTTTAAGTTCTGGGTTATTATGGTTGGGATTACGGATAGCCATAAAAGAACCAGATAATGAACACCCTTATGGGCATGGGAAAGCAGAACCATTAGCGGCTATAGCAGTTTCTCTTTTTTTAATTGGCGCTGCTGCATGGATTGCTTATCATTCAATAAATTTTATAGGGACACCTCATGCTTTGCCCAAAAGCTTTACTTTATGGATACTACTGATTGTGATTGGAATTAAGGAAACAATGTTTCGCTATGTTTTAAGAGTTGGAAATAAAATAAACAGCCAGGCAGTAAAAGCAGATGCTCAACATCACCGGAGCGATGCAATTACATCCATCGCTGCCTTTATCGGAATTTCTATTGCTCTAATTGGTGGCAAAGGATATGAAAGCGCAGATGATTGGGCAGCGCTTGTTGCTTCTGCATTAATATTTTATAATGCTATCGTAATACTGAGGCCGGCACTATCAGAAATTATGGATGCTGCTCCTTCTAATGAAATCGTTGAAAAAGTAAAAAAAATAGCTGGGGCTGTTCCTATGGTAAAAGGCATAGAGAAATGCTATGTAAGAAAGATGGGTTTTCACTTTTATGTTTATATTCATATTGAGGTAGAGGGACAATTAAGTGTTACAGAAGGCCATAGGATTGCGCATTTGGTAAAAGATGCCCTTCTTGAAAGTAATTTAAGAGTTACAAAGCGTTTTGGTTCATGTAGAACCGTTTTAGAGGACAAAAATAATTACCCGAAATACCATCATTCTTTCATTAGTAAGGCTTTTTACTGATGTAGCCAGTGAAATACTTTTTCCTACATAAACGTTTTGGTTCATGTAGAACCATTTTTAAACAATTGAATCTAACAAAAAATTTTAAAAGAATTGCTGGCAGCCATCAAAAGCAAGAAATTCTTAGATTTCCAAATAAATATAAATGCCTAATCCATTTAGCCCGCTGAAAGAAAAGATATTTTTAAAACTTTATCTTTCCCAAACAATCAGCCTTCTAGGGGACGCTTTTACATGGGTAGGAATTGCATTATTAGCTTTTCAATTTGGAGGCACACATTCTGCGGCAATTCTTGCCACTGCATTAACGATAAGAGTCGTTGCCTTCATTATTTTTGGCCCTTATGCCGGAGTTCTTGCAGATAGAATAGACCGCAAAATAATTCTTTATACTACCCATTTCGTAAGAATGGCGATAGTAGCGTGCCTGCCTTTTGTAACAACAGCTTTACAGATTTATTTGCTCATTTTTTTCTTAAATATTTTCAATGCTTTTTTTACACCGGCTTATCAGGCCGCGATCCCTCAATCTATAGAGAGCGAAAAGGAATATAGTTCAGGAATTGCATTATCCAATGCAACCAATCAATTACTTGGTGTTTTAGGCCCGGGGTTTGCCGGTGCAATTGCGGCGTGGCTTGGAGCCAGGGAAATTTTTTTTGTAGATGCTGCGTCATTTATTATTGCAGCCGTTATTATTCTGACCCTACCCTCATTAATGATAATTCAAAAAGAAAAAAAGAGTGGTGCTCATCCACCAAAAATCTGGGCAGATATTGTAAAAGGAACACGCCAGCTATTTGAAAATAAAGCGGTAAGATTTGCATTGTTAATAGAGTTGGTTTCTGCCATTGCAGGAGCACAAATATTAGTAAACACAGTTGGTTTTATAAAAGGCCAATTGCATTTAGGAGATAAACAGTATGGCTATGTAATGGCTGCATTTGGCGTAGGTGCAGCAATAGCAGCTTTTGCCTCAGGCAATTTTGATAAATCAAAAAACCGGATTATTTCTTTGTTTACTGGCGGCATCTTGGTTTGCCTTTCCATTGCTTTCGCCAATTATGTTGTTTTTGTTCCATTGCTGGTTCTATGGCTAATAGCAGGTTTTGGCCAAACTCTTGCAGAAATGCCTTCTCAAATATTGATAGCGGAGAAATATCCAGAAGAAGAACATGGTAAAATTTATGGAGCGCACTTTGCCTGGTCACATTTGTGGTGGGCATTTGCTTATCCTATCGCAGGATTTACCGGTTACCATTTTCAAAATATGGAATTTTTAATTGGTGCCATACTTAGTCTTACACTTTTGATAATAATAACTTTGCTTTTTTATCCAAAAAATAATTATTAATTCAGAAAAAGAAAACACATGACAGGCAATTTCGCTAAAAGATTTTTAATATACATTAACCCGATGAAATGGATATTTTTGATTGCTTTTTCGCTGTCGCTTGCTCATGTTGGCTGTGCACAAAAAACAGAATTAAAAAAGCCGTTAAAGGAAAACTTAATCAATAACAATCCTACTAATCTTACAAAGTATCTTGACCAAAAAAAATGGAACGAATTATTTCCTCACAGATATGGAATCGGATTAAAAGATTCAATAAACCACAATCTTGATTTCTATTCTTTTAAAACATTTATTTTAGCAGCAAAAATATTTCCATCCTTTCTTTCAGAAGGAGATGAAATTGTACAGAAAAGGGAGCTTGCTGCTTTTCTTGCCAACATAGCACAGGAAACAAGCGGTGGCTGGAAAACTGCACCGGGCAGCTATTTTAAGTGGGGATTATATTTTCTTGAAGAAAACAATATTGATAAAAATAATTTCTACAATGACACTTCAAAGAAAAATTACCCTGGTGTTGAAGGAAAATATTATTATGGCCGCGGCCCAAAACAATTAACCTGGAATTATAATTATGGGCAATTTAGCGAAGCCTGGTTTGGCAGCAAAGACACCTTATTGCAACATCCTGAATTATTATCCAAAGGTCCAATTCTTTCTTTTGCATCTGCCATTTGGTTTTGGATGACACCGCAATTTCCAAAGCCATCATGTCATGATATTATGATTGGCAAATGGATACCAAATGCCAATGATACGCTCAAAGGAAGGATGTCAGGTTTTGGCGCAACTGTAAATGTTATTAATGGAGGCGTGGAATGTGGGAGTGAAACATCATTAACTAAAACCCAATACCGGTATGAGTATTATCAATATTTCTGTAAATATTTGCATGTGCCGCCGGGTGAAAATATTAGTTGTGCAAATCAGAAACCGTTTGGGCAATAAATTGGATTTTGATGGGCACATATGGATTATTATGGCTTAAATTTTGTTGCCATAATCAAATATCTAAATCATGAAATGGATAACGCGTGAGAAACCAAAGATTGACCGCATTGCATCTCCATGGCTTATTCAAAATTTCGTTGATGCCGATGCAGAATTTATATACGCGCCGGTTGAAAAAGTAAAAGAGCTAGCTAAAAAATTAAATGCAATACCCTTCGACATGCCGGATGTTGAGTTCTCGCATCATGAAGACAAATGCACATTTGATTACATCATTACAAAATATAAGATAGCAGACCCTGCTATACATACACTGGCTGTAATTGTAAGAGCGGCAGATACAGACAGGCATGACCTTGCAAAACAGGCATCAGGGTTATGGGCCATATCAGCTGGGCTTGCCTATAACACACAAGATGATTACGAACTGCTACAAAAAGGAATGCTGATTTATGATGCTCTATATAGCTGGGCAAAGTATTTGCAAAACGTAAAGCACACTCAAAATTCTGTTGATCATTTATTCCTTGACGTCTTTAATAAATTCATTAAGAAAAAATATTCACAAAAGAAAACTCCTTCGTGGGTAAAAGAATTAAAAGAAATTATACAAGATCAGATTGATACCAATCTTAGTCTCACTGACATTTCAAAGAACCTTAACATTAATCCCTCCTACCTATCAAGAGAATTTTCCAAACATTTTGATAATCTTTCTTTTGGTGAATACACAAGAAAGCTACGGATTGAAAAGGCTATTGAATTGATGAAAACCAGGAAATACTCCCTAACAGAAATTGCCTATCTCACAGGATTTTCCGATCAAAGTCATTTTACAAGAATTTTTAAACAGCAGACAGGAAAAAATCCTTCTATTTTTAAAAAAGAAATTGCAAAAAAGTAATAGATATACAAATAGTTAATTCTGTTCTATTTTTTCCGGCTTCAATACCGGAAACTTTGCTTTCAATGAAATGCCACATACATTTTACAAAGACGCCTCTTATAAAATATACTTTAATTATTGTGGGAACTTCAATGATTATTTATGGATTTGTAAAAGATGTTGACCTTGTTACCTTTATAGGTATTGCTATGTTATGTGTTGTTCTTTTTCTTAATAACATCAAAGTTGGTTAAAATGAAGCATATTGTTTTTTACTTTTTGGCAATTATAAGCGCTTGTTCATTCTCGGGTTGTAAAGCGCAAGCATCATTTGGAGAAAACTATTTGCATTTGACAAAAATAATTTCATTACCAGGAGTAAGTGTACGCATAGATCATTTGGATATAAATTTAAAGGATCAAATAGTTTACATAGCTGCTTTAGGAAATAATTCTGTAGAAGTTGTTGATCTTAATAAAGAAAAAGTTTTGCATAGCATAGTTGGCCTTAATGAACCACAGGGCGTGGCTTACATTCCCCAAACCAGAGAAATTTTTTTAGCTAACGGAGGAACGGGAGACTGTTATTTTTATAATGCCACTTCTTTTGAAAAAGTTGCTGCCATTCATTTAAAGGAGGATGCGGATGATGTGCGTTATGATTCTGTGAACAAGAAAATTTATGTAGGATACGGAAGAGGAGGTATTGCCATAATTGATGCATTAAGTCATAAACAAACGGGTGATATTAAGTTGCCCGGACATCCCGAAGGATTCCAGGTTGATAGAAAAAGAGAACTTCTATATGTTAATCTTCCTGGCTCCGACTTAATAAGTATTTTAGATTTAAAACAATTAAAGCTGAGCCGAAACATCAGCGAAAATTACCGGTCAGGAAATTTCCCCATGGCTTTGGATTCGTCAGGGAATATACTTTTCATTGGCTATCGCCATCCGGGGAAATTAGTGGTGATGAATGCTCAAAGCGGCCACAGGGTAATTACTAACGAATTAACAAATGACAGTGATGATCTTTTTTATGATGAAGCGTCTCATCGGATATATGTAAGTTGTGGAGGAGGATATTCTAATCCTGGATTTATAAATATTTTTCAAATGCAAAGCGGAAATAAGTGCATGCAGATTGCAAATATTCCTTCAAGGAATAACGCAAGGACATCTTTACTCGTTCCGCAATTGCATCTTTTTCTTCTTGCTGAGCCAGCCGGTCATAATCAAGAAGCGCAACTTTTAGTTTATCGAACTCAATAGTAAAATAAAAAATATCCAAATACATTCTAAAATTATAATTATGAAAAAAACGATTCAATTAATCATTATCTTTTTTTTGTCATCAATTTTTTGCTTTGGTCAGAATCCTGCAAAAAAAGCAAATACTAAGAATATGGAAATGAGTTCTGTAAAGCCACTTGATATTGCAGCTATAGAAAAAATTACCGGCATGAAAGGAAAAGAAAACGGTGGCCAGTACAAAATAACCGTACCGCAAAACGATTTACATGTTGTGGTTGATGGGTTTAAAATAATTCCTCCTATGGGATTGGGTAGCTGGGTGGCATTTACACCTACGAAGGAAGGAGCTATGATAATGGGTGATATCATTCTTACGGAAACCGATCTGGGTCCGTTTGAGCAGGAAGTTATTCACCAGGGTTTAACTATTTCAGCAATTCACAATCATTTTCTTCGCAACCACCCTGTAGTTATGTATATGCACATTGGCGGAATGGGCAAAACTGATGCTATCGCAGAAAAAGTAAAAGCGTTGTTTAATAAAATCACAGAACTACGAGGAGAAAATCCTTCATCTTCGCCTTCAGATAGTGTGGAAAACACAATTGATATAAAAAAGCTGGATGCAATTTTGGGCTATAAGGGTGAAATGAGTAAAGGTGTTTATAAATATACTATTAGCAGGCCAGATGTTAATTTGAGAGAGCATGGTTTACGGGTTACGAGTTTCGGAGGTTTTAATACCTGGGCTTCCTGGCAAGGAACCGATACAAAAGCAGCCGTTGCCGGAGACTTTACTATGTTAGAAAACGAGGTAGAACCTGTAATAAAAGCGTTAATTGAAAACGGGATTGAAGTAGTAGCGCTGCACAATCACATGGTACATGAAAAACCAAGAATTTTCTTTCTGCATTATTGGG
The DNA here is from genome assembly GCA_036509585.1 of Hanamia sp. Taxonomy (GTDB): domain Bacteria; phylum Bacteroidota; class Bacteroidia; order Chitinophagales; family Chitinophagaceae; genus Ginsengibacter. The sequence goes on along the minus strand of DATCFI010000100.1, from coordinate 470 downwards.
GAGTGGGACCAGCTCAAAAATTAGCAATGGGATTAAAGGCGGCATTAAATAAAACTGGAAAAGGAAGATAAAATATATTATTAAAATCGACTTCACTAAACAACGTTTATCTTCCTGCTGCTGTTAGTAACCTCGCCAACAGATTTGCTTTCCTTTGCCTGAATCAGGATTTTCAGGATTTCGGATCATTAATCCTGCTCATCTTTCTCATCCCATAAATCCTGGTTCAGACAGTCTCATAGTAAAGCAACAAAAAAACTGGATTTTTATTTTAATGTATTACTAAAGAGACTAAGCCATGAATAAAATTATAAGTTATCGCTAATCTTTTTAACAGTATTTTCTTTTTAAAATCAAGCCACAAAAATAAACATACTTAGCTTTGTTAAATTGATACAGAGATTCAATGACTGAAATAAAAAATATAATACGCAAAGTTTTCCTTCTTTTTATCGATATTTTAAGTTTCG
>DATCFI010000099.1:0-13859 GCA_036509585.1 Hanamia sp. | reverse complement strand
TCTGGTAGTGTTCAGCCACGACTAAGGCTTAATTATCTGACCAATATTTATTTTTTATTCGAATTTCTTAATACATATCGTATGGCAAAAAACAGAACAATGAAAGTTATAATTCCACCAACAACTGGATTCATTACAAATCAATATATATTACACAATACTTCTCCACCCACATTTTGCGATTTTGCTTCCTTATCGGTCATTATGCCTTTTGAGGTAGAGATGATCGCGATTCCGAGCCCGTTTTTTACTCTTTTAAAATCCTGGGGTTTTGAGTAAGTACGTAAACCTGGACGGCTCACTCTTTCGAGGCTTTGAATTGCTGGGATTTTTGATTGAGGATCGTACTTTAATGCTATTTTTATAAGACCTTGTTTAGCATCATCTTCAAATCTATACTTTAAGATGTACCCCTGGGTGTATAAAATTTCAGTGATACGCTTCTTTAAGTTGCTAGCCGGAATTTCCACTATTCTGTGGTTGGCCATTTGCGCGTTGCGAATTCTTGTTAAATAATCTGCAATAGGATCAGTAACCATTGTTTATTTTTCGTTTTACTTTAATTTAATTACAATGCGATATCCAGTCTTGAGCCTTCGGCTTTAGCCTTCAGCATCCAGCCTTTCTACCAGCTTGCCTTTTTTACACCTGGAATTTTGCCTTCTAATGCCATATCCCGGAATATATTCCTGGAAATTCCAAAATGCCTTAGATATCCTCTTGGGCGGCCCGTAAGCTGGCACCTGTTTTTTAAACGCACCGGAGAAGCATTTTTTGGAAGAAGATCCAATCCGCGGTAATCTCCCGCGTCTTTTAATGCCTTTCTTTTCTCGGCATATTTTTCTACCATTTTCTCGCGCTTCCGCTGCCGTGCTTTTACTGACTCTTTAGCCATTTTTTATTATTTAGATTTTAGTACAAGGTATCATGAGTAAGACAATATGCTACTTACTTCTCGTTATCTTCTACTGGTTTTTTTACATTTTTAAAAGGCATCCCCAATTCTTTCAGCAGTTCAAATGCTTCTTCATTGGTGTTTGCTGTAGTTACAAAAGTGATATCAAGACCGGTAATCTTATTTACTTTATCAATATCGATTTCGGGGAAAATGATTTGTTCTGTAACGCCTAAAGTATAATTTCCCCTGCCATCAAAAGATTTATCACTGATTCCCTTAAAATCGCGCACACGCGGCAGAGAAACAGAAACAAGCCTGTCAAGAAATTCATACATATTTACGCCGCGCAAAGTAACTTTTGCCCCTATCGGCATATTTTTACGCAACTTAAAATTAGAAATATCTTTTTTAGACATCGTTGACACTGCCTTTTGCCCGGTGATAGTAGTTAACTCATCAATAGACACGTCAATTAATTTTTTGTCGGCAACAGCGCCATTAACACCGCGGTTGATGCAAACTTTTGTAAGCCTTGGAGCCTGCATTATGCTCTTGTAAGCAAACTTTTTCATTAATGCAGGTACCACTTCCTTTTTGTACTTGTCTGCCAGTCTCGGAGTATATTTTTCAGTGCTCATTATTTAATTACCTCCCCTGATTTTTTTGCTGTTCTTATTAATTTTCCGTCTTCTCTTGTCCTGCTGATCTTAGTGTGAGAATGAGATTTAGCATCCCAAAGCATCACATTAGAAATAGCGATTGGCGCTTCCACTTTCATGATTCCACCTTTTGTGTTCTGAGCAGAAGGTTTGGTATGTTTGGTAACAATATTAGCACCTTCTACCAAAACGCGATTCTTTTCGGTTATTATTTCCAACACCTTACGTGGCTTCTTAAGATTCTTTTCGTCCCCTGCAATAATTACAACGGAATCGCCTTTTTTTATGTTGAACTTTGGTTTAAATCTTGTCTTCATTTTTGACAAATATTTGTCTTGATTAATTACTTATAAAATACCCTATTTTTTTAGGGGTGCAAAGATACTATTTATAATTACAATACTTCTGGCGCGAGTGAAATGATTTTCATATATCCCTTATCGCGTAATTCGCGCGCCACCGGGCCAAAAATCCTGGTTCCCCTTGGCTCGTCTGCGGCGTTCAAAAGAACCACTGCATTGTCGTCAAATCTGATATAAGAACCATCTTTACGACGAAGCTTATTCTTGGTACGGACAATTACCGCTTTACTTACAGTTCCTTTTTTTATACCGCCAGCAGGTATGGCATCCTTTACGGTCACCACTATCTTATCGCCAACGTGCGCATAATCCTGTCCGGAGTTGCCTAAAACTCTTATACATAGCACCTCTTTTGCTCCGCTGTTATCTGCTACATTTAGCCTGCTTTCTTGCTGTATCATTTTATTTAGCTTTTAGCCTTAGCTTTTAGCTTTTGGCAGTTTAAACTTATTATTTTTAATTTCTCCCGCTAATAGCTAATAGCTAATAGCCAATGGCTTTCTTATTTTACTTTTTCAACGATCTCTACCAATCTCCAGCGCTTTGTCTTACTCAATGGCTTTGTTTCCATTATTTTTACCAGATCGCCGATGTTGCATTCGTTCTTTTCATCGTGGGCATGAAAGCCAGTGGTCTTCTTCACAAATTTTCCATACAAAGGATGTTTTACTCTCCTTTCTACTTTTACCGTGATTGACTTATCCATCTTGTTGCTGGAAACTACACCAACCCTTACTTTTCTTAAATTTCTTTCAGACATTTTTTTATTTTTTAGGATTTAGCGCCTAATTGTTTTTTTCTTAACTCAGTTTTTGCGCGCGCCAGGTCTTTCCTCACGTCTCGTATTGACATCGGATTTTCCAATGGAGAAACCGCGTGGGCAAATTTCAATTTCTTTATCCTCAGTTCATCTTCCCCGATTCTTGATTTCAAGTCCTGCTCGTTCATGCTTTTCAGGCTATTAACGAAATCGTTTCTGTTTGACATTGTTTTCTATTTATTTAATTATAGCTAATTACCCAACGTAATCCCTGCTGACAACAAATTTTGTTTGAATAGGAAGTTTCTGTGCAGCAAGTTCAAAAGCTTCTTTCGCTACCTGAAGAGAAACACCATCAGCTTCAAATATGATTCTTCCCGGCTGAACCACAGCGGCAAAGTATTCAGGATTACCTTTACCTTTACCCATCCTAACTTCAGCTGGCTTTTTTGTGATAGCTTTATCCGGAAAAATCCTGATCCATACATTGCCTTCACGCTTCATGTGACGGGTCAATGCCTGCCTGGCTGATTCTATCTGCCTGTTGGTCAACCATACTGAATCCAGCGATTTTAAACCAAAGGTTCCAAATGCAATGGTATCACCTCTTTTTGTTTCGCCCTTCATACGGCCTTTCTGCATCTTTCTGTGCTTCGTTCTTTTTGGCTGTAACATAATTGTTGTTATTTGTTTGCTTATTGCACTATTTTAATTGTGCAGTAAACGCTTACTAAATATTTTAATTCGCTGAGTTTATTCTTATCTTCTTCCGCCTCCACCGCCAGCTCTTCCACCTCTATCTCCACCTGCGCCGCCTCTTCTATCACCTCCTCTGTCTCCACCACCTCTTCTATCTCCTCTATCTCCACCTCTTCTATCCGAAAAACCACCTCTTCTTTCACCATGGCCTTCATGTTCGCTCTTTCCACCCGCAATGATGTTTGGATTTAGATCTCTTTTCGCTAATACCTCACCTTTACATATCCATACTTTAATCCCTATTTTTCCATAGACAGTTTGGGCGAAAATACTTGCATAATCAATATCCATACGGAATGTATGTAATGGAGTACGACCTTGCTTTATTTCTTCGCTACGAGCGATTTCCGCACCACCCAAACGGCCTCCTACTCTCACCTTTATTCCTTCTGCCCCCATTCTTAGTGCAGACGCGATGGACATTTTAATTGCTCTCTTATAATTAATACGATTTTCAATTTGCTTTGCAATGGTGTCTGCTACGATTGCTGCATCTAGTTCCGGTCTGCGTATTTCAAGAATATTTATCTGTACATCTTCTTTGCCTGTAAGTTTCTTCAACTCTTCTTTAATACGGTCCACTTCTCCTCCACCCTTTCCGATAATAATTCCGGGCTTAGAGGTATGAATAGTTACGATCAATTTATTAAGTGTACGTTCAATAACGATTTTTGCAATCCCACCTTTATTGATACGTGCATTCAGGTAAGTCCGGATTCTATCATCTTCAATCAATTTTTTACCATAATCTTTTGGATGAGCGAACCAGTTGCTATCCCAACCACGGATGATCCCTAACCTTGCTCCGATCGGATTTGTTTTTTGACCCATTATTTGGTTTTTATTTTGTTGATTTTTTTTCTGTTGTTGTCTTTGTCTTCTTTACCGCTTTTTCCGCTGGCGCTGCTTTAGATGTTGTCTTTTTTGCCACTGCTTTCTTTGCCTTAACCTCAGTTGCTTTTTCCGCAGCTACATTTTCTGTAACGTCCGTTGCTTCGGCCTTCAAAGCTTTCTTTTTAGGAAGTGTTTGATTAATATTTGCACTGTCTACAATTATAGTAACATGATTGCTGCGCTTTCTGATGCGGTAACCACGGCCTTGAGGTGCAGGACGCATTCTCCTTATTACTCTTCCGCAATCCACCATAATTGTTTTCACAACCAAGCCGGCATCTTCCACCTTTTCATCACTATTTTTCTGTTCCCAATTATTGATGGCGCTCTTTAATAATTTATACATCGGAACTGCAGGGTGCTTTGGATTGAATTGTAAAATTCCCAAAGCCTTTTCTACTTCCATGCCGCGAATCAAATCAGCCAACAAACGCATTTTGCGTGGTGATGTGGGATAATTATTAAGTTTTGCTACTGCTTCCATATTTATTTTTATTTTGGCCTTACCCCAACCCCTCTCCAAATGAAAGGATGGTTATCGTGGTTAAGCCTGATAACTTTTAACTTATTACTTTTAAGAGATTTTCTTACTTGAATGTCCTCTAAAATTCCTCGTTGGCGCAAATTCACCTAATTTATGACCTACCATAAATTCTGTTACATAAACCGGGATAAATTTATTACCATTATGTACTGCAAATGTGTGCCCTACGAAGTCAGGCGTAATCGTTGACCTGCGCGACCATGTCTTTAACACACCTTTTTTGTTAGTTCCTTCGTTTATTGCAAGGACTTTTTCTTCAAGTTTTGCTTCTACGTAAGGACCTTTTTTAATTGAACGAGCCATTGTTTATGTACGATTTTAGATGTACGATGTACGATTTAAAAACTCTATTTATTTTTCTATTTGTGTTCTGCTTTTAGCTTATTTATTAGGTAATTTCTTACCATTCCTTCTTTGGATAATCATCTTATCAGATCCTTTTCCACGAGTACGGGTAATTTCCCCCTTGGCATACTTACCAGTTCTGCTGCGTGGATGTCCTCCTGAAGCTTTTCCTTCACCTCCACCCATAGGGTGATCTACAGGGTTCATCGCTACACCTCTTGTTCTCGGCCTGATACCTTTCCACCTGTTTCTGCCGGCCTTACCTTTGCTTTCAAGGCTATGATCACTATTAGATGTTACTCCCACCGTAGCGTAACAATTAATTAAAATCTTCCTCAATTCGCCACTTGGCATTTTTAATACTGCGTACTTTTCTTCCTTATTTGCAAGTTGAGCAGACGATCCGGCACTTCTTGCTAATTTTCCACCCTGACCAGGCTGCATCTCTATATTGTGAACTACAGTTCCCAACGGCATATTTTTCAGCTGCAATGCATTGCCAAGTTCCGGCGCCACTGAATCTCCGCTGAGGATAGTAGCACCTACCTGCAAACCCTGTGGCGCGATTATGTATCTTTTTTCACCATCAACAAAAACTACCAAGGCAATAAACGCACTACGATTTGGATCGTATTCAATCGTTTTCACCGTTGCAGGAATATCCTTTTTGTCTCTCTTAAAATCTATTATACGATACATTTTTTTGTGACCTCCACCGAGGTAACGCATGCTTCTGCGTCCTTGCCTGTTGCGGCCGGCGCTATGATGTACCATTTCTACCAGGCTTTTTTCAGGAACATTGGTTGTCACCTCGGCATAGGCATTACCTATTCTCCATCTGGTTCCTGCAGTAGTCGGTTTGTATTTTCTTAAAGCCATGATTTTTATTTTTTGCTTCCGAACAATCCGGAATTTTGTTTAACTATTTTTTGCCTTTAGCTTTCTGCCTAAACATTACCATACAAGTCTATCGATTCGCCCTCAGCAACCGTTACAATTGCCTTCTTTTTTGCAGGTTTACGACCAACAAGCAATCCTGCTTTTGTATTGCGTTGTTTGACTTTAGATGGCATGGTCAACGTGTTTACTTCTTCCACAGTGATACCATAAAATTCTTCAACTGCTTTTTTAATCTCAAGCTTATTAGCTTTTCTGTTTACAATGAAAGTATACCGGTTGAATTTTTCTGTCAAGCGATTTACTTTCTCAGACAAAACAGGCTTTATTAAAACTTCTGACGATTTCATGATCTTTATTTATTTATTTATTAAGCTTCCCCGGTTTCTTTACTTTCTTCCGAATCTTTACTTTTTGTTTTTTTTGCTACCGACTCAGGCTTGGTTTCTTCTTGATTCTCTTCAACAAATATTTTTGCTGCACTTTCTGTAAAGATTACAGTATCTGCATTTACGATATCGTAAGTGTTGATATCGCTGAGTAGTGTGCCGCATATTGAAGGCACATTACGGAAACTCTTATAAACGTTTTCATCATACTCAGGCATCACAAACAATGACTTTCTGCTGCCTTCATTGATATTAAGAAATACCTGGTTGAATTTTTTAGTGCTGGGTGTTTCAATATTTACCGAAGCATCTTCTACGATAATGATCTTATTCTCTTTAGCTTTGGCACTTAAGGCACCAATCTTAGCAAGGTCTTTTACTTTGCGATTCAGTTTGATATCATAGCCATGAGGCTTTGGTCCAAAAACAGTACCACCACCTTTGTACAAAGGGTTGCGAAGATTACCTTTACGGGCACCACCGGTTCCTTTCTGCTTAACTAGTTTTTTTGAAGACCCTTGTGCTTCGGCGCGGGTTTTTACTTTATGAGTCCCCTGGCGCTGAGCTGAAAGGTATTGTTTCACCGCAAGCCAAATCACGTGGCTGTTAGGTTCTGTAGCAAAGATTTCATCCGGCAATTCAATAGTTCTGCCAGTTTTTTTGCCCTCTACATTTTTTATATCTACTTGCATATTATTTCTGGATTAAAACGATTGAACCGTTATGGCCGGGAACCGAGCCGCTGATTAATAAATAATTTTTTTCTGGGAATATTTTTACCACCTTCAGGCCTTTCATCTGCACTTTGTCATTACCCATTCTTCCTGCCATGCGCATTCCTTTAAATACTCTTGCAGGATAAGAAGATCCACCAATTGATCCGGGAGCTCTTGACCTGTCGTGCTGTCCATGAGACTGTTCACCAACTCCATGGAAACCATGACGCTTAACCACGCCCTGGAAACCTTTTCCTTTGGTGGTGCCAACAACAGTTATTTTATCGCCTTCGGCAAAAATTTCTACACTGATGGTGTCGCCAACGTTCTTATCTGTTTCGCTATCGCGTATTTCTTTTACGATTTTTTTTGCCGGAGTATTTGCTTTGGCAAAGTGATTTTTCTCTGAGAGGAGGGTATGCTTTTCTTTTTTATCTCCAAAAGCAATCTGAACTGCATTGTAACCATCGGTTTCTACAGTTTTTTTCTGGGTAACCACACACGGGCCCGCTTCAATAATGGTCACGGCTGTCTGCCTGCCATTACTATCGAAAATGCTGGTCATGCCAACTTTTTTTCCAATAATACTTTTCATTTCTATTTATTATTATACTCAGCGGTACTGGTAATCCGGTACTTGAGTGTTACAATTTTATATAAGAACTTTTTCATCTCCTTCTCCACTCGTGGAGAAGGGCGGGATGAGGGTTATGCTTTAATCTCAACATCAACACCTGACGGCAAGTCAAGTTTTGATAATGCATCTACGGTTCTGGAGCTACTTGTGTAGATATCCAACAAGCGTTTGTGCGTACACAATTGGAACTGCTCACGCGCTTTTTTGTTAACGTGTGGAGAACGCAATACGGTAAATATTTTTTTGTGAGTAGGTAAGGGAATTGGCCCGGTAACTACTGCTCCTGTACTATGTACTGTCTTTACGATCTTCTCTGCTGACTTGTCAACCAGATTGTGATCGTAAGATTGAAGTTTTATCCTGATTCTTTGAGACATTTTAAAGAACTTTTTTTATCCAAATTTATTTTGGGAGTGCAAAAGTAGTTCGTATCGTTTAAATAACAAAAAAATTATTCATTCTTTCTTAAAAAACTTTCAAAGCTATTACTGGCACTATATTTTCTATTGAAAAAAATAAAATTATACGCTAATGAAAAACAAAAATATATCAAGAAACGATCGTCTATCAGACGAAATTGACTCTCCGTATGATCGTCAAGAAATGACAGAGGAAGTGATGGAAGTAAAAATTCCGGACGGAAGTGAAATTCCCGGGCAGGAAAATTTTGTGCCAGCGCCGCTAGGCGAATTGGCCGATACCACTATTTCTTCTTCTGATGAAGAAGGAGACGAATTGTTTGATGATGATATCGATGAAGATATCAAAAACAACCCAACGTCTAATGTTTCCGCAATAGAAAAAGAGGATTTGAGAAAAGCTGCGAACGATATGCCCGGTGATGATGAAAACCTGCGCAAAGCCGCTCTTGATAGTACCGACGAGAACGGAATTCCTTTAAACGAAGGCAGTTTTAAAAAGAATATCAGCGCAACAGACCTCGATATCCCCGGCGCGCAATTAGATGACGCTGACGAAAAAATTGGTGAAGAGGATGAAGAAAATAATGATTACAGCCTTGGCGCAGATAATGACATAATTCCGGAAGATGAATTCTGAGTTTTCCGGCAAACAATAAGAACTTAACCTGAAGTTATCTTGAAGTTTTTAATTCAATAGATTGTGAGGATTATGCTCTACACATGGCCGGTTATTTTACGGAAGAATCTTCCAACAGTAAAGCAAGAAAAAATGTTAATTCTTGTTTTCTACCCATTATAGCTCAAAACATCGATGTCAGTATTTTCTATGTTATAAAAATCCATTCCTATTTCCCAACCTTCAAAACCTGGAAACTGCCAGGTTTCATCTTAGGCCTTTCCTGTGGATTTTTTGGGTCAGCAGTTTCAAATGCTGCCGTGGGTAAAAATAACATCCCTGTTTTTTGATCAATTGCAATGGTTCTGGCTCCCATTTTTGTTGTGATCGTTCCCAGGTCTTCAAATGTATTGGCAGACGTTACTTTATAGGCAGCTATAGTGCCGGAGCGCCCATCGGGAGCAAAAATTATTTTTTTATTTTCATCAAAAGCGGCGCCATCAACTCCATTGCCCATGGGAAGCTTTGCCACAATTTTTCCGTTGGTAGCATCCATTACAATTAAAAGTTTGCTATCGGAACAAGTGGAAAATAGCCTGCTGGCTTTTTTGTCTATAGCCAATCCTGATGGGCCTTCGCCAGGGGCTAAAGGCCATGTGGCCACCACTTTAAATGTTCTTAAATCAACAACGGCTATCTCACTTTTGTCTTCAATGTTTACAAATAATTTCCCTTTGTCATCTGACACACCGGTTTCGGGTTTGCCATCTAATTCAACGGTATGAATCACCGTATTTGTTTTGGGGTCTATGAAAGAAAGATTTTTGCTGCGCCCGTTATTCGTAATGATTGTTTTGTTAAAAGGTTCATACATAATGGCATCGGGGTTTTCTCCTGTGGTAGCTATTTGCGTGATAATTGCATCTGTCTTCAAATCAAATACGGTCACATTATTTAATCTGCCATTACTGGTATAGCCGCGTCCTAATTCATTGTCAAAAGCAATACCGTGAACGCCGGTTGTGTTAGGTATTACGCCCATCGAATCGCCCGTATTTTTATTAAGAATATTTACCTGTGTACCATGGGATACATAGACTTTGTTCTCATTCACCGCAATGTAATCCCAACCTCCCGAGCTCGCTATGTGGAATGTTTTTACAACTTTATAATCTATTTTATTTTGAGCTTTGACTGTGTTTTGAAATAATATAAAAGCCACAATCGATAACAGGTACTTTACTCGCATAACAATATTTTTCTTGCAAGATGAAGAATGATTCTGTGGAAAATCTGTAGAAAAAGGTTAGCATTTTGGAGATAGTTTTAAAATAAGAAATCCGGGATGCATTCACAACCAAAATTGTGTTTGTTTGCAGTAAACAAAGAAATACACGTATTTTTCTTTTTAGATTAATTTGTTGAAGAACTCGTCAGACTCGGCCAGTCAAACGAGCTCTTCAACATTTCTTCAGAATCATTTCGTACTTTTTCAAAAAATTAAACTTTTGAAAATTCTAATTGTAGAAGATGAAACTGCGCTAAGCGAAAGCATTGCAGAATATTTGTCGAAACAAGAATACCATTGCGATGTGGCTGGCAACTTTCATGGTGCCATTGATAAAATTGAGTATAACGATTATGATTGCATATTGCTTGACATTACGCTTCCTGATGGAGATGGCTTGAAAATACTGGCTCAATTAAAGGAAGATAAAAAAACTGACGGGGTACTGATTATTTCCGCCAAAAATTCTTTGGACGATAAAATAAAAGGGCTTGACCTTGGGGCTGATGATTACTTATCAAAACCGTTTCACCTGTCTGAATTGAACGCACGCATCGCCGCGATTATCCGAAGAAAAAATTTTGATGGGAACAGCGTTATTCAGTTTGAAAATCTTTTTATTGACACTCAGAAAAAAACGGTCACTGTTGAAAAGAATCCGGTGGACCTGACGAAGAAAGAATACGAACTGCTTTTGTATTTTGTTGCTAATAAAAAAAGGCTGGTCTCTAAAGAGGCCATAGCAGAGCATCTTTGGGGTAATGAAATGAATGACGGTTTTGATTTTATTTATACACACATAAAAAATCTTCGTAAAAAATTAATGGATGCGGGAAATGCTGATTATATTAAATCGGTTTATGGAATGGGGTATAAATTTACCGGCCAATGAAATTAATTGCCAAATACAACAGGGTAAATATTCCCATTACTATTGCCGTGCTTTTAATAAGCAGTATCGCCTATTATTTTATTCTACATCATGTATTGCTGCGCCAGGTGGACAAAGACCTGCGAATAGAGCAACAGGAGATTATCCATTACATTAAAGAAAATGGCTCGCTGCCAGAAACCTCCAATTACAAAGATCAGCAGATTGTATTTCAACAAACAAATCTTACAGGCTTCAAAGAAAAGTTTTCGACCCAATCGGTTTATAATAAAAGAGAAGATGAGGAAGAACCTTACAGAAGAATTGATTTCCTCGTAACTCAAAACGGACAAAACTACATCGCTACCGTAAAAAAATCCGAACAGGAAACCGAAGATATTGTACGTCTGATTCTAATGATTACGTTTTCGGTAATTGCCGTATTGTTATTGGTACTGTTTATTACCAACAGGTTTCTTTTAGGCAAATTGTGGCAACCCTTTAATCATACGCTCAGCCAGCTAAAACAATTTAATCTGTCGTCTAAAAATGATATTACGCTTGAATCCACCAACGTGGATGAGTTTATAGAATTGAACAACACCGCGATTTCCTTAACCCGAAAGGTTAAGAATGATTATGAGTCGCTGAAAAGCTTTACAGGGAACGCTTCGCATGAAATACAAACTCCATTAGCGATTATTAAAAACAAGATTGAATTGCTGTCTCAATCCGAGCATTTGGAAGAATCCCAGGTCAAGATCATGCAAAGCCTTAATGATGCGGCATCCAGGCTTTCCAGGCTGAATCAATCGCTGCTGCTGCTTACGAAGATCGAGAATCGCCAATTTGAGGATATAGAAAAAATCGATCTTTCAGCCGTTCTCGAAAAATGTATCGAAAATTTTCAGGAACCCGCCGCACTTAAAAACATAATCGTGGAAAAAAATATCGCGAAAGACGTTTCTGTTCAGATGAATGATTCGCTCGCTGACATTTTACTTTCTAATATTATTTTGAATGCGATAAAACACAATTTTCCTGGCGGCAAGATTAGGATTGATTTGACTGAAAGCGCTTTTGTTGTGAGCAATTCCGGCGATGAGCCAAAGTTGAAAACTACCGAATTGCTTGAGCGTTTCAAAAAGGAATCAACTTCTCCTGAATCCCTCGGGCTCGGTCTATCTATTGTAAAAACCATTTGTGATACATATGGCTTTAAGATTTCGTATAATTACACGGATGGGATGCACGTGGTAAAGATAACTTTTACACGATGAAATTTTCAAACCTGTATCAAAAGTTTAGTGTGAGTTATGCATCGATAAATGCAAAATCAAAATGATAAAAATGAAATCGGGTTTAAAAGTTCTTTTACTGTTGATATTAAATTTTCCATTATTCACTTTTGCCCGGTGCGGTTTAAATCATAAAGAAAGTTTTAATCAAATTGATAAAAAATATACTTACCGAATTGATTCCATCCCTTTTCAAGATTACCCCCTCCTTGATTTTCATTCTTATTTTATTTTGTTGGGGCAAGACTTAAAACAAGGATTTACAAAACCATTTCATCTCAATAAAAAGGATTGGGGAAACCTCGGCAAATATGCAGCCGTTACTTTCGCATTGTCATTTACTGATGAACCAATTCAGCAAGCCTCCCTCAGGCTTAGAAACAGGAACACAGGTTTAAATAATATCAGCAAAGGTTTATCTGACTTTGGCGGGATATATGAAGTTTTTACAGTTGCCGGAATAGGAGCATATGGACTTATCAGCAAAAATAATAGACTGGCAAATGCAACTCTACTTGCGTCACAGGCATATATTACAAGTGGAGCCATAATGACAGTTTTAAAATTTCTTTCCGGACGCACCAGGCCATCTTATTATCCTGCGGGTGTCGAGGCGGAGCCAAGGTTTCTAGGGCCTTTTCACAAAAGTTTAAACGATGCCAATGGTTCTAAAGAAAACAGTTCGTTTCCTTCGGGACATTCCACTGTTGCCTTTGCGGTGGCTACCGTTTTTGCTACGGAATATAATGATAAACCCGTGGTGCAAGTGGTTGCATATAGTGCGGCATCTTTAATTTCCATCAGCCGGATCACGGAAAATAAACATTGGGTTACGGATGTAGTTACCGGCGCTGCTATTGGATATCTATCAGGAAAATTGGTTGTAAAAAATTATCACCTATTTCAAAAAAATTCTTCTGATGAAAGAAAGAAAAATTCAATTTCTTTATCTGTCAATTACAACTTTGGCCATATTGAACCATGCTTGATTTATAAATTCAGATGAGAATATTTTTTAGGAAAAGTTGTTCGATTCATTCAAAATATCACTGCTTTTACTTTCTTCTGCTGGAATTCGTCAAAAGTCAATTAACAACAATTTAATCTCTTGCTATTACCTTTTATTTTAAAGAGAACTAATTTGGTTTTTCATATTTTTTATAAAATATTTGGGAAATATAGTAATTCAAGTAACCCGCCCAGGTATTTTCTTGTTTGAGCAATTTTGAAAAATATGTGTTGAGCGACGGAATACTATTTAAAGATGAAAAGATTTTAATACAATCAGATTGGTTAATAATGACACTATAAGATTTTAGAAATGAGCGCTCAAAAATTATTTAAAAAGGGTCTAAAACTTATGGGCAATCATTTTGAAATAAGCGCAGTAGGTAATGAAGAAACATGGGCTAACGAACGGATTGATGAAGGCATTAGTGAAATTCAAAGGATTGAAAAATTACTTACCACTTTTAATGAAAGCAGTGAAACCTCTCTTATTAAC
>DATCFI010000098.1:0-34110 GCA_036509585.1 Hanamia sp. | reverse complement strand
CTGGCTCAGGGATGTTTTGCAAAGAATCAATACTCGCCCCATCAATAAAATAGATGAACTGCTGCCTCATAACTGGAAACCTTTGGGATAAATACTTTATACCGAATTTATAAAGAGGTGTAGTTAGCCGGACGGATACGCATTAACGCCATTGGCCCGGGCGCCATTCGTACAGATGCATTGGAAACTGTGTTAACACCGGAAATAGAAAAGAGAATGCTGGCACATACGCCGCTGGCCCGTTTAGGCAAAGTGGAAGATATTGCGGGTGCGGTACTTTATTTTGCAGCCCCCGTGTCTAACTGGGTAAGTGGCCAGGTTTTGTTTGTGAATGGAGGTGGTGTGCAAACATTGGATTGAGTATTTATTTAGAAAAAAAAGTCCGATAATTATTGTGCTATTTCATTTATAATATTTCGGATATGATAAGGCAGGTTTATTATAGCATTGCAAACCCGATTGCAGCAGAAGAAGAAATAATAGCTTTTTGTATTTACTTTCAATTTCGGTTATTCCAACTTTGCCATCACGGTAATGAAAATATAAAATACCATAGCAACATTTAACTTAAACTTTTTATTCCTGGAAAAGGGCTTAAATAATTCAGGCCGCTCGTAAGCGGCCTGAATTATTATTATCTGATTATTATTATCTTTTTATTTCACACTCACCTGGTAAATCGTCACTTCATGATATATCTGTCCGGGTTTCAAAATAGTTGAAGGGAAATTGGGTTTGTTCGGAGAGTCAGGAAAATGCTGTGTTTCCATTGCGAGCGCTGAATGTGCTGTTATACGCTGATTGCCGTGATTTGTAAATCTGCCATCCAAGAAATTGCCGGTATAAAATTGCAAACCCGGTTGCGTAGTATAAACATCCATGGTACGACCACTTATAGAATCTGATAACGAAGCCACTTTTTCTAATGTACTGTCTTTTCTGTTTAAGACGAAGTTATGATCGTAACCTCCCTTTACATCAGCAAAATCTTTCCCGATTTTTTTGGGAGTAGTAAAGTCAAATGGTGTTCCTTTTACCGATTTTATTTCTCCTGTAGGAATTAATGTGTTGTCAACCGGTGTATAGCTGTTGGCATTTATCATCAGGGTTTCATCAAGAATTGTGTTGCTTGTATTTCCTGATAAATTAAAATAACTGTGATTGGTTAAATTCACGGGTGTTGGTTTATCTGTTTCCGCGCTATATTCAATTTTTAATCCGCCATCATTGGTTAATATATATTGAACAGTAACATTCAAATTGCCGGGAAAACCTTCTTCTCCATCTTTGCTCAGATATTTTAGGGTGAGTGATGGAACCGTATCATTTAAAATGGATGCATCCCAAACTACTTTATCAAATCCTTTCATGCCACCATGCAAAGTGTTTTTTCCATCATTGGCAGCAAGGTTATAAACCTTACCATCCAACGTGAATTTTGCGTCGCCAATCCTGTTTCCATAACGGCCAATCAAGGCGCCAAAGTACGGCGGATGATGAAGGTAAGGTGCCAGGCTGTCGAAGCCAATGATGACGCTGGAAAATTTCCCGTTCTTATCGGGCGTAACAAATGAAGTAATTGCTCCTCCATAATTAGTGATGGTAACGGTGTCGCCTTTGTCATTTACCAAAGTATATAGGTACACGGTTTTTCCATCTACCGTACCCCAATTGGATCTGGTGATACCAGCTTTTATCGCCGCGGTATTTTTATTTTCGGGACTGTTATTACAGGCAACGGTTAAAGTAGCGACAGCGAGAGCGCTTGCTGCGAGCATAAACTTTACAAATTTCATGGTGATTGTTTTTTTATTTTTAGTGGTTATAAATTTTTATTTTTTGCTAGGCCCTAATAGCCCTCATTCTAATTTTTTTTTCAATATTTACAAAAATATCATCATTTCACCGTTAATACTACTACTGAAAAAGGAGGCATCTTTAAACTGATGACATTATCCTTCAACGTAGCTCCGGTAAAAGATTTTGGCTCGATTTTATTGGGGTTTTCAAATGTATTATCATCCTGCAACTTTGCAGAGCTTAAAATTCTTCCGGTTACATTTTTGCAATTCATTCCATCTACATTAATAGTAAGTCCTTCCTGCGTATGTGCGTTGATGTTAGTAATAGAAATATGAACAACGCCAGAGGAATCTTTGGATGCAGATGCTGTCAAAGAAGGAAGTGTTTCTTCGCCTAATTTATAATTATCACTAAGAAGTTGTAATGGCAATAGGGTTGCGTTCTGATGCACGTTGTACATTTCCATTATGTGATAAGTTGGAGTGAGTATAATTTTTTCTTTATCAGTTAATATGACAGCCTGCAACACATTTATAGCCTGTGCCAGGTTTGCCATGCGGACTCTGTCGGCGTGATTATTAAAAATATTGAGTGTAGCACCCGCAATCATTGCGTCGCGCATTGTATTTTGCTGATATAAAAAGCCTGGATTGGTGCCGGGTTCCACATCGTACCATCCGCCCCATTCGTCCACTACCAGAGCCACTTTTTTCTGTGGATCATATTTGTCCATGATGGCTTCGTGTTTGACGATCAGTTCCTTCATCAACAAAGCCGATTTCATAGTCTCAAAATATTCTTTCTCTGTGAAATTAACGGCGGCGCTTTTCTTATTCCAGTCAATGATGGAATAATGATGCAACCCAATTCCATCCAGCAGATTGTGAGGGATATCGCGCATCATCACTTCTGTCCAATGATAATCGGCATCGCTGGCACCAGAAGCTATGCGATACAACTGGCCACCCTTAACCCAATTGGTCATAAAGGTCGCATACCTTCTATAAACGTCTGCATAATATTCTGGAGTCATGGTGCCTCCGCAACCCCAGGCCTCATTGCCTAACCCCCAGTATTGTACACGCCATGGTTTGTCTCTTCCATTTTGCCTGCGCCAATCGCTCATCGGGCTTTTGCCGTCAAAATTTACATATTCCAGCCACTCAGATAATTCCTGCACCGTGCCGCTTCCAACATTTCCGGAGATGTAAGGCTCTGCGCCTAACTCTTCACACAGGTTCAAAAAATTATGCGTACCAAAACTATTGTCTTCTGTAACTCCACCCCAATTTGTATTTACTATAGTGGGCCTTTTATCTTGAGGTCCCACGCCATCTTTCCAATGATAAGTGTCCGCAAAGCAACCACCAGGCCAGCGCAACATTGGAAGTTTCATTTTGCGCAAAGCTGCAATTACATCATTTCTTACCCCATCAGTGTTAGGAATGGTTTTGCTGGAATCACCCACATAAAAACCACCATAAATACCGTGGCCAAGGTGTTCGGCGAAATTGCCATAAATATTTTTGTTGATAATAGTTTTTCCCTGATCGGCATGTATCACAATCGTATTTTGAGCGCCAACCCATAAAAATGAAAGTAGTAAAGGAACAAATAATGCTTTTTTCATATCACTGTATTTTTTGTAATAAAATAGTTATAAAGATGCAACCTAATAAACTAAACCGAAAGACGAATATATCGAATTATTTTTTTTTAGTGTCAGATTCACATTTATTATTTTTACAGACGGAAATATTACCTCGTGCGACACTCATCACTTCTCTTTTTTTTTAATACAGTAAAGACATTAAGATAATTCTTTATTAAAATAAATAAAGCGTTTCTTTTATAACAAGCAGAATGGTGTTGTGCAGAACTTTCAGGAAAGATTGGATTCCTTTTTTTCTTACCGGCAAGTGAATGTCGATATGATGATAGCTGTAGCCACAGCGGCATTGAGTGATTCAGCGTGGCCATAGCGGGGAATAGTAATTTGATTAGAGGACATCTCTATAAGGCCGCCAAGCACTCCTTTAGCTTCATTTCCAATCAAAATAATCCCTTCTTTTATCTTGGGAAGTTCAAATATAGAAGTGCCATGCAGCGTAGTGGCGTACAAGTTGATACTTTTGTTTTTTAAAATAAACGAATTCAAATCGGTATATAAAATATTTACCCTGGCAAGGCTACCAACGGTGGACTGTACCACCTTAGGATTATAACAATCTACAGTGTGATTGCTGCAGATGATATTTTCAATGGCAAACCAATCTGCAATACGAATGATCGTGCCCATGTTTCCGGGGTCTTGCAAATAGTCCAACATAATGGAAATTTTTCCGGAAAGATCAGGATTTTCAACCACCACTTTTTTATTAAAAACCCCGACCACTTTGTTGGGCGACTTTTGCGTGGAAATACTTCGTAACTGCTGCTCGTCTGCTTCAAATATATCTTCCTTAGCCATTTCTGCCAGCAATGATTGATTTTCGCTCAGCCAATCGCTTTCGGCACATATTAATTTGCACTCAAGATTTTTGGACAATAAAAATTCAGAAATATTCTTTGGACCTTCGGCAATAAATACACCTGACTCATCCCTGAATTTTTTATGGCTCAAACTTTGAATATATTTGACAATCTTTTTGCTCAACATGGTTTTATATTATGAAATGGATCCGCTCCTCAAAAATACACCGATTTCGTTTTTCACGGGTTTATATCTATGTTTTATTTGGGGCAGTATTTTTAAACAGTTGCACGGTGGTTCAAAAATATCAAAAAAATAAACCTTTTGTATTTAAAAATAATATTGAGCTTAAAGCAGATAATGTAAGCAAAGATGAGAAAGCCACGATTAAGTCAAAGCTATATACCCAAATTGATGACAGCGCCAAAACGAATGTTAAAGATAAATTCTTTGTCTTTCATTATTATGTTATGCCTCCCGTGTTTGATACCAACGCCATCGTCGCTTCTGCATCTAATATGACTTTTGCGCTGATAAATCTTGGATTTTATCATCCTGAGATCAGTTATAGCTATGATATAGTTGCAGCTAAAAAGGAGCAGAAGAGGGTAACGATAAATTATAATGTAATCGTGGGTAAGCGTACTACAATAGATACGGTAGCTTATGTTTTTGACAAACCTGAGTTGGAAGAACTGGCATTGAAAACAAAAAAGGAATCCTTTTTAAAAGCAGGCATGCCAATAACGAAAAGTGGCATTTCACAGGAAACTAACCGCCTTGTTAATCTTTTTAAAAATAACGGGTATTATAAGTTTACCGCTGACGAGATCAGAGTGACCGGTGATACCTCAATTGAGGCATTGACGAGCGTTTCCGATGATCCTTTCGAGCAGTTACGGTTATTAGCTGAGGCCAATAGAAAGCGGAATACGCCCACTATTAAGCTTGCCTTCCTATTAGATAATTTACCAGACACCACGATTCTTACAAAATACTATGTCAACGATATTTATGTTTTACCAGATTACAAGATTGGAGATAGCTACAAAGATTCATCTCTAAATAAAGTCGTTTTTAAAAACTTCACCATTAAATACCATCGCAAGCTTTTTACAAATTCGTTGCTGCAGGAAAATCTTTCGTTAAAAAAAGGTGTTGTTTTCAGCCAGGATGATTATTTCAAAACCATTAATGATTATTATAAACTCGGCGTGTGGGAAAGTCCTAATATTGATATTTTGGAACAAAAAGACACCAACCTGTTGAATATGGTGGTAAAACTGGTGCCGCAAAAAAAGTATGCTTTAGATGGAAATATCGAGATGAGCTATTCTGCTAACAACACCACCAGCAGTATAACAACCGGTACTTACGGAAATCTGTTGGGCTTGTCGGCGAATTTAGCATTAACAGACAGGAACCTTGCCAAGTCCGCCGTTCGTATGACAAACGGCCTGACAGCGGGTATAGAGTTTAATACGGCTAATACCAACAACAACGGAAATCTTATAAATTCAAATGAACTCACCTGGTCTAATTCGTTGCTTTTTCCAAAATTTATTTTTCCTTTTACGGCCTTTAATCATAAAAATTTGATATCGAATCAATCAGTAATCAACACCAATATTTCCCTTGTAAACAGGATTGATTTTTATGACCAGCAAATATTTAATACTGCTCTTGGATATACCTGGACAACGAACCGAAAACATTTGTGGACACTGACATTGTTGAATTTCGATTACCGAAGAATTTATAACCGTTCGAACGCCTTTAATGAAACTCTCGCCGAATATCCCTTTTTAAAATATTCTTTTAATACGGCGCTTGTTATGGGATCTGGCCTGAACTATACGGTAGCCAAAGCCAATCCCAAAAATCCAAATATTGTTCATAATTTAAAACTTAATTTTCTGGAATCAGGATTGCCCTGGAACTTCTTAAAGGAAAAAGGAAAAAATGCTGAAAATGGGAATTTTTTCAACAAGTACTTACGAACGTTTATCAAAACTGATATCAGTTATACCTATACGATCAATCATCCAAAGTCGGCCATCGCTTTCCGTACTTTTACCGGGGTTGGTATTCCGCTGACAAAGAGCGATACCACACTTCCTTTTTTTGAACAATATTTTGGCGGTGGCCCTAACAGCATGCGGGGCTGGCCAGTAAGAGGGATTGGGGTTGGCGGTCAAAAGTTGTTACCCTTTCAATCCACTGGCGTCAGGTTCAATGATCGCACCGGCGACATCCAGATGGAGGAAAATATAGAATACCGTTTTGATGTCGCTCCGTTATTTGCGAATGCAGTTCTTTTTAAAATGGCGGTTTTCACTGATATAGGTAATATCTGGAATTTTAAAAATACCCAAGCTTCAGGTGGCGCAGACTCCGCCCAATTCAAATTTGAGAATTTGTATAAACAACTCGGTGTATCGTCCGGCGTGGGTTTCAGGTTTGATTTTCACTACTTTTTATTACGGTTAGATATGTCATTCCGGTTCAAACGGCCAGATCTCACAGGAAATGACGGATGGCAGTTGCCTAACATCAACTTCAGTAATATATTTGGCTCATCCTACGATAACCGTCTATGGCGCTATGAAAATTTTGGTGCCACTTTTGGTATCGGTTACGCGTTTTAAGAATTCATCTTTTTTAAGTATGTCATTGATCATGAATTCCTTCGATAAAAAGAGTGCTAATTTTCTTTTATAAATGGATAAAATCATATTATTTTATTTTTTGGTCTTAATAATATATTGCGTTACTTTTACGCAATGATATTTTGAGAACAAAAAATCAATCATCCAAGATGAAAAACTGATTGCTCAAAACATAGCAAGATTTCTAATCAGACTGGGAAAAATAATTATAGAAAATTAATTCCTGATTTGAAAAACCATTAAAAGGCTGAAAAAAATCAGCCTTTTTTAATTTGTTCCAAAAGGGAATATTTTTTTGTGAGAGCTAGTTTAGAGAAAACCGCTTTTGCTGCTCTAATCATTTAGGTGCAAACAAACGGCTATAGTTTGAAGATAGAATACGATTGAGCATTTACATATTTTGCTTGGTCGAAGTAAATTTATCTCGGAAAATCGAAAATAGGAATTGCTGATATTTCTATGTTTACTGCTAATTGATAAAACCATTATGCGTCATCCAAATCCTCAACACCTCCGTCCAGTTATCGTTTTTTTCCAGAATTCGGGTTCCAAATCCATGTCCGCCATTTTGGTAAATATGCATCTCAGCCGGCACATGATTTTTTAATAAAGCCTCATAATATTTAATGCTATTTTCGGGGTTGACGGTGTTATCATCACCTGCCAAAACTATGAAAGTTGGCGGTGTATTTTTTGTCACCTGCAATTCGTTAGAAAAGTTTTTAGTGATTTCATCGGATGGATTTTTTCCTAAAAGATTATCCCGACTTCCTTTATGCGTTAATGAATCAATCATACTTATAACGGGATAAGCAAGAATAGAAAAATCGGGACGTAGCGAAATATGATTTGGGTTGGAAATATAATCTTTATCAAAGTGAGTGGATACAGTTGAAGCTAAATGCCCACCGGCTGAAAAACCCATGATTCCAATCTTATCAGGGTTAATATTTAACTGTGCTGCTTTTTCCCTCACATATTGTATCGCACGTTGCGCATCCTCAATCGGCCCCACAGATTTATCTTTCATGATCTTATCGCCGGGGAGCCGATATTTCAAAACAATTCCCGTCACACCCCAACTATTTAAAATGTTAGCAACCACAATGCCTTCAAGGTTGTAAGCAAGAATACCATAACCTCCACCCGGACAAATGATAATTGCAGTATTTTTTCCACCGGACTTAGCCGGTTGAAAAATGGTAATCTCGGGAACAGTGACCTTGCTGATACGAATTATACCATCGTCTCCGGTTTCTGACTGTTCTTTATAATCCGTAGCAGGCTTACTGTTGGGCACGTCTCTGTATAGCGGAATAGTAGTTTGTGCAGATGAAATATGATGCATCATAATCAGGATAAAAATAATAAATAATGAATTTAAATTTCTAGTGAAAAAAAACTTTTTATAATAAGCTGAAAGCATTTTTTTTTGTTTTAAAAGTTAATGAAATTAATCAATACCCTCCCTGTACCTTCTAACCGATTGCTCTATCCAGGTGCACATATCCGCCATCTACATGTATCAGTTGACCGGTGGTATGACTCGACCTGTCTGACAAAAGGAATACCACCATATTCGCAATCTCTTCAGCCGTAGTCATTCTATTTTCCAGTGGAATTTTTTCAGTAATAGCCTTTAATTTCTCTTCGGAATTGCTAAAAGTTTTTATCCAGGTATTATACAAAGGTGTGTAACATTCTGCAACAATAACTGCGTTTACACGTATGGAGTAGGGGAGCAATTCCACTGCCCATTCTCTTGTCAGAGCGTTCCTTCCACCGTTTGATGCAGCGTAGCCAGAAGTATTTCCCTGACCGGTTTCTGCAGTCTTCGATCCTATGTTTACAATCGATCCTCTTGATTGTTTTAAATAAGGCAAAGCATGATGCGCCATTAAATAATAGTGAACTAAATTTTTATGCAGTGAAGCAACAAATTGTTCATAATTTCCCTTTTCAAGTCCTACGCCATCATTCATGCCGGCATTATTTACCAGGCCATCAATACGACCAAATTTTTCAATGATTTTTTTGACCGCATTCTCACATTCATCAGGGTTTGTTAATTCTGCTACTACATGAAATCCTTTGCTGCCAATACCTTCAAGCGTTTTTAAATTATCTGCTTCTTTTCTTCCAACGATAACGGGGATGGCATTTTCTGCAGCAAGTACTTTTACAATTCCTTCCCCAATTCCTTTGGCACCGCCCGTTACAATAATAATTTTTTCCTTGAGATTTAGATTCATAATTTTAAGTATAAAATATTAGAGAATGGCTTTTGGTATTAAGCATTCTGCTTTCAGCCCTAAGCATTAAGGTTATAAAATTCACTTGCGTTTTCTGTAAAAACCTTCCGTTTTTCCTCTGCAGAAAAATTATGCATATATTTTTCCACTATGTTTTTCCACTTAGTGTAACTGCCGCTAACCAACACTACCGGCCAATCACTTCCGAATACTAACCTGTCGGTTCCGAAAGCCTCAAATACACAATCGAAGTATGGATTAAAATCTTTTTCTTTCCAGTTAATCCAATCAGCTTCAGTAGTTAATCCTGAAAGTTTGCAATACACATTTTTGTTTTGTGAAATTTCCTGCATCCCTTTTATCCAGTTATTGATACTTTTATTTTTTATTGCAGGCTTAGCGCAATGATCAATGACGAATTTTTGTTCGGGGAATTTATTTACAAATTCAATGGCTTCGTTCAATTGTTTTTCATAGATTAAAATATCGTAGGTGAAATTAAAATTCTTCAATAATTTGATACCGTTAAGAAACTTTTCGCCTTTTAAAAACCCATCCGGTTCACCTTGAACAATATGCCTGAAGCCCTTGATAATATGAGACTGAGAATAGTAAAGCAACCTTGTTTCAACATTTTCATTTTGCAAATCAACCCAGGCAACAATGCCTTTTATCTCCGGATTCTTTTTTGCGAGTTCAAACAAAAATGTAGTTTCATTTTCACTTTGATCTGCCTGTACTGCAATGACTCCATCAACGTTATTTTCTTTCAGTTCGGTTCGCAAATGTTCAGGCAAAAAATCACGCTGCAATACTTTCATATCATCTGTAATCCAGGCGTCTTTTACTTTATTGTAATTCCAGAAATGTACATGAGTGTCTATCATTATGCTAAATTATTTTGACCAGTTTTTCACTTGCTGTTTTTGGGTTCCCAAGCCATCAATTCCCAATTCCACCACATCGCCTTCTTTTAAATAAACGGGCGGATTCAAACCCAATCCCACACCGGCAGGTGTTCCTGTAGAAATAATATCTCCTGGTAACAAAGTCATAAATTGACTGATGTAAGAAATTAAAAAAGGTACTTTAAATATCAGGTCATCCGTGTTGGAATCCTGCATTTTTTTTCCATTAACGTTTAGCCATAAACGTAAATTATTTTCGTCTTTAATTTCATCTTTCGTCACAAGCCATGGACCAAGAGGCGCAAAAGTGTCGCAGCTTTTTCCTTTCACCCATTGTCCACCGCGCTCTATCTGAAATTCCCGCTCGCTCACATCATTATGTAGACAATAGCCTGTCACATAATCCATCGCTTCATTCTCTTCTACATAACTTGCTCTTTTTCCGATCACAACTGCCAGCTCTACTTCCCAGTCTGTCTTTACTGAATTTTTTGGAATCACTATATCATCATTTGGTCCTGAAACAGACGTGGTGGCTTTGAAAAAAATGATCGGCTCTTTAGGAACCTGCGCACCAGTCTCTTTAGCATGTTTTGCATAATTCAAACCAATGCAAATTACTTTTGAAGGTTTATAAACAGGGCAACCCAATCTTTGATTGCTGTCCACTGCAGGCAATTTATTTTCGGATGCAATTTTCTTTAATTGTTCAATTCCATTGTTTCCAAAAAAATCTTCGTCATAATCTTTTATAAATGACGATGCATCATACCATTTGTCTCCTTCAATGATTCCTGACTTTTCTTTTCCGGGTTCTCCGAATCTGATTAATTTCATAGTGTGTTTTATTTTTATTTCGTTTCTATTTCTATAATTGTATCCACTTTGTCCATGGGAATTCCATCAAGATTAATGGCTACTCCATTTTTATCCTGTTTATATTTTACTTCCCGGTTTGTCCCCATCAATTTGCAATTTTTTATCTTTCCTTCAATGCCTGTAATCACTATTGGTTGGGCCGAATCTTTTAGAATATGCACATATACTTTTTTATCTTTTGAAGTAACTACGCCCCAATTCTGCGGTGGCATGATGTTTCCGCGGGTGCCATAAATACTTTCGCCATTTACGTGCATCCATTTGCCAATTTCGTTCAAGGTATCTCCGAATTCCTCCTGGACAATGCCATTTGGCATTGGGCCTACATTCAATAAAAAATTAGCGCTGCGTCCCGCAGCATTTATTATATAATGAATTAATTCCGGAACTGATTTGTATTTATCGTCTTTGATGTTAAATCCCCACGAACCATTCATTGTTTCGCATGTTTCCAAAGGCAATTGGTCCGATGCTTTTTGAAAACTTAATCCTGATTTATTTTGACCGGGAAGATCTTTTTCAAACATTTGAAAATCTTCTCCGGGCAGGGGAGTCATGTGATGATTATTACCAATTAAACATTGCGGCTGTAGTTTATGAATGAGCGCATAAATTTCGGGCAAATGCCAATCTACTTTCGGCGTTCTGTCTGTTGCGCCTTCTGGTGCTGTTTGGTCCCAATAACCATCAAACCAAATACCTGCAATTTTTCCGTAATTGGTCAGTAATTCCGTCAACTGGTTTTCCATGAATTTTATGTAATCATTCCAATCGCCATGCACGGTTCTTCCTGTTCCCTGTCCGGTTCTTCCTGTCCACCAGCTATAATCATTTCTTCTCCAATCAAGCAAAGAATAATATAAAAATAGCTGGATACCTTGTTTATGACATTCATCGGCTATCATTTTCACTACATCTTTTTTGTAAGGTGTATTTATAATATTGAAATCAGAATATTTGGTCGCCCACATGCTGAAGCCATCATGATGGCGGGTAATCAACGTAATATATTTCATACCTGCATTTTTTGCCATGCTTACCCAGGTATGCGCGTCAAATTGGGTGGGATTGAAGAAACCCATTAACCTCGTGTAATCTTTTACAGAAATATTTTGATTGTTCATTACCCATTCTGCGTCGCCAAGGATACTAAAAACTCCCCAGTGAATAAACAGTCCGAACTTGTCATCCTGAAACTGGCTCCTCTCAGCAATATTCGCGGGAGACGGAGTATATGATTGTGCATAACTGTTAGTAACAGACAGGATAGTAAACAAACAAATAAAGAGATTCTTCATTTTTAATAATTTAGGTGTTCAATTTTAGAAATCCCCCGTCAATTGGATAGTCAGTTCCTGTTATAAAAGATGCTTCATTGCTGCACAAGTATAAGGCCAGAGCTGCAACTTCTTCCGGTTCAGCCATGCGCCCGATTGGCTGTGTCTTTGATAATTTTTCAAACATTTCTGTTTCCTTCCCGGGATAGTTTTTTTGTAAAAATCCGTCTACAAAGGGTGTATGAACCCTTCCCGGAGAAATAGAATTGCAGCGTATATTTTCATTAACGTAATCTTTAGCTACTGATAAAGTCATGGCAGCTACTGCGCCTTTAGCCATTGAATACGCAAATCTTTCGGGGATGCCAACCCACGCGGCTACCGAGGCCATATTAACAATAACACCGCCACCGTTTTGTTTCATAAGAGGAATCGAAGCAAACAAACAATTATAAACTCCTTTTACATTTACATTCACAATGCGGTCAAAATCGTCCTCACTGGTAGTGTCAGCTTTTCCAATATGGGCAATGCCGGCATTGTTTATCAGAATATCATGCGCACCAATTTCTTCAAGAGTTTTAATCACTTCTTTTTGGTTGGCCACATTGCACGCGTGAGAAAAAACTTTGCCGCCATTTGCCTTGATTTCATCCACGGATGATTTTGCGCTTTCAGCGCTCAATTCAATGATGTGAACTTCGACGCCTTGCTTTGCAAATAAAACTGCGATTGCCTTTCCAATTCCGCTACCGGCACCGGTTATAACTGCTTTTTTGTTTTTTAGAGAAAACATTATATTGTTGTATGATTAAATAGTTAATGGTTTGAAGACATTTGGTTAATGGGTACTCATCCTGGTTCTGCTTCACCGCAACCCCTCTCCGATGGAGAGGAACACACTCTGTAAAAAATATTTCATATATCGGACACAGTAATTCTTAATTGCTTCCTACAAACTAACACCTCTTTTCCACCGAATAAAATCGTCCTGAATTAGCCTCACCCCAACCCCTCTCCGATGGAGAGGGACAAGCTTTGCGAAAAATTTATTCAACATTTTACTCATTCCTAATTCTTCCCCATCCTATAAACTAACCCCTCTTTTCCAGGGGATAAAATCATCCTGGTTTAACTGAACCGCTTTTGGGATTATTTCTCCGCTTGCTACTTTAATACAAAATTCCAGGATCTCTTCGCCCATTTGCTCCACTGTCTTTTCGCCCTCAATTACCGGGCCTGTGTCTATATCAATAATATCGTGCATTCTTTTTGCCAATTTTGAATTGGTCGCTAACTTAATTACCGGGCAAATCGGATTGCCTGTTGGCGTTCCTAATCCGGTTGTAAATAAAATTAATGTGGCGCCTGCAGCGGCTTTACCGGTCGTTGCCTCCACGTCGTTGCCCGGTGTACAAACTAAACTTAATCCTGGTTTAGTAGTCGGTTCGGTGTAATCTAATACATCTACCACAGGAGAAGTTCCGCCTTTTTTTGCGGCCCCTGCAGATTTCATCGCATCGGTGATTAAACCATCTTTAATATTTCCCGGAGATGGATTCATGTAAAAACCCGAACCCACAGCATGTGCCTGTGCGTCATAGGTTCGCATAAGATGAATAAATTTTTCGGCACTTTTTTCCTCTATACACCTGTCTATTAGATTTTGTTCTACACCACACAATTCAGGAAACTCTGCGAGCAAAACTTTTGCGCCCAATGCCACTAATAAATCCGCAGTATATCCCACGGAAGGATTTGCAGATATACCACTAAACCCATCGCTCCCACCACATTTTACACCTACGGTTAATTTACTTAACGGCGCGGGCTTTCTTTCCTGCTTATTTACCTCTATCAAATTCTTAAAGGTTTCGCGAATCGCAAGCGATATCAACTTTTCTTCGTTTTGTATTTGCTGTTGCTGATAAATTAAAAAGGGTTTATCAAAATTTGGATTAAGTTTTTTGACGTCATCCCTTAAGTCATTTACCTGCAGGTGCTGACATCCTAAACTTAAAACCGTTACTCCCGCAACATTAGGATGATCTGCGTAAGCTACCAGCAATTTGCCCAGTACTTCCGAATCCTGTCTTATTCCACCACATCCTCCATGGTGGTTTAGAAACTTTATTCCGTCAATGTTTTTAAAAACTCTGTTACCAGTTGGATTATGAGTAAGTGTAAGATCAAATTTTTCAATATCTTCTTTTTCTTCGTAGGCATTTACCAGGTCACGTGTAAATGATTTGTATTTATCAGTCACGTCATAGCCCAATTCATTTTGCAGTGCTTCACGAATTACATCCATGTTTCTGTTTTCACAGAAAACCGTAGGAATAAAGATCCAATAATTGGCAGTACCTACCCGGCCATCGCTTCTATGATAACCATTAAAGGTTTTATTGGCAAATTTACTTACATCAGGGGCATGCCATTCAGGTTTTACATTCCTGTAAGAGTAAGGTTGTGCTGCATGTTTCACATTTTCTACCGATACGCGACTTCCCTTCTCGACATCTATTTGTGTCTTTCCAACCAACACGCCATACATGAAAATTTCTTCTCCCGATTTCATATCGTTTTCGAAGAATTTATGCTTGGCGGGAATATTTTCTTTTAATAGATATTCGCTACCATTCCATATCTCCGTGTCATTTTTTCTGAGGTCGGTCAAAGCAACAATCACATTGTCTTTTGGATGGATTTTTAAAATTTTATTCATAAAGTGATTCTGATGAAAATGTTAGATAGTTATGTTTTAATTTTTGTCGGTGTTTGTCGTTCTGCAACCTGTGCGAATATCAACACGACTACAAAACAGACCAAAGGTACGATATAACCATTTTGGATGTTTCCGGTTTTATCTGAAATAAAGCCTAAAACAGGTGGTAATAAAGCGCCTCCAACAATCGACATTACAATTAACGAAGATCCAATCTTTGTATGATGGCCTAATCCATCTATGCCCATTGAAAAAATGGTTGGAAACATAATACTCATAAAGAAACCAATGGCAATAAGGGTATAAACTACCATCATACCACTTCCGAATATAGCCAGCAGGCAGAGTATGATATTGATCGTGGAATATAAGATAAGCAATTTGCGCGGGCTTATGAATTGCATAAAAAAGGTGCCGGCAAACCTTCCAATCATAAATGCCAATCCAAAAAGACCTAAGAATTTTGAAGCCGTCCTTTCATCTAGTCCTGCTTGTGTAGTAGCCATTCGGATAAAAAAGCTGGCTACACAAACCTGGGCACCCACGTAAAAAAATTGCGCCACAATTCCCCATCTGAGCTTTATCGATTTTAAAGCCTCCCCAAAACTTGCGCCGGCCTTTTCGCCATCTTCCTCATGCTTTACGTCAGGTAGTTTAGTGAAGTAAAATACGATGGCTACCAAAAATATTACGATGCCCAGAATAAGATAGGGCATCTTAACACTCGCTGCTTCGTTTAAAAGATACTCATGCAAATGTTCTGGAGACATTGCATCCAGTGTGTCTTTGCTCAATTCCTTCCCGGATAAAATTAACGGACCAATAAACGCAGGAGCCAAAAAAGCCGCAAGCCCATTAAATGATTGAGAAAAATTCAAACGCTGCGTGGCAGTTCCCGGTGGCCCTAAAATAGTAACATACGGATTGGCTGCAGTTTCTAAAGATGCAAGCCCGCATGCAATGATAAACAAGGCTCCCAGGAAGAAACCATACTGCAACGTATTGGCCGCAGGCACAAACAAAACCGAGCCCAAACCGAACAAGCACAGTCCCATGATGATACCGGTTTTATATCCGTATTTGCGCATAATAAATCCTGCGGGTAAAGCCATTATAAAATAGGCAATATAGACGGACGAATCTACCAATGACGATTCAAAATCGTTAAGCAAAAATGCTTTTCGTAAGTGCGGAATCAGTACTGGGTCAAGATTATGTACAAGACCCCAAAAGAAAAATAAACTTGTTATTAATGCAAATGGGAAGAGGTATTGCTTTGTTGTAATTTTTTTCATTAGCAGATTTTAATTATAATTGAAAATTTTTTGTCATCAACATCCATTTTTCTCCGGGTTTAGCACCTGGAATTGCTTGTTGGTACTTCCACATCAGCGTTTCCCATTCCTGTACTTTAGGATTTTCATTGTCCATTTCGGTTTTTTTATCAAAAGAAAAACTTTCATCCGTTTCCATTATCATAAAAAGACGATTCAATACCCGATAGATTTCCATGTTAGTAATTCCTGAACTCTTAATAGAATCAATAATCTCAGGCCAGACCGACTGGTGGTACCTTTCATATTCGGCGATTAGGTGATCGTCGTCTTTTAAATCAAGTGCTAAACAATATCTCATATCGATTGTTATTTTTTTAAAAATGGTGAAATTCGAAATATGCCTTAAAATCGGGTACAAATTAAAGCATTACACATTATATACCTATTGCTAAATTAACTTTCTCTTATAATCCCTAAACCAGGCGCGGATCGCTACGGCCTGTGTGTATTTATTAGATACCGATTGGAGTGTTTCTGAAGTTGCCTGTAACGGCGGCAAAAAAACAGTTTCCAATTTTAAATTATTGTTTAAAAAAATAACCAGATACAGCCCATCCGTTTATCGGGAGAGCAAAAAGTGAGAAATAGTGCTCGTTGGAATTACTGAAACCGTTCCGTGGGAGTGCCTCTTACATCCTGTCAGGAACTTTTATTCCAAGCAAATGCAGTCCGCTCTTTATAATATTAGCCGTCATAACGCTTAGGCGTAAACGAAGATTTTTCTTTTCGTCATTTTCTGCGTTCGCCACAGAATGTTCAGCGTAAAATGAATTGTATAGCTTAGCAAGGTTAAAAACGTAATTGGCAACAACAGATGGGTTCATCTCATCACCCGCATCGCTAACAGCTGCTGCATATTTTTCAAGGAAAAGAATTAATTGCCGCTCAAGTGGGAGCAAATGGCTGATAGATGATGATTGATGGCTGTTGGCTGATAGCTCTTCACTTCCAACTTTTCTCAGAATAGATTGTATTCTCGCATAAGTATATTGCACAAACGGACCGGTAAATCCATGAAAATCGATGCTTTCTTCCGGATTGAAGATCATCCGTTTTTTGGGATCTACGCGTAATAAATAAAACTTCATCGCGCCAAGTCCAAGAATTTCATATAATTCACGCAATTCATCAGCAGAGAAGTCATTGACCTTTCCCAGTTCTTTCGTATGCTTTTCAGCAGTGGCTACCATTTCGTTAATAATATCATCCGCATCTACTACCGTTCCTTCGCGGCTTTTCATTTTTCCCGTCGTTAGTTCTACCATACCATAGCTCAAATGAAACATGTTATCCGCAAAAGACATCCCTAATTTTCGGATAATTTCTTTCAGCACTTTCATGTGATACAACTGTTCATCGCCAATCACATAAATACTTTTGTCCAAATGATATTCTTCAAATTTTTGTATTGCAAGGCCAATATCCTGTGTGATATAAACTGAGGTGCCATCGCCCCGCAACACTAATTTTTCATCAAGGTTTTCGGCAGAAAGATCAATCCAAACACTGTTATCCTCTTTTTTAAATAAAACATTTTTTTGCAGTCCTTCCCGTACAAAATCTTTTCCCAACAGGTACGTATTGCTCTCATAAAATGTATGGTCGAAATCGGCTCCAATTCTTTTGTAGGTTTCATCAAAACCCTTATACACCCAGCTATTCATCGTTTTCCATAATTCTCTTACTTCAGGATTTTCCTGCTCCCAGTCAAGCAACATTTTTTGCGTTTTTTTCATTATAGGCGCTTCCTTCTCGGCTTGTTCTTTGGTGCTTCCGGATTGCATTAATTCATTGACTTCTTTCTTATATTCCTCATTGAATTTTACATAATAATCGCCTACAAAATGATCGCCTTTTTCATGTACGGAATCCGGCGTAGCGCCGTTTGCAAATAGCTGCCATGCGATCATGCTCTTGCAAATGTGAATTCCTCTGTCGTTCACAATAGATGTTTTGATTACCTCATCACCGTTTGCCTTTAAAATCTCCGCGACGCTCCATCCCAGGAAAATATTTCTCAAATGCCCGAGGTGCAAGGGTTTGTTGGTATTGGGAGAAGCATATTCTACCATCACTTTTTCTACTTTTTTGCCCGATGAAAAGTTGTCGGATTTCTTTCTGCCAAATTTTTCATCCTCGTAATGCTCCAGCAAAAGAGTCGCCAATGGCTTATCTGCTATTTCCAGGTTCAAAAAGCCTTTAATAACATTGTAAGAAGAAAACAGCTCGGGATAATTTTTTAAAAAAAGTCCGCCCAATTCATTACCTAGCACTTCCGGTGATTTTTTTAATGTTTTTACCAAAGCGAAAAGCACGATGGTATAATCGCCTTTAAACTCAGGCTTGGTTTCATTGACCTGAAAATCTTTTGTAGAAAATTCCTGTTGGTAAAGCTCAGATAGGCTTTTTATGGCCGATGACTGTATAATAGATGTAAATGACATTTTGCGAAAATAGAATAATTGGAGGAAACGTTTATTCGTTCCTGTTTTGTCGGAGCAACTGATTAGAAATCTTCAATAAAGGTTCTTTTACTGTAAATGATTTCCAGGGTTTTAGAAATTAACACCATTTCTGATTCTGCTTAGCAATAAACTATAGCAATTGTCCACCAGTCGTTGC
The DNA here is from genome assembly GCA_036509585.1 of Hanamia sp. Taxonomy (GTDB): domain Bacteria; phylum Bacteroidota; class Bacteroidia; order Chitinophagales; family Chitinophagaceae; genus Ginsengibacter. Next base: position 15,165 of record DATCFI010000098.1, on the reverse strand, counting down.
GCGATTTCGTTACGGGTAGGTAGCCGAACATTGCCGGAATTATTAATGAGCATAAGGTCTGAGGATTCCAGCGGCCGCCTGTCGCCGGTAAACCTCGCCGATTCCTGTTTCCAGGTATAGTTGTCCGGGAAGCGGTCGTACAAAATATTATTGTTGGTAGCCCTGTCAAAAATGCGGCATTCTAATGAGGCCCGGCTTTGCATAATGCTTCTTTTTACGTATAAAGTAGCGTTTACCGTTTCATAAATCGGTTGGGCCGGAATTGATTTAGTTTCTCCGGCTTTTATTTTTTTACTGCGGTTTATCGTATAATCATCCGTATAGACTTGCCCCACGTTTAGTTCGGTAAAGTTTAATTCTACTACCCGGTCTGCTTGAAGATGTTGTAAATTAATATCTGCATTAGTGTAAAAGCGAACATCTCGGTAAGAAGAATTATTAAGGTCCCTGACTATTTTATATTGCAGGTAATCGTTTTGAAATCCCCAGTAATTCCATCCGAAACTGTAATAATTAACCGGCATCACCAATACCTTAACAGTAGCCAAATCCGTAGCCTGCGCCATTTTATTTTTTACATCCATGTAATTGGGGTAAGCGGCGTTTGCTTTGGCAAACATATCGTAAGCCTTTTGCGCATAAGGGCGGTTGTTGTAGTTAAGGTATTCTAACCCCTGGTCATAATATTCTCCAGCTGCGTTCAGTTTGGCATTTTGAATTTTTAAAGTAGGGTCCCAGGGATTAGGCACTGCTTTACTTGCAGCTGGCGCCGCTTTGATGTCTGTGTACATTTGTTCTGCCACCAGCAACTGTTTGGAAATTTCCATCCAGCGGTCACCAGGGTTCATGTTATCATAGCTGTTCGCGTTGAGTGCCTTTCGAACTTGTGCAGCCTGCTTATAAGCTTCCGGGAGAAGCTTTGCTGCATCAGCATCATTTGGGTTCTTTTTTAATCGCTCAATAAGGTCAAAAACTGTTTTATCATCCGCGGTATATCGCGCTTTAACACGCGAAGTGGACGAGCACCCATATATTAAAAAACAACTCATCAGCAATGTTAGCAGTCGATTAAACATGAAGTATAATTTTTATAAATTTAAGCTAATGTCCGACAAAAATGTTAACTAAAAGGTCATGACTGCATTTCAAAATGTCACACTCCTTCGACGTATTCGACATGCCACGAATTTGTCTTTAGCAGATTGCCGGTCTTGTTCAAGGTTACAGGTGTTTAATAAGCTCAGTTAAAGATTTGCCTTCCGGCTTAGCTGATAGTAACACCAGAAAGTACCCAAAATAGAAAACTGAGAGAATGATATCTCTAATTTTCGTCATCCAAATGTTTGCATTAACTATACTAAACACGGTAATATTACGTTGAATACAGTATTAAATACTATTCGACATGAAAGTAATTAACCCAATCCAAAACTGATCCGAAATAAAGCTATGAAGAAAATTCTGCTATTTATTTGTGTGTTTTTATTTATTAAAACCACAAAAGCCCAAATCTCCTATACGTGGAACGGATCGGTATCTACAGTGGCCACCAACCCTGCCAACTGGTCTCCAAATGGGGTCCCGGGCCCAACGGATAATGCAACCATCGTAACTGGCAGCAATATCTGTTTATTAAATATTAGCGCCACGATTGCAAATTTTACGGTTACAAGCGGCACACTCGACCTTGGAAGCAATACACTTACCATTAATGGGGCTACAGCAATCTTTACCTCCGGTACCGTTCAAAATGGTACTATTACTGTTTCCGGAGCTGCCACCACTACATTTGGAAACGGCACAGTAACTATGAATTGTATTGTAAACGTAACATCTGCAGCAGTCACTTTTAGAAACACCACATTTCAACAACCCGTGAATATCACAAAAACGGGAGCCAGCAATGATGCCAGCAACGGGAACAATATTTTTAATGGCCCGGCAACAATAACGAATGCGGGATCGGGCTACTTGCTGATGGCCAATAGCATCGGAGACCGGTTCAATGCCGCAGCAACTTTCAATAATATAGGGAGCAGCAATATCTTTGTTGCTTACAATGGCAACAACAATATTTTTGGAGGAGTAGCCACGTTTAATAATTCGCCAACTGCAAATAATTTGATATATGTCAGCCAGTATGCAACAAATACTATTTTTAATAATAACATAGTAGTCAATTCCAATAACGGTCAAGGGGTGCAATTTTGCAACGGTAGTACTGGTGCATCTGTTTTATTGGCGCCGAGTAAAACAATTTCTGCTGGAGTGGGTGGGTTTTCTGCGGGCACATTATTGCTGAAGCAATTTACTCAGGCAGGGCCAACACCACAAAGCATAACATTAACCGGCAATGCGACTGCAAATTTTATTAGTACAACTTTTAATGGAGTTTTAGCAGTTAACGCTCCCAATATTTACACTTCAAATAGCAGTTACAATGGGGCCACAATTCTGACTAAAACTGACGGCACTTCCAGCAATGCATCCGGGGGAGGAAACACTTTTAATTCAACACTGACTGTAAATTACACCTCGGGCAGCGGAAACGGTTACTGGTCATTTGGCAATGGTGCAGCAGATATTTACAATGGTGATGTTTATTCAAACAACAACAGTTTGGATAGGATTATTTTTGGACACAATTCAGCTAACAATCAATTCAACGGTAATTTTATAGTTACACAAGTCGGTTCTTCGGCAGGCACCGCACTAACCTGGAATCTGTCTTCAAGTTGCGTAATGGCAACAGGCAAAACGATATCCATTGGTGGGGCCGGGTTTAGCTCAGGCTATCTTGCTATACAGGGATTTACACAAAATGGTAATGCAGCAATAAATCTGGCCAGCACAGGAACTTCTTCCATTTATGTGGGTGCCTATTCTTCCGCTAATCCTTCAGTTATCGGGGGAAGCTTAACGCTTACGTCGCCCGATATTTATATTAGAGGAGGAACTTTTAACGCTCCGGTATCATTATCAAAAACAGGTGGCAACGATAATCATAACAATGGTTTTCAAAATATATTCAACTCTACTTTAGCGATTAATCAACAGAGTAGTGGAGGTTATTTTATGCTTGGGTACAATTCCAATGATCTTTTCAACGAAAATATCACATTGACTTCTACCGCCTCTGGTGGAATTTATTTGGGCTGGACATCAGGCACAGGCACACCTACGCTTGCTGCGGGCAAAACTATATTAGTTGGTGCGGGAGGGTTTAGTGATGGATTTTTAAGTTTGAATACATTTACTCAATTAGGGAATACACCAATGAATTTAGCGTTTACAGGCTCAGGTACCTTTCTCAGGCTAGCAAACAATTCTGTCGTGGGAGGCGATCTCGTTACAAACACACCGGATATCTTTTTTAACGGCTGCACTTTTAACGAAGCAGTTGATGCAACAAAAACAGGTGCATCAGGTGATAATAGCCAGGGGGGGAATATATTTAATGGAGTGTGTAATATTACTAATAGTAGTAGTGGCTATTTAATTCTTGGGTCTAATAACCCCGATACCTGGAACGATGATGTAACCTTTACAAATAATGGCTCTGAAAGGATACTCGCTGCTTATCAGAGTACTGGTAACCAGTTTAATGGAAACATATATGTCAACACATCGGGCAGTGCCAAAGGAATCTATTTTTGCGGTGGTAATACAACGGCCACGGCCACGTTAGCCTCGGGGAAAGCTATACAGGCAGGGGTTACAGGGCTTAATGCAGGATACCTGATATTAAGGCAATTTACCCAATTGGGCAATGCTTCGGTAAACCTCACGCTCAACGCCACAGCTACATATTTACAATTCGGGCCAAACGCTGTTTTTGGTGGAAATGTTGTTTCTTCAAGCCCCGGACTATATTTTAATGGCTGCACATTTAATGGAATCGTAAATTCTACTAAAACAGGTGCAACGACCGATGGAAGCAGTGGAAACAATGTGTTCAACGGTGCCAGTACTTTTACCAATGCAGGCTCCGGTTATTTGATGTTTGGAAATGGCAATGCGGATCAGTTTAATGCAGCATCTACTTTTAATAATACAGGAAGTGATAATATTTATGTCGCATACAACAGTAGTAACAACATTTTTGGAGGTGTTGCTACTTTTAACAATACTCCCACTGGCAATACGGGTATTTACGTAAGCCTGGCTTCGTCAGGGACTGTTTTTAATGATAATATTTCGGTTACATCTACTAATGGACAGGGGGTTCAATTTTGCGATGGCACCGGTAATGCTACATTAGTTGCAGGTAAAAAGATTTTGATCGGAGCCGGTGGATTCACAGCAGGCACCTTACTGCTCCGACAGTTTACCCAGGTTGGCGCAACACCACAAAGCCTGTTGCTAACGGGAACCGGCAATCTGACTTTTGGACCTGTTGCTGCTTTTGGCGGAAATATTACATCACTAAGCCCCTCTTTATATTTCAATGGTGGCGTTTTTAACGGTACTGTAAATTCCACCAAGACAGGTGCCGCGAATAATACAAGTAATGGCAACAACATATTCAATGACATTTGTGTTTTTACCAATTCCGGGGCCGGACAATTATTGTTTGGCAACGTCAACCCGGATCAGTTCAACTCGGCATCCACCTTTAATAATACAGGAAGCAGCAATTTGTATGTTGCCTACAATAGTAGCAATAATGTTTTTGGCGGTGTGGCCACATTTAATAATACACCCACAGCTAATACAACCCTGTTAGTTAGCCCCTATTCAACGGGAACTGTTTTCAATAGTAATATTGTGGTTACTTCCGCCAATGGCCAGGGTGTGCAGTTTTGTGCCAACAATGGCACTGCGTCAGCAACTTTAGTAGCAGGTAATACGATCTCAGTTGGCGCCGGAGGTTTCTCGTCCGGTACATTATTATTGAAGCAATTTAACCAGGTTGGCTCCCAGGCGCAGAACATTATTTCCACAGGCACCAGCAATATTACCTACGGACCGTCTTCATCGTTTGGGGGCAATGTTACGTCTGTAAGTCCAAGCCTTTATTTGAATGGATGTACTTTTAATGGATCGACAAACATTACTAAAAACGGAACTACAGGAGATTTCAGCCAGGGAGGTAATATATTTAATGGAATTTGTGGTATTACTAATAGTGGAAGTAGTTTTTTACTTCTTGGAAATACGAGCCCTGATCTTTGGAACAATGATGTTACCTTCACAGATAACGGCTCAGAACGATTATTGCCATGTTGGGCCACTGCCGGAAACCAGTTTAACGGGAACATATATGTCAACACATCGGGTGGCGCAACCGGGATATCGTTTTGTGGAGGTAATGCAACAGCAACTGCCACGCAGGCTGCGTCCAAAACGTTCCAGGCGGGTCTTACCGGCTTAAATGCAGGATACCTGGTACTGAAACAATTCACACAATTGGGGAATGCCGCCATAAGCCTTACATTAAGCAGCACAGCCACTTACCTGCAATTCGGGCCAGGCTCCACTATTGGCGGAAATGTTGTCACATCAAGTCCCGGCTTATACTTCAATGGCTGCACTTTTAGCGGCACCGTAAATTCTGTCAAGACGGGCGCCACGAGCGATGCAAGCATCGGAAACAATGTGTTTAATGGTGCCGGTACTTTTACAAATGCCGGCTCCGGTTACCTTATGTTTGGAAATGGTAATGCAGATCAGTTTAATGCAGTATCTACTTTTAATAACTCAGGAAGTGGTGATATATATGTCGCACATAACAGTAGTAACAATATTTTTGGAGGTGCTGCCACTTTCAATAATACTCCTACCGGCAATAATGGTGTTTATGTAAGTCGAAGCTCTTCAGGAACTGTCTTTAATGATGATATTTCGGTTACATCTACCAATGGCCAGGGAGTTCAATTTTGCGGTAGCACCGGCACGGCAACCTTATCTTCAGGCAAAAAGATTTTGGTCGGACCCGGTGGTTTCACAGCAGGTACATTACTACTGCGACAATTTACACAGATTGGCGCAACACCACAAAGCCTGACTTTAACTGGATCCAGCAATTTGACTTTTGGGCCTGTTTTAGCCTTTGGGGGAAATGTAACCACATCCAGTCCGTCACTTTTTTTTAACGGATGTGCTTTTAGCGGGATTGTAAATTCCACAAAGACCGGCACCTCCAGTGACCAAAGCCAGGGGGGTAATACCTTTAATAAAGCGAGCACTTTTACAAACAGTGGAACAGGGTACCTAATGATGACGACTGCCTCACCTGATGCTTATAACAGCGATGTAACATTTGTCAAAAATAATTCAGGTCTGATTTATCCCAACTATAATAATAACAGTACGTATTCGGGCAATGTGACTATTTCATCAACCACAGCTGTTACATTCGGGGTCAATTCAGGCACAGCAACTTTTAATGGCAGTGGTCTGCAGAATATAAATGTGGTATCGGGAACTCCAACGCCAGTTTTCACCAGGTTAGTAATAAACAATACAAGCGGCAGCGGTGTGACCTTAAACAACACGTCTATTAGTGTATCCAATAATCTTACATTATCATCGGGGCTGCTCAATACAACAACAAGTAATATTTTAACGATGTTGAATGGCTCCACCACCGCGGCGGGCACCAGCTCGTCAACGAGTTATGTTAATGGGCCGATGAGATACCAGAAAGCATCGTCAGGTACTTCCGTTTTAAATTTCCCTATAGGCAATAGTCCTGATTGCAGGCCTGTTGTGCTGACGTTAAACCATAGTAATGGTGCTCTTTATACCTACGAAGCTAAATTGTTTAATGCAGATGCAAGGGCGTTGGGATATACACTGCCTCCTACTGTGGATCGCGTTTCGGGAGTGCATTATTACACTATTGGAAGAACAGATGCGTCAGGCACTAATCAGCCGATAGCTGGTTTAAGTGGTAATCAAATTATTCAAATATTTTTTGACAATAACGATGTTGTTACAGATGGTGGCACACTTACCATTGTTAAAAACACCTATATCACTCCTACTGCGTGGATTGATATTGGCGGTACTGCCGGGCCCTTTTTTACAGGCAGTCCTAATCTTATCGGAAGCATTACATCCACATCTACCGTCTCAGCTTTCAATTCTTTTTCAACTTTCGCGCTCGCTGATGTACTCGGTGGCATGAACGTATTGCCAACCCTGGTAGTGAACTTTACTGCAGTGCCTAATATTAATAAGGTTGATCTAACGTGGTCAACCGGCAAAGAAACAAATAACAGCTTTTTTACTATAGAAAAAAGCAGGGATGCTGTTAATTTTGAATTCTTCCAAAACATTGCCACAAAAGCTTTGAATGGCAACAGCGCCAACACCCTAAATTATAAAGTCCAGGATGCAAATCCATATAGTGGGACTTCCTACTACCGTTTAAAACAAACTGATCAAGTTGGTAATATCAAATATTGGAATATAGTTGCGGTGACGATGAATCAAGCACAATCGCTGTCAGTTTATCCTAACCCAACAACAGGCAAAATTTTTATAAGTGGTCTTAGCATTAGTGAGAATCATCTGACAACAGAATGGTACGATCTAAGCGGGCGGTTATTATTGGCACGCAATAATCTTCCGGTTCTGGGTGGTATCGCAAGGTTAGATGTTCAATTAAGCGAAGGAATTTATATATTAAGATACCTCGCTTCCGATGGAATTATACATCAACAAAGAGTGATCGTAAAAAAATAACCGAAACGTTTATGAGAAAAAAAACCACGCCTCAAAATTAACGGGCGTGGTTTTTTAGTTAACGGTGGATCTCTCTGGCGTTCGGATGCCGTAAATTAAGAATCTGCGTTATTTATTGCTTTACTGTCTTACCTAGGATTTCTTTGGACAATGGATTTAGAAGGTTGCCTCCCAGTGGCAACTGAGAAGTTTATTAGAATGATTTAGTAAAATAGTTTATTAATGTTTCCTAATTGCCGTTTTGAGAGAACCTAAAGGAGGCAACCTTTCATTGCCTCCAAAGTACTCACCTAACAGTAATGTTTTTATCATAGTAGACTAATTAATGTAAATTAGGTTAGTTAACTGGACTAATTAACAACTATCTCGACTGGATTACAAAAAACTAAACCATTTTTTCTTAGGAAAAAATCAGATACTTTTCCCGGGGAGGCAATTGGAAACAAAAGAGGAAAAATAGATAGTCCCGGTTGATAGTACAAAATATATCGCCGCTGCTACTCTGTTCTTTTTTCAATTCTGGAGTATGTCAACTTGATTTTTAAAACCAATTTTAAAGCCTCAAATCTAAAATACCCTTTATAAATTCTTACCTTTGCGCCTCTAAAAAAATGACGGAGCATGATAAGTGTAAATAATGTAACCCTGGCTTATGGCAAGAGGGTTTTGTTTGATGAAGTAAATCTCAATTTTGTTAAGGGAAATTGCTATGGAATCATAGGTGCCAACGGTGCAGGGAAATCTACTATTTTAAAAATAATAAGTGGCGAAATTGAACCTAATAAAGGTACGGTAAGCATCACACCAGGTGAACGGATGGCGGTCCTGAGTCAAGACCAGTTTGGGTTTGATGAAATATCGGTGTTACATAGTGTAATGATGGGTCATAAAAAAATGTGGGCCACCATGGTTGAGAAAGACGCTATTTACATGAAGGAGGATTTTAGTGAAGAAGATGGTATGAAAGCGGGACACCTGGAAGCGGAATTTGGAGAAATGGGCGGCTATACTGCGGAAAGTGATGCAGCCACTTTATTGAACGAGTTAGGGGTGCCTGATGAAATTCACTATGCATTGATGAAGGATGTCGCTGCCAATATGAAAGTGAGGGTATTACTGGCACAGGCGCTTTTTGGCAATCCGGATATTTTATTGTTAGATGAACCGACCAATAACCTTGACGTATCTACCATTTCATGGTTAGAAAATTTCCTGGCCGACTATCAAAATATTGTATTGGTAGTGAGTCACGACCGTCACTTTTTGGATGCGGTTTGTACGCACGTAGCTGACGTGGACAAACAAAAAATAAAGATATATACCGGTAACTATACCTTTTGGTACGAGAGCAGCCAGCTGGCAGCAAGGCAGGCTACGGATAAAAATAAAAAGCAAGAGGAAAAGAAAAAAGACCTTCTGGAATTTATTGCCCGATTCAGTGCTAATGCTTCTAAAAGCAAACAGGCTACTTCAAGAAAGAAGGCGCTGGACAAATTGGTTTTTGAAGACATTACACCAAGCAACCGGAAATATCCGGGTATTATTTTTAAGCCAGAAAGAGATGCTGGAAACCAAATACTGGACGTTCAAAAACTGAGTAAAAGCATTGAAGGAAAAACCCTTTTCAGTAATGTAAATTTTGATATAGTAAAAGGACAAAAAATCGCTTTTTTGAGTCGGGACCCTGTTGCGCTTACTTCGTTTTTTGAAATTATCAATAAGAGGATGAAGCCCGATAGCGGAAAATTTGAATGGGGAACTACTATCACTACGGCGTATCTGCCAAATGATAATACAGAATTTTTTACAGGCAAACTTACTTTGATGGATTGGCTACGCCAATATGTACCCGAACATTATACTGACGTAGATGAAGATTTTCTACGTGGGTTTCTTGGAAAAATGCTGTTCAGTGGCGATGAAGTGAATAAGAAAACAAATGTGCTTAGTGGCGGTGAAAAAGTGAGATGTATGATCAGTCGAATGATGTTGCAAAACCCGAACGTGGTAATGCTCGATGAGCCAACTAACCACCTGGACCTGGAAAGTATTACTGCTTTTAACGATGGAATGATCGCGTTTCCCGGCATTGTTTTGATGACCACGCACGATCACCAGTTTATGCAAACCGTTGCCAATCGTATTATTGAGATTACACCCAAAGGTCTTATCGACAGGCTTTGCTCTTATGACGAATACCTGGAAGATGAAAGAATAAAAGTATTGCAGGACGAGATGTATGCTTAGTGAAATTTTTCTTCTTCAGGTAATGAAGAGATTTCTAAAATTTATGATACTTTAATTAAAACCGGGCTTATCAAGACAAGCCCGGTTTTCTTTTTTATTTCCCCAGAAAAAACTTAAATCCAATTACAAAATTGGACAACAGGTTGGCATTCAAATTCGCGTTCACAGAAAAATTATTTCCCGTGGTAGTTGAAAGTGAATTTGTTGAGGTACTGGTAGTTTCATTTTTTGTGCCGGCGTACGATATCGTGGCAAGGTTTAGCATTGACAATTCTATCTGCATTCGTTTGCATATAAAACAGGCCAGCCCCGGCACAAAAGCGACCATAACTCCATTGGCACTATACCTCGTACCATCGCTGCCGATTTCAAAATTTGTTTCGTTTTGAGAATGGGAATACAGAGCATCTATTCGCCAAAAAATAGAAGTTCTTTGTGAGGAGTTTATATTTTCTATAAAAAAGACCCGCGTTGTATTGGTTTGACTTGTTGTCGGTTGACTCATTGTTAGAAAAGCCATAAGACCCGATGATTCCAATTACTGTATTGTCTTTTACTACTTTTCCGAATTGAACATTCGAATAAAAGGCATTGTACTTTGAGTTGGAATTTTGCGTATCATCCTGATGGGTATAACCAATGCTTCCTCCCAATAAAAACCTTCCTTCTGTTATTTGCGCGTTTGCAGCTGTGGTCGCTAAAAAGACAATCACTAGGGGTAGTAAAATTTTTGCTTTCATAACCAATTAATTTTTTGAAGTACAAATAACTTTTGCTTTCGCAATGACTGTAGCGTTTAACAAAGGTTTATATTAAATAAAAATTAAATTAAAATAGTGGGGCAGCGTTTTAACCTTGAAAATTCTTAATTGATTAAAATTACAACATCAGGTGTGCGGTCGATTTTTTTTATCAAATAAAGTTCCGATAAGCTATCTTTATATTCATACTTTCAAATTTATTAAATAGTTGATTTTTACTAACACAAAATCCTTGTGGAATGAAGAATCTAAAAGGGCGTCAATAAATTTGGTGGAGCGATGAAAAAGCATACGAAAGTGATGCTGAGGTGTCACTGGCTAGATTAGTTGGCAGAATGCGCAGTGCAGAACGAAGCAAATGGAATGAAAATACCTGATTTAAAATTATCTTTTTAGAAAATGAAAAAAATAATTACCGCTTTCTTGCTTTGTGCTTTGCTGTTTCCGACGCAAAACTTATCAGCCCAGAAAAACAATTTACAAAATAATAAAGATACTACTGAGCAGGCAAAAGACATTATCAACCAACACAATGATTCTTTAAACACTACCATACTTGAGCATTATAATGAGAAGCTCAGCGCAATGGAGCAATTCCGGATTGCAGATTCTATAAAAAGGGCAAATCTGGAAAAAGAGATCAATTCTTTAAAATCAAATGACAACGAGAGAAAAAACGAATTAGAGCAACAATTAAATGAGCTCAGAAACCAGGAGGCCATCCGTTTTACAGAAAAAAAGAAACAGATTGATTCTTTGCGCCATAGTGCAACGGCTTATCCCGTTTTTGGTTTTTTTGATGACACCTTATTTTATATCTAAATAGATCTGGTAGCTTTTCTGCCGAAGAGAGGGCTGCGGCAATAAACAACAGAATAACCGGAATAAGCAGAAGGCTCAGGTTTACTCCGGATTCCATAAAAATTGTAACGTCAGGAAATTCTACAGACCTTGTTTTTAAAGATCAAATTCTCATTTCCATTTCAGACAAAGATGCCATCTGGAACGGGACCACACGCGATACACTCGCGAAACAATATCAGCAGATTATCGGTAATGAAGTATTGAAATATAAATCGGCCCTTAGTTTTAAAACACTGGCCAAAGAGATCGGGCTTGCGCTGTTGGTAATCATTATTCTGTACTTTTTAATCAAATATATCAGCAAGCTATTTATTTGGACGGCATTGGAAATTGGCAGGCAGCAAGACAGAAGATTGAAAGGAATCAAGATCAAAAATTACACGTTGTTTGATTCGGGCAAGGAGGTGAGTGTCTTAATGAATGTCAACTGTATATTGAAATGGATCTTTATTATTCTCGCTGTTTACCTGGCGTTGCCCATCTTGTTTGGAATTTTCCCCTGGACCAAAGGTTTTGCGGACACGCTCTTTGGCTATATACTGAATCCGTTAAAGAAGATTGCAATGGCATTTTGGAACTATCTGCCAAATCTCTTTACCATACTCGTCATTGTTTTTATTTTCCGGTATGTTTTTAAATGGCTTAAATTTCTGAAAGATGAAATCAAAGACGGGCATTTAAAAATACCCGGATTTTTTCCAGACTGGGCCAATCCCTCTTTTCAAATAGTAAGGGTATTGGTCTTTGCCTTTATGATCGTGGTTATCTTTCCTTATTTACCGGGAAGCAATTCGCCTGTGTTCCAGGGAGTTTCTGTATTTCTTGGATTCCTTTTCACCTTTGGCTCCGCCGGTTCGTTATCCAATATTATTTCGGGATTGTTGCTTACCTACATGCGGCTTTTTAAAATTGGTGACAGGGTAAAAATTCAGGATTTAACAGGCGATGTTATTGAAAGGTCTTTGCTGGTAACACGCATCCGGACAATAAAAAATGAGATTATTTCCATTCCCAATTCTACGGTGATGAGCAGCCACACCGTTAACTATAGCACTGAATGCCCGGACCTTGGATTAATTATAAACACCACCGTTACCATTGGCTATGATACTCCCTGGAAAGACATGTACCGGGCTTTGATTGACGCGGCTTTGAAAATAAAATATATTTTGCCGGAACCAAAGCCATTTGTATTGCAAACCGGACTTGAAGATTTCTACGTTTCTTACCAGATAAATGCCTACACCAGGGAAGCCAATAAACAGGCAACTATTTACTCCGAGCTTCATCAGAATATACAGGATGTGTGTAATGAAAGAGGGATAGAGATCATGTCGCCTCATTACAGGTCGTCAAGAGATGGAAATCAAACTACGATTCCTACAGACTATCTTGCTAAAGATTATAAAGCTCCCGGATTTAATATCAACATAAATAAAACTGATAGTGAATCCAGCGAAAAATAAATGAAAGATTTTTTTGACTATACCATTTTTAAAATTAATAATTACGAACTAAGAGTGGTTTCGTTGCTATTGGTTATCCTTTTAATCATAGTGATAAAAGTAATCCTGTGGCTCATAAAAAAGAGCATTGACAACGCTTCAAATATTGATCTTTCAAAAAGATACTCGGTTTATAATTTAGTAAAATACGTAATCATTGTCTTTTCTATTATTGCGGGGTTTCAAATACTAGGCTTCAGCTTCTCACTGTTACTTGGCGGTGCAGCTGCGCTGCTGGTGGGCGTTGGACTCGGATTGCAAAACATTTTCAGCGACTTTATTTCGGGCATCATTTTATTGGTCGAGTCGAAAATAAAAATTAATGATATCGTGGAGGTTGATGGGCTCTTGTGCCGCGTTTCCGACATCAATCTCAGAACCACCACTGTGCTTGGCCGTGATGACAAGTACATCATTTTGCCCAATTCATTGCTCACCAAAAACAAGATCATTAACTGGACTTACGGTAATCTCGCCTCCCGCTTTTATGTATCCGTAGGGGTGGGGTATACCTCTGATATTGCGCTGGTTAAAAAACTGCTACAGGAAATTATTGATGGTCAGTCCGAAGTTTTAAAATCACCAACGCCTTTTGTACGCTTTGCGGACTTTGCAGATTCGTATTTGTTATTCTCAGTCTATTTCTGGTCTGAAGATGTATATGGTGTGGAGAACATCAAAACTGAAATCCGGACAAAAATATTTAATAAGTTCAACGAAAATAACATCGACATTCCATTACCGCAGCGGGTGCTGCATTTTGATAAATCCAAAGATGTACCAAAAGATTTGTGATGGAGTCAATAAGATGGTGAAAAACAAAGAAGGTTTTCGTTATGTGCTTTTCGTTTAAAATGACTTCGAAAAAACCGCTTCATATCTGGGACTTAACGATCCTTCACTGCTTAATCTTTTATCTTTGTTTTTTACGGTTTGCCGGAATAGAAATCCGCGGTATTTATTGCTTTACTACCTTTTGCACCACCGACTTATCGGTATAAAAAAGCTTTACATAATAAACTCCGGCAGGTGCATTACTCATATCCACCGAAATTTCTGTGGATGCATTCCCGCTATATTGCTGAGACCATACCAATTGTCCCATAGTATTATAAACACGCACACTCTCAAGATTTACCGGCACTTCATAATTCCTGACAATAAATTGCTGCCTGAAAGGATTTGGATAAATTAAATAACCTTGTTTTTTTAATCGCGCAGGAACGTTTATTCCATAGATGTTGATGTTGTCTATGTACACGTTATTCTGGTGATTGCCCTTGTCTTCAAAATACATTTGAAAATCCTGAGTATTTACATATTTGAAAAGATTCAGGTTTACATTGGACCAGTCGCCAGAGCCGGGAACAAATCCGCCTCCGCCACTACTGATGGCAGTTTGCAATGCAGCTCCCCATTTTTGCCAAACTGTAGTAAATGTTTGCCCGCAATCCGTAGTTACCATTAAGGCCAATGTATCTGCTAATGTTGATGAACTTCCCATAGCGTACGCATAATCGAAAGAAACGTACATTGAATCGTAGGCGGCGGTTCCGGTGACAACGGAAGAAACAAAATTGTCTGTAGTACCCAAAGAAGGATTATCATAATTGCTTATTACCATCGAGGCAGTTCCTGTTTTTGCGGCTGCAGTTGTTCTTTCCCATGTAATTCCTCCATCGGGATTTTCAATAGACCATGTAGCCGGAGGGAAAGTCGCATCTTCAAAACCTTGTGTTACCGGAGCCGATACTTTTCCGGTGGTATAAAATGATTTACGGAGGGTATCGTTTAAGACATTTTCATCACCGGTACCGGTGGAGGAAACAGGCTGGGCGCTATATACGGTAATCACGTGTTGGCCGCCGGAAGGAGTGAACGTATTTAAAGGCACACTCATTTGTGCGTCGGGCGCCAATGATACACCGGTGATCGTAGTATTTGACGGTGCTCCGTTGTCAATACTGTAAGAAACGTTGAAACCGGTAATGGTGGAAAATCCCACATTCTTTACTACAGCAATAGGTATCGTTGGCTCTTCACATTCGATAGCGGATGGCGGATTTACAGATGTTACTGTGAGGTCTCTAGATTTT
>DATCFI010000097.1:0-5769 GCA_036509585.1 Hanamia sp. | reverse complement strand
CCATAACTTTTAATTACAGCACCATGAAGTGGTTTATTTACTCCTTCCGAAAGGTGTAAATGAGGGGTCTTCCCTCATCTTTTATAAAGCATTGAAAAGAATTATTTATCCTTTCATTCGTGACACACTCAGCCCGGAACTGTAGCCCAATAACGAACAAAAAGTTGGTGAAATGGATGTCCCGCCCATCTCATTGCGATGTTGCCTGCATTCGCGTTAACTTTCAATAAATGTCACTTGATTGTTAATTATAACTTTGGCTTTTCCACCTTCGAAACTATCTGCAGAATCAAATATAAATTCATCACGAACCTTGTTGTCTTTGTCTATGAAACCAAATTTTCTATTTAGTCTTGCTAAAGTAACCCTTCTGAAAATGGTTCTAAAAATTGATACATAGGGTTTATTATAAAATCTCCTTGTTTATCAATCATTTCCTATTTATCTGAAACTACAACAATTGCGTAGGCATTTAAAAATCTATAGGCAGAGTCGAATCTATGGGATATTATCAATTAGCCAGTTCTCACTTTTTAAACCCAATCCTTTGCCTGTCGTTCCACTTTCTTTGCGCTGTCTTTTCATCAAGTAGGTTTTCCAGGGCATCATAAATCTGGTTTAATTGTGCATCATGGCCGCCAATCCGGTCCTTTAATTCTTTCATTTGCTCTTTCAAATCGTTCTGCCTTAGTAAGACCCTTCTTACTTCTACAAAAGCCCTCATTATGGCAATATTCATGCTGATAGCCTTATCGCTGTTCAGTATGCCGCTTAGCATGGCAACTCCTTGCTCTGTAAAGGCATAAGGTAGGTACTTGCTATGTTGCCCTCTGCTTTTCTTTAAGGTTTCATTTTGCAACCTTAAAGGATGATCGCTTTTTTCTAAGGCTTCAATTTGAAACCTTAAACTTTCAAACTCTTCTTTTGTAAGTTGAAACATAAAGTCTTTTGGAAAGCGCTTGATATTACGTTTAACGGCAAGATTCAGAGCTTTGGTCTCTGTTTCATAAAGGGTTGACAAATCCCTGTCCACCATGACTCTTTCACCTCTTATTTCATAAATCCTGTTTTGGATAGATTGTATTACTTGCATAATGATAATTTAAACAATTTTTAATTTTGACTCACTCTTTTGCCATAGCTGCATCATTTTTTGCGTATGTTAGTTTGATTGACACTTTATTTTGCCTTTGGTTCAATACTAGGTTTATTTCAAACACTTAAAAATGTAAGTCTATATTGAATTACGAAGAAAAGTAAGAAAAAATGAAATTAAATCAAATAAGGCTGTTTTTGTTCCGTGAGACAACTCGAAAAATAAAAAAGCATTTCAAACACAGCACTTAAAAATATATTATTGACCCAACCACAATATATAAAAGAAGTTCCCTATTTTTACGCCTGTCTAAAATGATTGCTTCTAGTTACTTGATTATTTACTGATTGCTTTGAAAAAAATAGCCGCTTTATTTTTCATCATTTTATTTTCTTTTAACTGGTTTGGTTACCGGTTGATGTTTGATTATATGGAAAAGCATGCTAATAAACAGATGGAAGCTAATCTTGATAATGGTCATTATGATGAGTCACAATTGATTGAATTAAAAGTTGCTGTCAATCTTCCTTACCAAACCAGTTGGGTATCTTATCAACGTTATGATGGTGAAATACAGATCAACGGTGTAAAATACAAGTACGTAAAAAGAAAGCTGGCTAACGATACGCTTTACCTAAAATGCATTCCTAATCAAAAGGAAATGGCGCTTCAAACGGCTAAAAATGATTTCTTCAAAATCACCAATGATTTAACTAAAACTAAAAATCCGCCAAAAGCAGACAATGCTAATTCTGTTTTTAAAAATCTAACTGTATTTGATAGCTCTTCTTTTGGAGCCCAAATAAATTCTCCATTAACTAAAGATCAACAGTGGCTTTCTTTGCAGGTCGCACATTTGCCATCTGCTGTTCTCCTTTCTCCTGAGCAACCGCCGGATGCAAATGTCTAAAATTGCTTGATTAAAAAGGCCTTTCCGCCTTGCGTCTTCTTCATTAATTTAATGGATTTTCATTAGTTGTTTTTTGCGCAAAAAATATTTGTTTAAAAGTGCAAATCAAACTGTATTGAAAAGCATAATTTATAAAAGCCGCAATGCGTCAATTATAATATTTAACAGACAGTCAAGCTGAAATTTTCTTTTCTTTTTCAAAGAGAAGTTTTATCCCACACCATCAGTAAACCAACTTATTTATTGAATTCTTATTCTTTAAAAATAATTATGCCATACATACCATTAGAAAAACATTTGCCAGGGATTACCGGATTGTTAGAATACCGGAAAGACTCAGGGCAGCCCATTCGTGAACTAACTCAGATACTGATGCGGGGAAATTCTACGCTTACAGAAGCAGAGCGTGAATTAATAGCGTCCGTTGTGTCTAACGGTAATCAATGTACGTTTTGTACTACAGCCCATACTGCCGCTGCGGATCTGTTAATTGGCGATCATGAAACCTCTCAAAGAGTAAAGCAGGATATAACTACAGCTCCTGTAAGTGAAAAAATGAAAGCACTTCTTACTATCGCTTCTCTTACGAGAGAAAGTGGTAAACTCGTCACTACGGAAGTAATTGATAAAGCCAAGGCCGCAGGCGCCACGGATATTGAGATCCATGATACGATATTAATCGCAGCATTATTTTGTTTGTACAACCGCTACGTAGATGGCTTGGGAACGGCCCTTCCCGCAGAAAATAATTATTATGATGTTTTAGCTGAGAGGCTTGTAAATCATGGATACACCAGGTTGCCTAAAGGTTACGATCATTTAAAAAAATAAAATTATTCAAATACAAAAAAATATTTATGAAACTTTTTTTATTATTTTTTACACTTGCTTTTTCATCGCAAGTATTTGCACAGGAAACAAAGATTTCCGGAGTTGTTACTGATACTGAAACAGGGCTACCTGTTAGCGGTGTCAGCATTCATGTAAAAGATAAATTAATTGGAACTGTTACTGACGAGCAAGGAAATTATACCTTAACAGTAAACAAACTAAAACTACCATTTGTTATTATCATTTCTTCTGTAAGTCACGAAGTGAAAGAAGTGCAGGTGACTCAAAGCAATGAAACAATTGCGACAAGCCTTACAAAAAAAACCGCTATACTGAATGAAGTGGTCACTGCAGCTTCGCGCGTACCTGAAAGCATTCTTCGGTCACCTGTAAGTATCGAAAAGATGACGCTTAAAAATATTACTGAAAATCCTTCATTAACTTTTTATGATGGATTGCAAAGCATGAAGGGGCTGGAAGCCGTAACCAGCAGCCTTACTTATAAGCAGGTTAATACAAGGGGCTTTAATTCAACCGGCAATTCGAGATTTCTTCAGTTGGTAGATGGCGTGGATAACCAAACACCCGGATTAAACTTTGCGGTAGGAAATCTTTTTGGTGCCTCAGATATTGATATGGAAAGTGTAGAGGTGATTCCCGGCGCTGCGTCTGCATTGTATGGTCCTGTTGCATTCAACGGCGTGTTAATGATGCATACAAAAGATCCTTTTCGATACCAGGGGTTAACAGTGCAGGTAAAATCGGGTGTGAACCATGTTGGTGAGTCCGGTGTGAATCCTAAAGGATTGGGCGATTTTGCCATTCGATATGCCAAGGCTTTTAATAATCGTTTTGCATTCAAAGTGAATGCCTCTTACCTTGCAGGAACCGACTGGTATGCGAATAATTATACTGATGTGAGTGCTCAAACTCCTCCAGATAAACGTGGTCCGAATAATCCTGGTCGTGATGCATTAAATATTTATGGCGATGAAGTTTCGCAAACATTGCCCGGTATAGGACTCGTATCAAGAACAGGTTATGAGGAGAAAGACCTGATGAATTATAATGTATATAGTTTAAAACTAAATGGCGCATTACATTATCGTATTACCAACAATCTTGAGGCTATTTATCAATATAATTATGGAAGAGGAACAGCAAGCTATACTGGTAGCAGCCGTTTTGATCTTAACAACTTTGAATTGCAGACGCATAGATTGGAATTTAAAGGAAGTAACTTTTTTGTTCGCAGCTACGCTGTCATTGAAAATTCACACGACTCATACAATACCCGATCCCTGGCACAATTTATCAATCGCGATTGGGTGCAGGATTTAAGTGGAAATGTAGTGACGCCAGATAAAGCTGACGCGATGTGGTTTAGGCGTTATGGCGATGCGTATAATGGAAGCATTGCCGGAGGTACGCCCGCAAGTAATGACGCGGCAAGAACATTTGCCGATCAGGGGAGATTTCTTCCGAATACAACAGCATTCAATAATGCAAAGGATGCATCGATCCATAATTATGGATTAAGTGGCTCCGGCGTATTCAGCAATAGTAAATTCTATCATACAGAGGGGCAATACGATTTCTCCAATTCTGTTAAAATCTTTGAATTGTTAGCAGGGGGAAGTTACAGGTATTATGATATGTTTACTAACGGTAGTTTATTCGATGATAAAAACCAAAAAATAACCATTAAAGAATATGGCACTTTTGTGCAGGCTGCCAAAGAATTATTGAATGATAAACTAAGGTTGACTGCTTCACTTCGTTATGATAAAGACGAAAACTTTGAAGTCAATATCACTCCTCGTTTCTCGGCCGTTTATAGTGTGAATAAAACGCAAAATTTCAGGGCTTCATATCAAACAGGTTTCCGAAACCCAACTCCTGTGGATCAATTTATCAATTTGAATGTCGGGCCTATTACAATCCTTGGCGGCGCTCCGACTAATAGTAAAGGACTCACTGTTTATCAGAACTCTTTTACTGCTTCGTCTGTGGGAATGTTTGGTGCAGCTTTCGGTGCAGCTTCGGCCAGCGGAACACCTTTTGACAAGGCTGTTGCGGATAATAAAGATCTGTTACAAAAATCAAATGTGCCTTACATCAAACCAGAACAGCAAAAAGCATTTGAAGTTGGTTACAAAGGTTTATTCAGGAATAGACTTTTAGTAGATATTAATTATTACTATAGCACCTATACTGATTTCATATTGAACACCGTAGTTATTGAGCCGCAGAGCAATGTATATGGTTCGGATGGAAAAGTCAATTTTGACGCGGCATCTGATATTTTGACCGGTAACGAGCATGCGTACCAGTTATACACAAATGCACCGGATAAAGTATCTGCACAGGGAATATCAATTGGCCTTAATTACACTCTTGAGAAAGGATATAATATAGGTGGAAATCTTACATGGTCATCTTTTGACCTGCACAATGCGAATCCCAATAATATCGCGCAATTTAATACTCCGGAATACAGTACCAACGTAACTTTAGGTAATAGTAATTTATTCAAAGGGTTAGGGTTTAATCTTGCATGGCACTGGCAGAGTGCATTTGATTGGTATGGTACGTTCAATGGAATGATGCCGGGGCGTATCAATGCGTATTCATTGGTAGATCTGCAATTCAGTAAAAAAATAACGAAACTGCATACTACTATTAAGCTCGGTTCAAGTAATCTTTTCAACAATAAAGTTTACCAGGCGTACGGCTCTCCTTCTATAGGCGCCATCTATTATGTGGGCTTTACGTTTGATGGTTTATTAAAATAAAAATATAGAATAAAGCAGATAGGTCGTGATGAATTGAATAGTATTTGTTTTAAGCTAATAATATTAGTATATTTGAGCTAAAATTATTAGCCATGTTTACAGGAATGAGTTTAATAGAATTTACAAAAAAGTTTCAG
>DATCFI010000096.1:0-5002 GCA_036509585.1 Hanamia sp. | reverse complement strand
CGTTTTCTTCAACATATTTAGCAACGAGACTCACAAAAGGCTTACCGAACTTGATTGCCTTCCCAACGCTAACACCTTGGCATTTCTCCAACTCCTTTAGGGTTGTTGGATAAAGTGTGGCCATATCTATCAAACTGTTTTCTAAAAAAATTACGAACGGTGGCAGATTCCGCTTTTTTGCCTCCTGTTGCCTCAGATCCTTTAACAATTCCACCAATTTCTCGTCTGCTCCACCTGCTTCGCTACCGTCTGGGCTATCTTCGTCTTCATCTCCATCGGTCTCATAGATATGATTCAAGGCAATCTTAAAAGAGGATGTCTTTTTTAAAAAGGACTCCCCTTTTTTAGTCAATTTCAAAACTCCATAATCTTCTATATCCTTCTGCAATAAATTAGCAAGAATCATTTGTCGAATTAACGAACTCCAAAAATGTTCATCCTTGTCTTTTCCCGTTCCAAACTCGGGCCTTTCATTATGCCGATACATTTTATTCTGCGGGTTCAACTTACCAACAATGACAGGTATCACGTAAGTGATCGGAAACCTTTCTTCCAAAGCCCGAATTACTCTTAATGTTATAAGAGCCTCATTTTTAGCTTCGATTTGTTCCTTTGGATTCTTACAGTTATCACATTTGCCGCCACAGTTATCTTCTGTATATAATTCGCCAAAATAACTCAATAGTACCTTTCTTCTGCATACCGCGCTTTCTGAGTAAGCAACAGTTTCGTTAATTAGTTGGGCGCCAATCTCTCGTTCACTCAATGATTTATCGCGCATAAGATGTTCCAACTTCGCCACATCTTTATGAGAGTAGTAGAGCAAACACTTTCCTTCAAGCCCATCCCGCCCAGCACGCCCGGTCTCCTGGTAATAATTTTCGATTGACTTCGGAATATTATAATGAATTACAAAACGGATATCTGGCTTATCGATACCCATTCCAAAAGCAATAGTGGCCACTATTACCTGCATGTCCTCGCCCAGGAATTGATCCTGCCGGGTTGCCCTTAATTTCGTATCTAAACCTGCGTGATAAGCTACTGCCTTTATTCCATTTGCCATCAAAGTCTCTGCAAGTTCTTCAGTGGTTTTTCTATTTAGGGTATAAATAATTCCGCTCTTTCCTTTATTTTGGGAAATAAATTTCACCATACTCTTTATTGCCTGGTCTTTTTTAACCTTGGGTACCACTTCATAGTAAAGATTCGCACGGTTGAACGAAGAAATAAAAATCTTTGGGTCTCTCAACCCCAGGTTTTTCACAATATCGCTCTGCACCTTTGGCGTTGCCGTAGCCGTTAAAGCAATGACAGGAACCTTTTCGTTTATCTGGTCCATTATCTCCCGAAGCCTTCTATATTCCGGCCTAAAGTCGTGTCCCCATTCACTAATACAATGGGCTTCGTCAACAGCAAAAAACGAGATCTTTAACTCTTTAAAAAAATCGACGTTTTCTTCTTTCGTTAAGGTCTCCGGGGCCACATACAGCAACTTAGTATCGCCAGAAACAAGATCTTCCTTTACGATCTTCTGTTGGCCCTTATTAAGCGAGCTATTTAAAAAATGAGCGATATTCTCTTTGCTGCTATACCCTCTTACCAGGTCCACCTGGTTCTTCATTAATGCGATCAGTGGCGAAACGACAATTGCGCACCCCTCACTGATTATCGCGGGCAATTGATAACAAAGACTTTTGCCACCCCCGGTAGGCATGATCACAAAAGTATCTTTTCCCGATAAAACGCTCTCAATGATTTCTTTCTGTGGCTCTTTGAAGGAATTGAACCCAAAATGTGTTTGAAGATGATCTTCCAGCATTCCGCCGCTGCTCTCCTTTGTTGCGTTCCTTTTAGTTTTAGAATTTGAAATGTTGACTGTTGGTTTTGATTTTGTTTTAGGCATGGTTTTTCTTTTCTGACTCACAGTGTTATAAGTGGTCAAAGTTAATTTATTGTAATTTAAAAAGGAGGTTAAAATATACCATACGTCTATTCACCCTAGAAACTACAATCACTCCGGTAAGTTACGTTGTTTTTGTGATATTAAACTGATTAGTTTCTTTGCTTAACCATCCTTTTCAAGTAGGTTTGCACTTTTTAAAACGTCTCTACTTCAGTTCTGGAATCAAAAAAGAATCGTGTTTTTCGATAAAATAGCAGATGGACAATAAAATAATCAATAGCGCTAAAAGAATCATAGCAGACGAATCGTTCGCCATTGCAGGCTTGATTGATTTTATCGATAGTGATTTTGAAAAAACCATTTTAAAAATCTATTCAGGCAAAGGAAGACTGATTATAAGCGGTATTGGTAAGAGCGCCATTATTGCTCAAAAAATAGTGTCATCCTTAAATAGTACAGGAACACCTTCCGCATTTTTGCATGCGGCAGATGCTATTCACGGAGACGTAGGCATGGTACAAAAAGAGGATCTCGTAATGATAATCAGTAAAAGCGGAGATAGCCCCGAAATAAAGGTACTCATACCGATCATCAAAAATTTCAAAAACCCTATTATTGCTGTCTGCGGAAATATGCAGAGTTTCCTTGCCAAATCAGCTGACCTTGTTTTAAATACGACGGTTAAAGAGGAAGCCTCTCCGTACAACCTCTCGCCGTCGAGCAGCACTACCGCCCAAATGGTAATGGGCGATGCGATCACTGCTTGCCTAATGGAATTAAGAGGTTTTGATCCGGCGGATTTTGCCCGGTTTCATCCCGGCGGAACGTTGGGCAAGAAACTATATCTCCATGTTGGCGATCTTTCTATACACAACGAAAAGCCAATGGTAATGACTGGCAGTAACCTCAAAGATATAATTATAGAGATTACTAAAAAACGTTTAGGCGTAGCCGTTGTTTTGGATGATGATAGTAAAATTGCCGGTATCATTACCGATGGAGACCTCAGAAGAATGTTAGAAAAAGATTTGTATCATGCAGATGTCAAAGCAAAAGATATTATGACATTACATCCAAAAACAATGGATTGCAACGAGCTCGCAGTAAACGCTCTTGATACTATGAGGCAGAACAATATCACTCAATTGATAGTCACTTCAAATAATGATTATCAGGGGATTATTCATTTACACGACCTGATTCGTGAGGGAATCATTTAATTTATGAATTTATGAAACAAAATAATTATGTAGCCATAATGGCCGGAGGTATTGGAAGCAGGTTTTGGCCAGTAAGCCGGGTAGATTATCCAAAACAATTTCTTGATATTTTAAATACTGGAAAAACTTTAATTCAATCTACTTTCGAACGGTTTGCGCAATATATTCCCGTTGAAAATATTTATATAGTCACTTCAGACCAATATAAAGATATTGTATCCAAACAGCTACCACAGTTGAATACCGCCAATATTGTCTGCGAGCCATCGCGAAAAAACACCGCAGCTTGTGTCGCGTATATCTCTTATAAGCTTCAGCAACTAAATCCGGAAAGTAACCTTATATGCGCTCCGGCCGATCATCTTATTCTCGACAATACTTCTTTTATAAAAATAAGCCTTGAAGCGCTTGAGTTTACGGAAAAAAATAACGCACTTCTAACACTCGGCATAAAGCCCTTTCAACCAAATACTGGATATGGATACATTCAGTATGAACAACATGCCGTCAGTGATAATATCTATAAAGTAAAAACATTTACTGAAAAACCAGATTTAGAACTGGCTAAAACCTTTATAGCAAGTGGCGATTTTTTGTGGAACGCCGGCATTTTCGTGTGGCAGACAAAAAGTGTTATAGCGTCATTTGAGAAATACCTTCCGGAGATGCATGAACTTTTTGACAACGCCAGGACCGCTCTGAACACCGACAAGGAACGCGAAGCGATAGACTTTATTTATCCTATGTTCGTTAATATTTCTATTGATTACGGAATACTTGAAAAAGCAGACAATGTGTATGTGATCCCTTCTTCGTTTGGCTGGAGTGATCTAGGTACGTGGGGCAGTGCCTACGATAATTTGGAGAAAGACTACAACGAAAATGCCGCAGCGGGCGAAAATATTATTCTTTTCGACTCGACAAAAAATATCGTCCACTCAAAAGGCAATAAATTAATACTGCTGCAGGGGCTTGATGATTTTATCGTGGTGGATACCGAAGACGCTTTGTTAGTTTGCAAGAAAGAGAAGGAACAAAAAATAAAAGAATACCTGGTAGAAATAAAAAGAAATGTAGGAGATAAATATCTATAATTCCCGTACAGTAAAGAAACAAAAATCAGGAATTCATATTTTAATAAATAAAGGAAAAACAGGCCATAATAAAATGTACTACTTTTTCGTTACTACATTTTAATTGCCTATTTCCCTTAATGAAAATTTTTCTTTTCTCGCTGTCAATATTGCTTCTTCTTCCTAACTTTTTCAACATAACCCTTGAGCAAAAACCAGAATACAATAAAATAGAGTATTTCGATCCTTCGCTATCTGAAATAAATTCTGTCGAAAAACTAACGAATTATGCAGACAGTATTTCACAAAAAAAATATCAACGCAACACTTTAGAATACGCTTTAGTAGTCTCCGATATTTTGGAAAACAGGTTTTATCATGGTTTCTCAGTTTATAGTTTAAGGCAAAACTGGATCGCAGCTGTTTCCGAATACTTATTTGGTCACTATCTAGCCAATCCTGTTTTACCGGATGATATTTTAAAATATCCTTACGCCGGTTGCTCTCAACAAGCCATCGTATTGGCAGAAGCAATGAAAAAAAACCACGTTCCCTTTAGAAAAATCGGCTTCCCTCATCACTATGCTACAGAACTGGAATTCAATAATTCGTGGTATTTCTTCGACACCAACATGGAACCGGAAATGACCGCAGAGGAGCGGAATTTAAAAAACTGGAATCACAACTCTGATAGTTTAAAAAAGTATTATCACAAAAACTACGCTGCCATCAATTGGGGCCTCGGCGATGGCCTAAAAGCCCATGTAGGACAAATAAATGCAGCGCCGGCTCCAAGAGCTTCT
>DATCFI010000095.1:0-55337 GCA_036509585.1 Hanamia sp. | reverse complement strand
GCTTTGTTGCCAGTGTTCGATCATCTCAAACATTTGGCGGCGTAATTCCGGATTGTTGCGCATGTTATTTTTTTTATCATGCAAAACTATTGGCTATTATATTTGTGGACAAGATGTGGTTGGACGGACGGATACGTTGCGGCTATTGTATTTTGAGCTTGTGTGATGTAAAAAGTATATCTGCTAATTCTTCACAACCTCTTTAAGTACACCGGTTATGTCAGCCGATATTTTAACACCATCAGATATTTTCGACACTGGGATGATACCTTTTAACACGGTGCAACGTGTTGGTATCAGTATGGTGCATTTCTTCTCCGGTAGCAGCAAGTTTTAAGATAATATCGGAAGTGTGTGTAAAAGTTCCGTCTTCATTTAAGGTAAACGTGTGTTCATAACTCTTCAACTCCGCACGCTCCATCAGATACTTGTTTTGAAGAATACCATAACTTGGATCGCCGGGAGTAGCCTTAAAACATATTTGTTTGTCGCGTGCCTTGCCATCACATCCGGCAAGGATAGCAATTCCGCGACCAAACACTACAGATTGCATAACCTGTCCATTTTTCTTGTCCCACAATAAATATCCACACTCATCATGAAAAGGATCCATTGCCTCTTCTCCGTGACGCCAATTGGTCATTTTGTATGCCAACCCCTCTAATTCCTGATGGCCATTCTCTTGTATCGGGATAGGCTTGAACGACGCGCGTTCGAAACTTGAAGTTTTTGTAGTCACGTCATCATTATTGTGATAGGAAAGATCAACACCAACATTACCTTCCCACTCTCCAACTAATGGAGTTAATGGCCCTAATTTTTGTGGGCCTAAAATAATTTCTTCTGCCATAATTTTTTTTATTATGAAATGTTTATTTGCATAAACATAAATCTTGAACTGCTAACATCAGCATTACTACAAAGTTCCTGCATATTGCCTGAATTTACAAATTAGGCTGCATTTCGCACGCCCCAAATTGAGAACAGGCAAATACAACTGAACAGAAATACCAATTAAAAGTCGTTTTACTGGTTTTTACTTTCTCAAACAATTTCTTTCATTGACGACTAATCTTTGAGGAAAGTGTAAGCAAGAGAATTTCAATCCGGGCTTTTCACAAAGTCCTACGTCAGTCTCTCAATTACGTAAAACGAAATGGAAGGCTAAGCGGATTAAGATTCCACCTCAATTTGCTTTTCTCTCACCACCACCACACCGTCAATAGCAACGGTGATAGGAATAGTGCCTACCTGCACAATGGCCTTTTTACCACGAATATCCGTTACGATTCCGATCTGACGGTTCGCTTTCATAATTACTTTATCGCCCGGCTTTACAGGTTCATCTGTTTCTATGAATTTATTGTCAATTTTCTGTTGTTTCTTTTTGAGAATTTGTTTTTCAGGTTGCTTAAAAAGCAATGCCTGCATGGTTTTTACCACTTTATTCTTGTCGTCGGTTTTCTTCCATTCGGTGAGAAGCGATTTAAGCGTTCGCTCCATCTCTTTCAGGTACACAAGCTTTTCTTCATTGATTTTATTTTGCTCTTTTAGTAATTCAACTTGTTGCGTATGTTTTTCTTTATGGATTACATGCTGCATTTCCGTTTTGAGCTGTTCATTTTCTTTGACTAGTTTTTCGAGGTTCTTTTTTTCCGCCTGTATTTGTTGTTGATCTTGTTCCGTACTGTTCAGTAATTTGTCAAGAGAAAAATGATCATCATCCACTAGCTGTTTTGCTTTGTTGATTAAATGTTGTGGCAAACCTATTCGCTCGGCGATAGAAAAAGTGTAGGAACTGCCTGGCTTTCCAATGATCAGTTGATACAAAGGCTTTAAATTCTTTTCGTCAAAAGCCATTGCGCCATTGATGATGCCACTCACCTTATTGGCCATCACTTTTAGGTTGAGGTAATGCGTTGTCACCAGCCCGATGGAATGTTTTTTTGCGAGCTCCTCCATGATTACTTCTGCAAATGCGCCTCCAAGGTTAGGATCACTACCGCTTCCGAGTTCATCTATAAAAAACAGCGTTTTGCCATTCGCGTTTTCCATAAAATATTTCATATTGATCAGGTGAGATGAGTAGGTGCTCAGTTCGAATTCAAGGCTTTGCGTGTCGCCAATGTGGATCATGAGTTGTTTGAAAATTCCAAATTCACTGTCATGGCTACACGAAACGAGAAGGCCACTTTGTAGCATCATCTGCAAGAGCCCGGCTGTTTTAAGCGTAACTGTTTTTCCACCGGCATTAGGTCCGCTGATAACAAGGATTCTGGCCCGGTCATCCAATGAAATATTTACCGGGATTGTTGGTTTTTCTGATCTTTTATTGAAAAGATAGAGTAGGGGATGTACCGCATTTACCAGTTTTATGATGGCCTTATCATGCAAAGCGGGAAGTGTGCCGTTATAGTCCAAAGCCAGCATAGCCTTGGCTCTTATAAAATCATACTCGCCAATGATATCATGATAAATGTTTAATAGTGAATGATAAGCCCTCATGTTGGTAGTCAGCTTTTGCAAGATCACATAGACTTCTTTACGTTCGTCGTTTTCTAAAGAAACAATTTCATTATTCAGATGGGTAGTTTCTTCAGGTTCAATGAAAGCTGTCCTCCTGCTATCACTTTCGCCATGCAAAATTCCCTTTACCATTCTTTTTTGTTCCGCAAAAACAGCAAGTACTTTTCTGCCATTCATAAAACTTTCTTCGATGTCTGTGAGATAACCTTCTTTTCGTAATTTGGAAACGATCCGCGCAAAAACCCTTTTGAGCTCCGATCTTTTTTTATACAACGCCATCCTGATATTACCCAACTTTTCAGATGCACTGTCTTTTACAATGCCATACTCATCAAGTATTTCGTCAATTAATATTGCGATCGTTTTTTCAAAATAGGTTTCTTCAATTATTAAGGATAAAGACGGGTAAGCGACTTTTCTGTCGGGCGAGAACCAGCGAAATATTTGCTGTATGGCATTGGCCAGTTTTTTTATTTGAAGAAATTGTTCTCCGGAAAGTACGGAAGATTCAATGCTCAATAATCTTAATTCTCTGGAAAGATTCAACACCGCGTCGTCAGGAAAATACAAATGATTTTGAAAAAGCAATTTGTATTCATTCGTTTGCAAGAGTTGTGGTTCTATGAATTTCTTTTGCGTATGAATGCGCAGTTCAACGGCTTTGTTGCGCGCATATTCCGACCGGCAATGCGCGGCTAACAATTCTTTTATTTTATCAAATTCCAATTGCTGTGTAGCGGATTCAGGAAACAGTTTCATTTGGGGTTCTGATGATTTGTTTTTTGGCATAAATGTAAGGTAAGTTTCTGCATAGAAAAATTTATGCACGAATTCAAGTGCAGACGAACAATTGCCTGACCCCTTCTCTAAAGGCCCTCCAATGGAGATGGGAAGTGCATTCTGACTGGCAATCTCCGTTCATTACGCCATTTCGAGAGTCTCATTGTTGATGCGAATCATGGCGTAGTAATTTGTTCGTCCTGAAATCAAATTCAAACTGTGAAAGTTGTATGGGGCTGGCCGCTTTCTTCAGTGAACTGGTCTATTTTTCGTTACAGGTTGCGGTTCGTCTAGTCGTATTTTGTCGCAGTAAACAAATAAATAAGTACGATTTTTATTTTCCCTAATCCTGATTCTCATAGGCCATTGCAACACTACTTATAATTCACGCTTTGCGTGTCATCTTTAGACATGCTAAAAGTATCTTTTTTTAAGAATTGCAGTAGTTCATGCATTTAGGCGCCTTCATTTTATTATCTTAGCTACTCAAAATTTTAATACATGTCAAGACAAAGAAAAATTACTTTACAGGAATCAGAAATTCCAACACATTGGTACAATATTGTAGCAGACATGCCTAACAAGCCGTTGCCGCCGTTGCACCCCGGAACAAAACAACCTGTTGGTCCAGAAGATTTGGCTCCATTATTTCCAATGGAATTAATTAAACAGGAAGTGAGCACTGAAAGATGGGTAGAAATTCCTGATGAAGTAAGAGACCTGTATTCAATCTGGCGACCAACGCCTATGATCCGGGCTTATGGCCTTGAAAAAGCATTAGGCACTAAATCTAAGATCTATTATAAATATGAAGGCGTTAGCCCTGCGGGTTCTCATAAACCTAATACCGCAGTTCCCCAGGCTTATTATAATATGAAGGAGGGTGTCAAGAAAATTGCAACAGAAACCGGTGCCGGACAATGGGGAAGTGCATTGAGTTTTGCTTGTAGATTATTTGGCATAGAGTGCGAAGTGTTTATGGTAAAAGTGAGTTATGACGGTAAGCCTTACCGGAAAATTATGATGAATACATGGGGAGCAAAAGTGCATGCGTCTCCCAGTAATTTGACGAATGCCGGACGATCTATATTAGCTAAAGATCCTAACTCTCCGGGAAGTTTAGGCATTGCAATTTCCGAAGCTGTGGAAGTAGCCGCCACACATGATGATACCAAATATTCTTTGGGCAGCGTACTGAATCACGTGTTGATGCATCAAACTATTATTGGCCTGGAAGCAATGAAACAAATGGAAAAAGCAGGCGACTATCCGGATATTGTGATAGCACCTTTTGGTGGCGGGTCAAACTTTGCAGGTCTTTCATTTCCTTTTTTACAAAATAAATTGACGGGTGGAAAAGATATAAGGGCTATTGCAGTAGAACCTACATCTTGTCCAAAATTAACACGTGGTGTTTTCCGTTACGATTTTGGTGATACTGTTGGAATGACGCCTTTAATTCCGATGTACACCCTGGGGCACAATTTTATTCCGTCTCCGATTCATGCAGGAGGTTTGCGCTATCATGGCGCCGGCGCTATTGTGAGCCAATTGTTGAAAGATGGAATCATCGAAGCGGCTGCGATTCACCAAACAGAATGTTTTGATGCAGGTTTATTATTTGCAGGAGCCGAAGGAATTATTCCTGCTCCCGAAGCTAATCACGGTATCGCAGAAGTAATACGCCAAGCCAAACAAGCGGATGAGGAAGGCGTTTCTAAAACAATTTTATTCAACTTGTGCGGGCATGGCCATTTTGATTTGAGCGCTTATGAGCAATACCTGGCCGGAAAATTAGTTGATTATGAAGTAACGCAGGAACAGATTAATGAATCATTGGCAGAGTTGACTACTCCAATTATTTAATGCCTTTTATTTAACAACGAATATAATCTTAATGGTGATACGAATATCCTTTTGCCGTGGTACACTCATTATTAATTAGTTTATTCTTGATTTTGTTTTGGGCTAAAACAGTAAAGGAAGAAATAAATGAATTTTCTATTTTATTCCACGCGATCGATTTAATCCAAAATAATCTTCGTGTCCGAATGGACAGGCTTTGGAGACTGTAGAGAAGTTTTTCCCTGCGTTAATTTAAGTTGCAAACTCTCAAGGAACCTTTCTGGCTTTCCATCTTGCGGTGTATGTTCGTTTGTTGCGTGCAGAGCATCCAAATAATTATCGGGAGAATTTAAAATTCATCAATGCGTCGATTTCCATTATTCAAGGCTTATTTAATTACCTTTGATAAAACGATTTTATATAAAATAGAACCCTATGTCAGATAATAAAAATCTTGAAACAGCGACTCTTGCCAATGGTTGTTTCTGGTGCACCGAAGCCGTTTTTCAACAATTGAAAGGTGTAGAAAAAGTAAGCAGTGGGTATAGCGGCGGCCATGTAAAAAATCCTACATACGAACAAGTTTGTAATAAAGATACCGGGCATGCGGAGGCTTTGCAGATAGAATACGACCCTTCTGTTATATCATTTGATGAACTGTTGGAAGTGTTTTGGAAAACACATGATCCCACCACTTTAAACAGGCAGGGGAATGATGTAGGCCCGCAGTATAGAAGCGTGATTTTTTACCATAACGAATCACAAAAAGAAAAGGCCGAAAAATACAAAACTTCACTAAACGAAAGTGGCGTTTTTGATAAGCCGATCGTGACGGCGATTGAGCCGTTTAGCTTTTTTTATCCCGCAGAAGATTATCATGCAAATTATTATAAAAGGAATCCTTCCCAATCCTATTGCTACTTTGTAATAAAGCCAAAAGTGGAAAAACTTCACAAATTGTTTGCAGACAAATTAAAATAAGACTGAAAACAACGGCGCTTTTAAGATGCAGCGCCGTTTTGTTTATCCAAAAATCCAAATTGTCTATTCGCCAATATTCCACCTTGCTGAAAGATCATCAGAAATATCAACCACTGTATTTAAAATTCTTTGATGCCCACTGTCGGAATTATAAATGACCGAAGAAATTCTGCAAGGAAATTTTTTTCCTGATTTTCTGATGCCTGTTATTTCTGCTATGGCAATGCCTTTATCGCTCCTTTTATCTATAAAGTCAATAAACGCTTGTTCATGAATTTCCAGGATTTGTGTACTCTTTATATTCCACATTTCTATTGTAGTGTATTCAAATAGCCTGCAACATCTTTGATTAAATCGGAGAATATTTCCTTCTTTATTTGCATAGAACATGGCATGAAAAGCGCTTCTAAAAATCGCATCATATATCTCTGAGGCGGTAAGCGGTCTGCTTTCCTTCGATCTGCAATTTGTCAGACGAGCTTCCTTTGTCGAAAAAGTAATACTACCGGGTTGTGGTGTCAAATAATTATTCATAGCATAATTATTTAGGATTATGAAAATGATGCTATCGATATAGATAAGGCAATTACTATGCTAAGAAGTATGAAATACACGAAAATGTGGAAAACTTTAAATCTGTATATCTTTTTGAATGAATAAAAAAGATGTCTTTGTCTTCTATATAGGGGTTTTGGTGGATGGAACTTCTATGGGTTTTAACCGAATAATGCGCGCAAAATGCAAGCCTTTCATGATCTGGTAAGTAAGATCCAACTCATACCATTTTTTTGCAAAGTCAGGGTCGGATTGTGCATAATGATGATTGTTTTGAAATAATTCCCCCATCAATAAAATGCCAAACGGAGTGGTATTTTTAGAATGATCGCCGTTGTTATAATTGCTGTAACCAACTTTGTGGCCAAACCAATTTACGATTGCCCCTTGTATCGGCCCTATAAAAAAGTGGATCGGCAGCAGTAAAAACCACCAATAGTTGGGTGCAAAAATAATATAGAACGCAACGTAAAAAGCGCCAAATGCAACTCTCGTTACCATGTGGTTTCCTATTTTGTCAAGCTTGTCCCAAACAGGGATATAGTCCTTGGTAAATTGCGGATCAGGTAGATTTTTCCCGGTCACAAAAGCGCTGAAAATTTCAGCAGTATGCATCATCATGTGCCAGATATCTTTAAAAAAATGGGGGGAATGCGGATCATCTTTTGTGTCGCTGTAACTGTGATGCATACGATGCAAAACAGCATAAGCCCGCGGCACTAAAAATGAAGTGCCCTGCGTGAACCAAGTGAGAAAATAGAAAGTTTTCTCCCAGCGTTTGCTCGTGTTGTACATTTGATGTGTAGCATACCTGTGAAGAAAAAATGAATGAAAGAACAACGAAAAAAACCAGTGACAAAAGAAAAATATTAGGATAGCGGCCATTAATTGTATTTAGGATGTTTAAAAGGCGTGTAAGATACGTTTAATCTGTGGAAGAGGATTTTCGAAATTTGGTTTTTAACTAAATTCCATAAAAATTGTCGTTAAAAAGATTTCAATGACGGAGAGCTAATTCTCCAACTTGACGCGTCGTAATTCCAATAAATTCAAACCATTAGGTACGAAGTTTTTTACATAAGGTTGAACCAGCCAAATTACCATATCGTACCATAAAGGCACAACGGGTGAGTCTTTCATTACTAACTGATCTGCTTGTTGATATAATTTATATCTTAAAGAATCATTCTTTTCGGATAAAGCTTGTTCATACAATTTATCAAATTGTGGATTGTTGTACCTGGTATAGTTAGGCGGTGCCGGGTTCTTGCTGTAAAAAACACTTAAAAAATTTTCTGTATCAGGATAGTCCGCTATCCAACTTCCCCTAAAAAATAATGCTTCCGATTTAGCTGTCTGTTCCAGCAATAAACTTTTCTGCACTACTTCCACATTTATCTTTATTCCTATTTGCAATAGTTCATTGGCAATATAGCTTGCAAAATCTGCATACAGTGGAACTGTCAATAGTTTGAAAGCCGGCAACCCCACGCCATTCGGATATCCGGCTTCTTTCAAAAGTTCCAACGCCTTGGCTACATCGTAGTGATATCCCTTAACCGAAGACGAATCGAACGAAGGAAACGCTGCGGGAACAAACCCACTTGTTGCCGCTGTGCCAATAGAATTCCTGATGTAAAGCATCATCTTTTTTCGATTGAATCCATAGTTGATTGCTTTTCTGATCCTAACATCTTTGAGTGGTGAGTTTTTTACGAGATCCAGGCTGCTGTCGCATAAGAATCCAAGATACTCAACGGTGAGCGCCGGATGTGTTACCAACACGATTTTTCCGACCCAATCTTTCCGAAGCTTTCCTGCTTTTGTGAGTATTTCATCTTTGAAAGAAGGATCAATCTCATTTACGAAGTCAAGACGTTTTTGTTGAAATTCCAGGAACTCCGTAGCCTTATTTTGAAGAAAAGTAATCTTGACGCCATCAATATAAGGCAGCCTTTCACCCGCACTGTCTTTTTCAAAATAGTTGGGATTCTTTTTCATCACCATGGCCTGGTCTTCTTCCCATGCCACCAGCTCAAAAGGACCTGTGCCGCATGGATGGCGACGAAAATCTTTTCCATATTTCTCCACTACTTCGTGCGGTATTATTGAGCAATATTGCATGCTCATTACACCGAGAATGGGATGAAAAGGCTTCAATAATTTTAACTGAAATGTGGTATCATCAATCGCTTTGAAAGGCTGTAAAGAATCTACTCTTCCGTTAAATATCCAGGCGCCGCTGCTGGCCGTAGCCGGGTCCATGATCCTTTTGAAACTGTATTCCACATCGTGGGCTGTCATCTTTCTTCCTTTGCCATTAGGGAAGGCATCATTATCATGAAAAAATACATCATTGCGCAAATGAAAAGTAAACGTGAGGTTATCATCGGAAATTTCCCAACTTTTAGCGAGCGATGGTATAAGGTTCAGGTTGTTGTCGGTTTGGACCAATGTATTATAAAGTTGATGCACAGCCCACATAATAGACTGGTTTTTTGCAAAAGCGGGATCAAGTGTAGCAATGCCTGATTGCTCATTGTAATGAAAAATATTTTTTACTTTTTCATGATGTGAGCAAGAAGCAAAACTTAGTGCGAACACGGTTATCAAAATAATAATCTTCCCTTTTAATAATTTTTTCGAGCGGAAAGTATTTTGTTTTTTTAACATCATCTTTGTTTATAAAAAAATAAATTTAGTAAATGAAAAAGATAATTTCGGTTTTTAGTTTCCTGGTTATTGTTTTAAATATTTCTTTCGCGCAACAATTTACTCATGCAGATACGTTACGAGGAAGTAACGGCCCCGGCAGAGTGTGGTGGAATGCTACTAAATACGATCTTCATGTTACGTTCAATTTTTCAGATAGCAGCATCAGCGGATATAATACGATCAGTTATAAAGTTTTGGATAAAAAGCATCCGGATTTTTTTCAGATAGACCTACAGGAACCTATGATCATTGATTCAATAATATTGGAAACAGGCTTCGAAAAATTTCCATTAAACAGGGAAAAACTTTCGTTTACCCGTGACGGTAACGCTTGGTTTGTATATTTAAAAAGCACGAATCCTTTAACAGATAAACACGATCCTAATAAGATAATGCTGACAACCAATAGTCCTAAAAACTCATCAAATCATCTAAATGAAGAAACGACAAATTTGTTGGTTTACTATCACGGAACGCCCCGCAGGGCAAAGAACGCACCATGGGATGGAGGCTTTGTTTGGGCCAGAGATAAAGCAGGTAATCCCTGGGTAGCGGTCGCCTGCCAGGGCCTTGGCGCCAGCGTTTGGTATCCTTGTAAAGATTACCAGGGCGATGAACCTGACAGCGCTGAAATGCATTTTACAACGCCATCCGATTTGATGACGGTGAGTAACGGAAGGTTGCGTGGAAAGATAGATAACGGCGATGGCACTACCACTTATGACTGGGCTGTGGTGTCTCCGATCAATAATTACGACATTACTTTTTACATTGGTAAGCTGGTTCATTTTGGCGAAATATACAAAGGAGAAAAAGGTGATTTAACCATGGATTATTGGGTGCTCGATTCTAACTTAGCAAAAGCAAAAGTGCATTTTAAAGACGCACCAAGAATGATGAAAGCTTTTGAGTATTGGTTTGGTCCATATCCTTTTTATGCGGATGGGTACAAATTAGTAGATGCGCCATATCTTGGAATGGAGCACCAGAGTGCGATTGGATATGGCAACCATTATTTGATGGGTTATAATGGGCATGATCTTTCGCACAGCGGCTGGGGATTGAAATGGGATTTTATTATTGTGCATGAAAGTGCGCATGAATGGTTTGGGAATAACATTACGTCGGTAGATCTTGCTGATATGTGGATCCATGAATCATTTGCTAATTATGCTGAAGCACTTTTTACAGAATATTATTATGGCAAACAAGCTCGAACAGATTATATAGTAGGCGTAAGAGAAAATATAGAGAATGACAAACCCATCATCGCACATTACGGGGTGAACGAAGAGGGGAGTGGTGATATGTATTACAAGGGTGGAAATATGATTCATACCATCAGGCAAATCATCAACAATGATGAAAAATTCAGGAATATTTTAAGAGGATTAAATAAAACATTCTATCATCAAACCGTTACTTCAAAACAAATAGAAGATTATATCAATCAACAATCAGGTATTGATTTTTCAAAAGTATTTGAACAATATCTTACTACCACTGAAGTTCCTATGCTGGACGTAAGGTACGATGAATACGGAAAGCCATCGTACCGGTGGAGCAATAATTGTGTCCAAGGTTTTGATATGCCGATAAAGATTTATGATCAGAAAAAACGACCTTATATTATTCATCCCGCAAAAAATTACAAACAGGCACCAAAAGGAGTAAGGGATATTAAAATTGATGAGAACTATTATGTTACGATGAGTATTTCCCAGCTTTATCCGAAGAAAGATAAATGAGATTTTTGTACCAAAGGGTGTAGGTAAAAGGCAAGCTTTATACCTACAATATTTATCTTGCCTAAAAAATAATTAAATAGGAATCGTATTTAAATGTTTGTTTACTGATTGGATGCCACGTTTACTTCGTCAATCAATAAACTTATCCTACACATTAAACCTGAAGTGCATCACATCGCCATCCTGTACAAGGTATTCTTTTCCTTCTATTCTCAGTTTTCCATTTTCGCGGCAGGCGGCTTCTGACTTATATTGAACGTAGTCGTTGTAAGCAATTACTTCCGCTTTTATAAATCCTTTCTCAAAATCGCTGTGAATGACACCCGCAGCCAGTGGTGCTTTCCAGCCTTTATGAATGGTCCATGCTCTTACTTCCTGCACGCCGGCCGTGAAGTACGTAGAAAGGTTTAAGAGATTATAAGCAGAATGGATCAAACGATCCAACGCAGGTTCGTCCATTTTATATTCTTCCATAAACATTTGCTTGTCTTCCGAATTTTCAAATTCGGCAATTTGTGCTTCAATAGCGTTGGTCATTACGATCACTTCAGCACCTTCCTTTTTTGCCGCGGCTATTAACAAATCAGAATATTTATTACCAGTATGCATAGACGCTTCGTCCACGTTGGCTACATACAAAACAGGTTTGTCTGTCAGTAAAAAACTTTCAGCTATCACAAGCTTATCTTCTTTTGAAAGGTCGAGAGAAAGAACATTTTTCCCTTGTTCCAGGTGAGCTTTGCATTTTTTTAAAATTTCGAATTCGATTTTTGCTTTGACGTCGCTGGTTTTGGACATCTTCTCGGCGCGCGCCAATTTCTTATCTATGCTCTCAAGATCTTTTAGTTGCAATTCAGTTTCGATAATTTCTTTGTCGCTGATTGGATTGATAGGCCCTTCTTCGCGCAACACATTTTCATCTTCAAAGCAACGGACAACATGGATGATGGCATCCACTTCCCTGATGTTTGCCAGGAACTTATTACCCAATCCTTCGCCTTTGCTCGCTCCTTTTACCAATCCGGCAATATCAACTATTTCGATTTGAGTGGGCACAATCTTTTCAGGTTTCACCAATTCTGCCAGTACATCCAGCCTCTTGTCCGGAACATTCACCAGCCCTACATTTGGCTCGATGGTACAAAAGCGATAGTTGCTTGCCTGGGCTTTTGCACTGTTGCTGACTGCATTAAATAGAGTCGATTTTCCTACGTTGGGTAATCCTACAATTCCTGCGCGTAATGCCATGCTTCTTTCAGATTTTATTAGGTATTAAAAATATTACTTTTTTAAAAGCGCGCAAATATACCATGAATTCTTTTCAGTATCTTTTCGATGTATAATTTGCTAAATGGGAACATGAAATAAATGTTGTTTTACTAGAGATGCAAATTCCGGGTAGAAGATGATCTGGCTAAATATCTAAAATTAGAAAGTGCCTGCTTACAATCTGTTGACCGTTTTCCGGGAAAGATCTTTTCACGACTAAAAAAAAGATCGCCATTTTTGATGACGATCTTTATAAAAATTGCATAGACTTCTATTGACCCATAGCTCCCTGTGGCATATCGGTCGGAGTAGTGGTGTCGTTCATGTTTTTGCGTTTGAATAAACTAAAATCTGATTTACCAAACCTCCAGCTAACATTAACCCTCACTTGTTGCGGGTTCATAATGCGTTGCACGTCCTGTACGGAATTAATATCTTTTGAAATGTAAGACTCAGAGTGAGTACGTGAAGTACGAGTTTTGAAAATATCGCTCATACTAACAGAAACAGAAAGCGTTTTGCCTTTTAGGAAATCCTTTTTGATAGCCGCGTCCACTCCACCAGTGGGCATGATGTAGCCATTGGCTGTCGCAAGGTTACCACCACCCCAGTGGCTACCACCTCCGTTTCCGCCTGGAGGTAAAATGGTCTTACTGGTATAATCTCCTGATATCTGAAGAGAAAAACTTTTTGGCAAAGTGAACGTGTTGTTTATTTTACCAAACCAACTCACTTTTGAGTTAGTTAGACTCGCCTGTAGATTGCTGCCATCTATTGCAGAATTGTAAAGATTTATGTTCGACGTGATGTTCCACCATGAAGCTATTTTGTTCATTGAGGTTAATTCAAGACCGTAAGCCTTGGAACTGGAGGCGTTTTCGTAAGTGGTAATAAAAACAGAATCATTCACTGCCGGATTCGGATTTTCGCCCCAATATTGATACTGTGAAATGAGGTTGCTGGTACCGCGATAGTATATGGTAGCCAGGATGTTATTCCCATTCTTAAAATTCAGATTATAGTTTAGTTCAAGTGAGTTGGTAAATTCAGGAACCAGGTTGGGGTTACCTACACTGATATTGAGGGGGTTGCTAAAATCATAATATGGAATAATTTGATAGAAATTGGGCCTGTTAATTTTTCTTGAATAATTCAATTGCAAATCTTGCGTCTCACTTAGCTTTTGAGTCAAAAACACGCTTGGGAAAAAGCTTAGCGGGTAAGAATTGTGAAAGTTTTGATTAGAATCTACTAATTCTCCACGGTATTCTGAACTCTCTACTCGTCCGCCCAATTGGTATGTGAAATTATTTAACATCTGTGAAAACGTAACGTAACCCGCGTAAACCTGATCGTTATATTTGTAGTTACTGTTGAGCGCTTCCACATTTTGATATTTTCCCGAAATAGAGTCGAGCACATAGTTCTCATTGTTACTATTAGAGATTCTGACGTTTCCTCTCAAACCTGCTTCCAGTTTCATTTTGTCGGTTATCGGATTGGTATAATCTGTTTGGAATGTAAAATTAGAATTTATTCCGTCTCCGGTAGTTCGCACATTACTTGCGGGGCTTGAAGGATTATTATTCGCATCGTAATATTGAATAAATACGTCGTTATAATTACTATTATTGCTATTATCATAATTTGCGTCAGCAGTGATATATTTATTTGGCTTAGCAAAATTGTGTTTGAAACTTATTTTACCACCGTAGTTCTTCCAGGTAAAGTTCCCGGCGGAATTGTTGACGCCAGTGTTCTGTTTGTTGTCATTATCTAACAAAGTATCCGTTGTCATACTCAGGAATTGGGTATTCCCGAATTTGCCGTTTCTTGCGCTGCCTGAAACGGAAAGGGTATTTCTGTTGTCTATAAAATAATCGAATCCTAAAGTCCCTGAATACATTCTCCCGTTACGGTTTTGATCGCCATTCTGAAATAGAATGGATTTTGAATCATTAACATTATCTACCCTATTATTGGTATAACCGCCTTTTGAGACAAAATGAAAATAATTTCCGTTTGCAAATACATTTATTTTCCCTTGGCGCATATTAACACTTCCACCAGCATTCGTGCCGCCCTTTGAGTCAACGCCGCCTCTCACGCTACCATTATATCCCGGCTTTTTATTTTTCTTCATGATAATATTTAAAATGCCGGCACCACCACCTGAAGCGTCATATTTAGCTGAAGGGTTGGTAATTATTTCAATATTGTCAATTTCATCAGCAGGTATTTCATCCAACGTTAGCGTAGTAGGTCTTCCGTCCACAAATATTTGCGGAGCCTTATTTCTTAACGTCACATTCCCATCCATATCTACATTTACTGAAGGAATGTTTCTCATAACATCTTGAGCCGTGCCGCCCACACTGGTAAGGCTCTGGCTTACATTAAAGACTTTTTTGTCAATATCCATTTTCATGAGTGGCTGTTTGGCCGTAATTACTACTCCTGCCAGTTCTTGTGCCTGTGGCTGCAATTTTATATTTCCGAGGTCTTTATCTGTGGCATTCAACATATCGTCACCAGGTTTCAAATTGAAAGCTATTGCTTCGTTATAAACTTCATGCCCTACAGTTGAAATGCTAAGTTGATAAGCTCCAAAAACCGGTAATTTGTCTATGCTGAATTCTCCTTTTTTATCTGTTAACATGGCCGCAACAACCACTTCTTTCTTTTGCTTGGTGACAGAGTCAAATTGGCTATGAGAAAGCTGTACGGACGCAGATTCAAGCGGTTTGTTAGAACTTGCGTCTACGACTTTGCCATAAAAATGTCCCATGTTCATATTTCCTCCAACAGGTCGTTTTCCGTATCCGCCACCCATTGGGCTGCCCCCAGGAGCGCCACCAGGGCCGCCCTGAGGGTATTGTGCCATCACTGAGGCAGAACAAGCTATAATAATTAAAATAGTCAGGTAAAGGTGCCGGGTAATAAGTTTCATATTTTTTTTATTGTTTATCTTTTAAATTCGACCGCAAATTTCTAATGCATAATTGACATGGATTTTGTAAATATGTATGAATGGTATTTATCAAAGAGCAGGCGGTTGAAAGCAAGTATTATAAATTACAACTCAAAAAATGATTTTAATTTTTAGGAATATTTTTAATGTCGTTGCGCTGATTTGTTTTTTAGATTAATTTTTTAATTAGTTTCGCGTTCCGAAAATGGTGGTTGTAGCTCAGTTGGTTAGAGCATCAGATTGTGATTCTGAGGGTCGTGGGTTCGAGCCCCATCATCCACCCTGTTAAAGCCCCCACGGTTGTGGGGGTTTTACTTTAAAAATGATTTACAATAATCCAGCTATTAAACCGTATATACTTTTTACAAAACCTTTGTTAATTCAATTCGTTAGTTTTAAAGTACAAATTTAATTTCTGTTACTTTTACTTATGAACCCAATAATCAGTTTTATTATGAGCAAAAAATTTATTCCGGTACTTATTATTCTTATACTGGCAGGCCTCTTTATAGGTTATGGTGTGATGGGAAGAGGAGACAAGAGAAGCGACGATCCCAAAACGAAATATGAAAAAATACTTCGCAATGTAGGAATCGTATTGGAACAAGGGCATTATCAACCAAAAAAAATAGATGACAGTTTTTCCAGGGAGGTTTTGAAAAAATTTGAGGAAGAGTTAGATCCGGATAAATATATTTTTTTGCAGTCTGACATTGACTCTTTTAAAGTATACCAAAACAGAATTGATGACGAAATTCATGGTGCGCCATTAAAATCTTTTTATGCTATAATGAATGTCTATCTCAAAAGGTTAAATGAAGTATCAGCTTCCTATGATCAAGAATTAAAACGCCCTTTTGACTTCAATAAGGATGAATATTTGCAAACGGACGGCGACAAAAGAAATTATCCGGCCACCGTTGCCGAACAAAATGACTATATACGGAAGCGTCTAAAATATCTTGTGTTGGTAAGGTATGTGGATTTTCAGGAAGAAAGGGATTCAAATGTTGTTAAAGATTCTGCTTACAAAGCCGATTCTACACTGAAGCGCAAATCAGTAGAAGTCGTCACACGCCAAATGAATCGCTATTTTGAGACTCTGAAAAATCACAATTCTTCTAATGAACTTTTCAGCACTTTCGTAAATTGTATAACAGGCAGTATGGACCCCCATACAACGTATTTTAACCCGGGTGACAAGAGAGGTTTTGATGAAATGCTAAGTGGCACTTTTTATGGAATAGGCGCTCAACTTCAGGAAAAAGATGGAAAAATTACTATTTTTAGTCTTATAACGGGCATGCCTGCATGGAAGACGAATCAAATAACTCCTGGTGACGAAATTATAAAAGTTGGAGAGGGTGATGCTGCACCTGTTGATGTAACCGGATATTCAGTAACGGATGCAGTAAAATTGATCAGAGGCGAAAAGAGAGGTTCCATAGTAAAACTTACTTTGAAGAAAGCTGATGGAACGGTTAAAGTGGTTACTATTGCGAGGGATCAAATTTCGTTAGATGATACATTTGCGCGAAGCGCTGTAATCAACAACAACGGTCACAAGATAGGATATATTTATCTGCCTGAATTCTATGCAAATTTTGATGATCCTACTGCAAGAAGATCTGCTACCGACGTCGCCAAAGAAGTTGAAAAGTTAAAGGCTGCCAATGTTCAAGGGATTGTGATGGATTTGAGAGGAAATGGTGGAGGATCTCTGCAGGATGTGGTAGATATGGTGGGCTTGTTTATAAAAGGTGGTCCGGTAGTTCAGGTAAAGGGCCGTGATGGAGCACCCAGCATTTTAGAGGATAAAGATAAATCGGTTCTATACACAGGTCCGCTGGCAGTAATGGTGGACGAGCTCAGCGCTTCGGCTTCAGAAATTTTTGCCGCAGCTATACAGGATTATCATAGAGGTATTATTATTGGAAGTTCATCTACCTACGGTAAAGGTACCGTTCAACGAAATGTGTCTTTAGACCCCCAATCTGAAAATCCTTTTTTCAACAAACCCGATGAAGGACTCGGAGATGTAAAGCTCACTTTTAGAAAATTTTATAGGATCAACGGGGGAGCTACTCAATTAAGAGGTGTTGTTCCAGATATTATCATTCCTGATAGACTGGAAAAAGCTAAACTACGTGAGAAGGACAACCCTGATGCATTGCAATGGGATGAGATACCAAAAGCCAACTATACGCTATGGGATCCAGGGTACAGTTATAGTCCGGTAATTGCCAGCGTTAATGCCAGTATTAAAACTAATAAAGATTTCCAGGGCATCGGTAAACAAGTTTCTTTATTAGAGAAATATAGAAACGAAGAAACACCGTTAAACATAGAGAAATACAAAGAGATGCAAAAAGAAGTTGATCAGGATGCAAAAGAATTAGATAAATATTCGATGTCTCCTGTGGCACTCCAAACATCTACATTACCTACTGATTTGTTGGAAATTGGCTCAGATACGACTAAAATAAAAAGACAGGCGCAATTTTTAAAATTAATAGGAAAAGACATTTATGTAGATGAAGCCGTAAGAGTATTAGAGAAGGTAATTGGCGAAGAACAGGTCGCTCAAAGTAAATAGTAAATGGATTTTTATTAAAGCTTATTGTACTAAGAACCGGCAATTTTGTCGGTTCTTTCTCTTTTAAAGATGTGCGTCTAATTTAGAGTTTAATAGCTGACGTAAAGAGAGGTAACAAAATGAATACTTGTTTTTAATTTTCAATCTTTAATTTTAACCGATGCAAACAAATAATTTAAGAAGCCAGTTTCTTTTAAGAAATGATATTGCTTATTTGAATTTTGGAGCCTTTGGCGCATGTCCGCGGCCTGTCTTAGACAGGTGTCATCAAATACAGGAAGAGGTTGAAGAAGATCCGAGTTATTTTATTTTGGAAAAACTTCCTGGATATTTAAAGGATGCGCGAATCGCGCTAGCAGATTTTTTAACATGCGATTCTGACGATGTGGTTTATGTTACCAATCCATCTTACGGGGTGAATATAGTAGCTAAAAGTCTGGACCTGAAGCCAGGCGATGAAGTATTGGCAACAGAAC
The DNA here is from genome assembly GCA_036509585.1 of Hanamia sp. GTDB lineage: Bacteria > Bacteroidota > Bacteroidia > Chitinophagales > Chitinophagaceae > Ginsengibacter. Next base: position 36,875 of record DATCFI010000095.1, on the reverse strand, counting down.
TTGAATATGGTGCATGCGATAAAGCGTGGGAATATTACTGCCACCAAAAAGGTGCTTCGTACGTGCGACAAAAGATTCGCTTTCCCATAGATTCAAAGGAAGATTTCATTGCGCAGTTTTCAGAAGGCATTACATCGAAGACCAAATTAATATTTATCAGCCATATCACCAGTAGCACTGCTTTACGGTTACCTGTACACGAAATATGTCGCATAGCAAAGGAAAAAGGTATTCTCTCTTTTATAGATGGGGCGCATGCACCCGGACAGGTCGAAGCAAATCTGGCGGAGTTAGATGCCGATTTTTATGTGGGAGCCTGTCACAAATGGATGCTGGCCCCTAAAGGATCTTCCTTTTTATATGTCAGAAATGAATTGCAAAATATATTGGACCCACTATTAATCAGTTGGGGCTACAATAGCGATCATCCTTCCAGTTCTCGTTTTTTAGACTATCATCAGACACAGGGAACCAAGGATTATGCCGCATTTTTAAGTGTTCCGGCCGCTATCGATTTTATGCACGAAAATAGTTGGGAACAAATAGGATCAGCATGTAAAACAATAACTCAAAACAACGCCGAAAGATTTTGCAAATTGCTAAATGCTTCACCGCTGTGTCCAATCAACGATGATTTTATCGCCCAATTATACAGCATCAATTTAAAAATAGAGGCACCGGAAAAATTACATGATATTTTATACAACAAATACAAGATACAAATACCAGTGATGCCTCACGGCAATAAATTTTATCTGAGATACTCTATAAATGCTTTTAACAGCAATGAAGATCTGGATAAACTGTATAATGCGTTGGAGGAGATTTTAGCAAAATAAAAGGCCGCAACAGCAAATGAACAAAAAAACCGTTCTTTTTATTTTTAAAATAATTTCCAAAGTGAGAGCATTTCTCATTTTGCAGCTTACATTTACAATTATATAAAAATACTTTTTGTCAAATACCGTGATATATAGTGAAGAAGATTTAGTTGTCTTGCTGAAAAGCGGCGATGAATCCGCATTCAGCTATTTGTACGATCATTATTCTGGTGCGCTGAACGGGATTATTTATAAAATGATCAATGACACCGCGATGGCTGAGGATATATTGCAGGAGGCATTTGTAAAAATATGGAACAACTTTTCGAGTTATGATTCGACTAAGGGGCGATTATTTACATGGATGCTAAATATCACCAGAAATCTTGCGATTGATACGATAAGAAGTAAAGGTTATAAAAAGCAATCAAAAATCCAAAGTTCAGAAATTGCCGTAGGTAATGTCAGTAACAATATAAATGAAAACGAGAGATTTGACGGGCTGGGAATTAGGAAACAGGTTACGCTGCTAAAAGAAGACCAAAAACGAATCATTGATTTAGCCTATTTTGAAGGATTTACCCAAAACGAGATATCCCAGCAGCTTGGAATACCTCTTGGCACAGTAAAAACAAGAATGAGAGCAGCTATGTCAGAATTGAAAAGATTATTACAAAATTAAAATTGAATAAAGAAGAATTCATATCATCCGGTTTACTTGAGCTTTACGCTTTAGGAATTTCTTCGCCAGAGGAAAAGCTACTGGTAGAGGAAAACCTGTCTCAGTTTCCTGAATTGAAAGAGGAATTGAATGATATAGAAGGCTCACTCGAAAGCTATGCACAGGCGAATGCGCTTCAACCTTCATCGGATGTAAAGGAAAAACTGATGAACCGTGTTTTTTCTCAAGAGTCAAAAGTAGAAAGTACTCAGGCTCCTGTGGTTTCTATCAACAAGAGAAACACATCAATACCATTTTATAAATTTTTAGCTGCTGCTTCGATTATTTTATTGTTTGGCAGCATCGTTCTTAATTATACTTATTATCGCAAATACAATAAAGCCACCGATGACTTGCAGGTAGCGCAACAGAAAATTGAACAGACAGATGCTTCTAATGAGGCCATGACCAAAGACTTGGAGGTAGTTACCAACAGATATGCGAGGCCGGTGGTTTTGAACGGAACCGCTAACTCGCCTGATGCAGTTGCTAAAATATTCTGGATGAAAAATACCGGCCAGGTGTATATAGATCCTACCAATCTTCCGCAAGTGCCCGCAGGTAAACAATACCAGCTCTGGGCAATTGTAGATGGTAAGCCTGTTGATGCCGGTTTAATTACAACAGAAAAAGGAACCTACCATATTCAGAAAATGAAATCTTTTGGTAAAGCGGAAGCCTTTGCCATTACGCTCGAAAAAGAAGGCGGAAGTCCTGCGCCTACCATGAGCGAAATGGTAGTGATTTCAAAAATGTAAGCGCTACATTTCTTTCGCTATTTCCAATCATCTTTTTTCATTTTCAACATCCCACTCATCAACATGCTTTTTAGTAAAGCCATCACTGGTTAAATAGAAATTACTTCTAATTGCCTGCCTGCAGGTTGGTTTGTTTACTATAAACAAGCTTTTATTTACGTCTAACCATTATTGTTGTTTCTTTTATTTTAAAAATCTAAAACCAATCTTTTTGTAATTCCGTAAATGAATGAAATCAACCAATCATTAAACAAAAATTACAAAATGAAACAAATTAAATTTTTAGGATTATTAATCCTTACCGCATTTTTCTCAGGAAACACTTTTGCACAGACGAAGATGGTTGGAGGCGCCGCGATGTATCCATCAAAAAACATTGTAGAAAACGCAGTGAACTCCAAAGATCACACTACACTGGTCGCCGCTGTAAAAGCCGCAGGACTGGTACCAACTCTGGAAAGCAAAGGTCCATTCACGGTATTTGCACCTACCAACGAGGCATTTGACGCGTTGCCCGCGGGAACTGTAGAGACTTTACTGAAACCCGAAAACAAAGCAAAGCTTACTTCCATACTTACCTACCATGTGGTACCAGGTAAACTATCTTCTGAGGATCTTATGAAGATGGTAAAAAAACATAAAGGCAAGGCTACTTTAAAAACAGTAGAAGGAGAAAATCTTTACATAACCATGAACGGGGAAAACCTGATGGTTACGGATGAAAATGGTGGTACTGCCAAAATAACCATTTCAGACGTAAATCAAAGTAACGGCGTAATTCATGTAGTCAATAAAGTATTGCTTCCTAAATAATTTATGAGAAGCGAGGTGTTCACGTGGGGTTTTATAGAAGCCGGCTTTTAAAGCCGGCTTTTTTATAGGAATGCCACTCTTCAATATTGTTTTTTTAGGCACAAATTATTTTCTTTTTTGCCTTATCTTTGCGGCCTAAAATTTAAAATCTTGGCTACAAAGTTTTCAAAAGAAACTTATCTCTACTGGTACGAACTGATGCTTCTCATGCGTCGTTTCGAAGAAAAGGCCGGACAGATGTACGGTATGCAAAAAATTCGCGGATTCTGCCATTTATATATTGGGCAGGAAGCAGTAGCCGCCGGTTGCATGACTGCAACTACGCCTGATGACATATTTATTACCTCTTATCGCGATCACGCGCTTGCTATCGCAAAAGGGGTAGCACCCAAAGCCTGTATGGCCGAATTGTACGCGAAGGCTACCGGTTGCAGCAAAGGAAAAGGCGGAAGTATGCATTTTTTTGGCGTGGAACAGCGGTTTTTTGGCGGTCATGGGATTGTAGGGGCACAGATAGGAACCGGTGCTGGTCTTGCATTTGCAGAACAATACAGAGGAACAGATAATGTAGTTCTTTGTTTTTTTGGCGATGGCGCGGCAAGACAGGGTATTCTGCATGAAACGTTTAACCTGGCCATGCTTTGGAAACTTCCCGTAGTGTTTATTTGTGAAAATAATCAATATGCAATGGGTACTTCTGTTGAACGTACTTCCAACGTGCTTGATATTTATAAACTGGCCGATGCTTATGAAATGCCCGGTGACCAGGTAGATGGGATGATACCCGAAACTGTTCACGAAGCAGTAAGCAGGGCGGTGAAAAGAGCGAGAGAAAAAGGTGGCCCAACGTTGCTCGAAATAAAGACATACCGATACAAAGGGCATAGTATGAGTGATCCGGCAAAATATCGCTCAAAGGAGGAAATGGAAGAATATAAACTTAAAGACCCAGTAGAAACCACGCTACATAAGTTGAAAGAAAACTTTGGAGTCAGTGATGAAGAGATTGAAACAATTAACGATAGGGTGAAACATGAAGTAGAAGAAGCGGTAACTTTTGCAGAAGAAAGTCCATATCCTGATGATGATGAAATCTTTAAGGATGTATATGCGGAAGATAACTATCCATTTATAATGGATTAGGTGTTAAGTAGGCGGTTATTAGTAATGAGTGATTGGGTTTTCAGATTATTTGTTGGTTTACTGTAAAAATTTAAAAAGCCCTTCCCTTTGAGGTAGGCACTAAGAGAATAAAAATTCAATATGGCGAACACAAAAGTACAAACACACGAGCCGGATATAATAGAGAAGGCAAGAAATTTTTGGGATGATTATAATAAACCCATTTCATATATTGGTTCTGCAATCGTTGTCTTGTTGGCAGGATGGATGATTTATCATTACATGTTTAAAGTGCCTGAGATCGAAAAAGCAGATAAGGAAGTATTCGTTACACAGAAGTATTTTTTTGATTTTACAAGTGCTACGGATTCTGCCAAATTGTTCCTGGCTACCAAAGTGCTTAATGGCGATGGAATGAATCCCGGCGCATTAAAAATCATTAATAAATATTCCGGTACGCCGGCAGCAAACCTTTGCGAATACTATGCCGGGGCTTGCTATCTACATCTTGGACAGTTCGCAAAATCTATAAGTTACTTAAAAGATTTTGACGCGAATGGCGCCACACAAATAAAAAGTCGTGCGCTTGGAATGATGGGTGATGCAAGTGCCGAACTTAATAAAAATGATGATGCGCTTGATTATTATAAGAAGGCCTCTGAAGTGAATGAGAAAGATAATTTCACTTCTTCTGAGTATTTGTTCAGGGCGGCATTATTTGCCCATACAATTGGCAAAACACAAGAAGCCGTAACTCTTTTTAAGAAAATTAAAACAAATTATCCGCTTTCTGAAAGAGCAAACGACGTAGACAGGTATCTTGCAAGATTGGGAAGTTTTTCGGAATAAAAAGCGCGAAGTTAAAAATGGCAATAGTCAACCAAACTCTTTATAGCATTGATACAGGCATTCTACCAAAGGATGCCTGTATCGTTATTGTACAAACCGAATGGAATCAACCGGTCGTTAGTAAGTTGCTCGACGGGTGTATTAGAATTTTGAAGCAATACGGAATTACAAATTATAAAGTAATCAATGTGCCGGGCGCTTTTGAAATCCCTTTTGCCATTAAAAATTGTTGGGAAACTTATCATCACGGTTTTGAAAAGCCAAAGGTGTTCATCGCACTGGGTTGTGTAATACGCGGTGGGACGCCACATTTTGATTATGTATGTAAAGCCATTACGGAGGGCGTTTTACAGTTAAATTTATTATTGCCCGTGCCTACCATCTTTGGTGTGCTTACTCTGGACAATCAGCAGCAGGCCGACGAACGAACCGGTGGTGTTCATGGAAATAAAGGAGAAGAGGCTGCATTATCGGCGTTAAAAATGATATCCCTTAATTATTCGAATTAAAAGGCTTCTTTTTTTGAAAATATTTTTTTTACATTTCTTCCAATGAAAGTTAAAATATTCATACCATGTTTTGTTGACCAGCTGTACCCTCAAACTGCTTTTAATATGGTAAGGGTTCTGGAGAAAGCGTGCTGCGATGTTTCTTATAATACAAATCAGACTTGTTGTGGGCAACCTGCTTTTAACGCTGGTTTTTTCGAGGAAGCAAAAAATGTGGCAACGAAATATTTGAAAGATTTTGACGGCACGGATTACATTGTAGCGCCCTCAGCTTCTTGTGTTGGTTTTGTAAGAAATTACTATTCAAAACTTTTTGAAGACTCTTCGCATCACAACCATGTAAAAGATCTTTCGTCAAATATTTTTGAATTCACAGAGTTTCTCACAAAGATTTTAAAGATTGAAAATTTCGGGGCCGAACTAAACGTAAAAGCTACCTACCATGATAGCTGCGCCGGCTTGCGTGAATGCAAAATTAAAGAAGGCCCCCGCAGCCTGCTGAGTAAAGTGAAAGGACTCAAGTTGGTAGAGATGGCTGACACAGAAACCTGTTGCGGCTTTGGAGGCACCTTTGCTGTAAAGTTTGACACAATCTCCAATGCGATGGCCGATCAAAAAATAAATCACGCGATAGATACCGGCGCTTCCCATATTATCTCTACAGACCTTAGCTGCCTCATGCATTTGCAAGGCATTATTACCAAAAAAGAATTACCGCTTACCACGATGCACATTGCTGACGTACTGTCAAGCGGCTGGGAAGCGTAAAGAAAATTTGTTCAGACAACTGAAAAATATCATGTATCAGTAAAGTAACAAATAATAAGATTTTTTGATTTTATTTTCACTTCAAACCAGTTGTAAAAGATTAGAATAGCCGCCTAAAAAAAATGGTACAGGCAAACACCTATACCATCTCAATAAATTGAAGTCCGCGGTTTCATTAATACAATAAAAAACTGCAAAGAGCGTTACATTCCTGTCATAAACGCGATAGCAGCCATTATAGCAAAAAATGTCAGAATGATGCCGATAGCAACGAATGTGTCATGCAATTCGACTGAGTGAATCTTTTTCATAAACCTGAAGTTTAAATGATTAAAAAATAAAGCGAGGATTTTACAGGAAAATTGGAAAGAAAAAGATTAATTAACTAGTTTATCGGGGAGAGGATTAATACGAATCTAATATTTATTTTTTATAAGTGCAAACTTTTTAATGAAAAAATTAGAAGGTATTCTCTTTTATCCCAATTTTTTTAACGCCAATCCTTAGGTGTTAAACCCCTAAGCCATCAATTTTTAGTCCTTCAAGATTGCGAACGGTGAACCAGGAAACAAAGAAATGTCCTGAAAATTAAAAATTCTTTTAAACTTATTACTGCTTACCCAACAACAAATTACGAATAATTTTTAAATATTATTTGATGATATCTATCTAGATTTTCCTAAGCTTTTATTTAGAAGGGAGTTTATCGCACTACTACTTTTATAATCCACCATTCCGTTAAAACGAAGGGCATGAATCGTAGAAGGTATCGTAAGACGCAAAGACTTGTCAGAAGCCATCCGCGCCTGGACGGACAGACGACTAAAAGCTCCCGTAGAAATAAAATTAAATATTTTTGCCAGGTTATCATCCCTTAAATCTCCCCACGGCAAGTCTACAAAGTCACTCGCCAACTGATCAGGAACAATACCGTTGAAGAAGCCTCCCTCATTGTTGGCATTTCTAGTTTCGAAATTGATCGCATACAAATCGGCAAGATGCTTTTCTACTCCCTTTGGAAAATCGGAAATAGAGAATGAAAAGAAACCTACCGGCTTTCCATAGGTCGTATCGCCGACCAGTTTTACATCCAGATAAGGTTTTAAGTTGTTTAGCGTTAATTCGCTGGCCGAAGCAGTATTGCCGGTTCCGATAAAAAATACATGAGCTAAATTCAAACTTCCCCCTCCGTTAAAAAGTACCTGTGACTCAAGTCCGATCTGGTTCGCAACTGCAGCTAACTTGTCATTGTACAAATAATTATACATGACTTTGCCAGCCACTGATGAGGGAGCGACAAGGCTATCAATATATTCCGCAGTAGCCACAGAGCCACCGCCATTATACCGGAGATCAACTATTAAGTCCAAAATGCCTGCTGCCGAGAACTTATTGAACACCCTGTCTAACTCTAATTTAGTAAGGGTGGGTCCGTTGGTATTCAATACGTTAGAAAATGTGTTGAAAACAAAATAACCGATGTTTTTTCCTCCAACAGAATAAACTGTGTCGAATAAAACAGGGTTGATGTCATAAACAGCTTTTGTAAGCGTACTGGTCTGAGTTTTTCCGTCCGGTGTTAAAAAAGTGAAAGAAGAAGTAGATGCATTATAAACCGCGTTGTTGACTTTTTGCACATTAGTTCCGTTGCTGCCATCGTAAGAAATATTATTATCCCCATTAATGGCAGTTATTTCCCATCCACGTGTAACGCCCACTTTCCCGGCGGGAGAATTTTTATCTGCAAACAAAACAAAAAGATAATACTTTCCATGACCATCTGATGCATAAGTTACCTGCATCCCCAAATCTCCGGCTACGCCTTGCTGAATTTCTCCGGCCACAGCCCCTGTTTTATCCAGAAAGCTATACCTATCGTACGGATTTCCGGTTGAAGGATTAATTGCATAAGTTTTCATGTTGGCCAACAAAACATCCGCAGAATCATAGTTGGAACTCAATGGATTTAATTTTGGAATCTTATTGTACCAATAATAAGTAGGAAGATAACCAGCACCGGACGTATCTCTACCACCGTACGCAAAACTTAAATTTACTTGCATAAGATTATACATCAGGTATGTAAGCGAGTCAGCATCAGACAGCTGCGCAGATTGATTTGCGGAGGTGGAATTATCTTTATCTTTTTTACACGAGGAGATTAAGGATATAAATGCTAAAACCAAAATATATAGGTAGCGGAAATTTCCTAAGTTTTTTTTCATATAAAAAAGGTAATGAATTTCAAGTACCAAAGTAACCAATTTAATGAAGAAATTGACTATATATTTCGACATTTTTTTCCGTAATTTAAAATCTGTTTTGTTTTAACATATTGCGTAACTAACAATTAATTTCCTTGTTTTAATTTGGTTATTAACGAATGAATTTAAATATGGTAAGCGTTATATTAAATTGATGGACGAAAGAATTCTATTGAAAGATTTCATAGTAATAAAGCTTTTGCAGTTTGTTATCTTTACAAAATTTAAAAAACAATAAATCAATTATTTATGGATCAACTGACACTAGGCGTAGGCACCAGGCTTCAGCATACGCAATACGGACCGGGGGCAATAGTAGGAGTGAGGCTGGCCAGTTATCTTATATCTTTTATTAATTATGGGATAAAAGAGATTGACAAAAAAGATACCAAGTTGGAAGAAATTATTCCTGAGAATGTTACCGTGGAACTGGAAACTACGAGTGAGGTGGAAAAATCACTCTTGAAAATACTCAGGCTTTGGGGTGATCCGTCCGAATTAGTGCCATTGGGAGATCGCTGGAAAGGTGGATCGATGATTTTGCAGCCTGCCGATGATAATCAAAAAGCTAAAGAAATTCCGATAGATATTTTCTTTCATAAAATAGTGATGCTGCGGGACAGGCTGCGCGTGATGGAACAACAAATCAACGCGCACAAAGTTTTGAGTGATGAAGAAAAAGTAAATCTTCAGCAATATATCACAAGAATCTATGGAACACTAACGACGTTTAATGTGCTGTTTAAGAATAAAGAGAATTGGTTTGTTGGCGATAAAGGAAGTGCCGAATAAGTTGAGTGATTAAATGATCAATATTCAAGTTTGGTAAGAATCAATTCTATTTTCTTTTAATCACCATCTTCTCATTGTCCTCATCATTTACTTTTTCAAAAAAGTGAAACACTTCCGCAAGTTTACCTGCGGGAATAATGTTGTGAGTGAATTGAAGAAGTGTTATTGATGTAATAGTGTTGGCCTTTTCATCGTAAAAATATTTCGTTTGAAAAATGCCATAATCTGATGAAATATCTCTTACGATTTTCATTTCTTTTTAAAGGCTATTTTTTCATCTAAAGCGCTGTATAATTTTTTATAAAATTCTTCTAACTGGGGATAAACTTTTGCATCATAATAGGACCTTTTATAATTCAACATAATTCGGAAGCTCAATACGCTGTCGCTCATCCCGAAATACTTTTCCAACACGATACTCGAATCAGGCATTGCTAAGTGTAAATCTGAAGGTAAACTAAATAAGTAACCTTCAGGTACTGCTACCGTTCCTTCAATTTTAAAGGATTGTTTATAATTAAAATCAATATCTGTATTTCTTTCACTCGTTACAAAGGGATCGTTTTTAAAACCCTGGAAGAAGTTGACCGTGAATGAATCATGGCCTTCCTTTGAGGTGAATGGCATTGCAAAGTCAAATTTCTGTTCAAAGGCAACTGAATCCATATCGGCCCCCTCCACCTCAATGTTTTTAATTTGCATAAGGCTGTCTCCGGCTTTGTAATAATTAACGAAGGAACTGGTGTCTTTTCCCCAAACTTCTAAAACTTTATTTTTTGCATAGTCGTAACTATTTATCACTGCCTTACCCGTTAATGAATCACTCGGGTTAATTCTTATGTTAATTAAAACATCATTCCTTAGCACGTTATTATTATCGGATAGAATGATCCAACCGCCATTGGTATTGTCTGCAATGTACGCGTCATTGTTCAATACGCTACAAGGTACGTGGTAGACCGGATTGTACCTGTCTGCGGCATCTAAGATGTATTTTTTATCGTCGATTACTGCGCAAACCATTGTGGTATTGAACTGCTGCAAAAATGGATATTCGGTATTGACGGTGCCATTATCTTTGGTGCTTACCAGCAGTGGATATGCATGAATGCCCTGATCTCTTAATAAGTTAATGACTATAAAATTTATGTCCGTTTCATTGCCCTTTTTTTTATCCCATGCCTGCCTCGCGCCTGATGCAGGATAAATTCCTCTATCACCATTCCAAGTCATTCTGTTTGCTACAAAATGATAGATCGTTGACATCTTTTTATAATCTCCGGTTGCAGTTACTAAAAGATCGTCCAGTTTTTTAGTGTGGGGAATTTTTTTTGAAAACTCGCCACCAAAATCGGGATTACCCAATAGTCCGGTAGTGAGTTCAGGCCAGGTGGCACTCAGTTCTTCTTTTTCGCCGCTACCGTACTTTACTCCTTTTAAACGAAATACGACACGCTGAAAATAATCGGTGGCCGCACCCATGAACGGCTCGTCTCTCAACCCAAGAACATTTTCAACTTCATACGTCCTTAATTGCGAAGAAAATTGGAGATGTTTTTTTCTATAAACAGCATCTTCATTTACGATGTCTTTTCCCTGTTTAATATCCTGGTCTGCAAATACGTGTGAATTGAATAGGAACATTGCCGGAATTGCAACTCGATAACTACTAATTCGGGTGGGTATATCGTCCTGGAAATACCAGTCATCAATGTTGGAAATTGATTTTTTATTTTTCGTGAATTTATATTCAATGACGCTTCCCACTTTTGCGTCTGGCAACTTAAAGGAAACTTCGGAAAATTGGTTGCCAAGGCGTTTTACAATGATTGATTCCTTATCGAGTTTGCTGGTTACCACATTTCCTGCGCTATCTAGATTATAGGTAATTCCGGAAATATTTTTTACGGTTTCATAATTTCCCAAGGTGATATACCTGATTTTAATGTTCGCTTTATCAATTCCCGCTTCTTTTAAGATTTTAATCCTTATCCTCCTTTCCATTACGATATTGAAGTCACCGTCTATCACCTTATAATACACATCGCCAGAGGACATTAATTCATACGCAACCGCGTCTTTTTCAAATTCGCACTGTTTTAGGTTGAGATCCGTTTTGTCTATCTCCCCATATTCGGGCAATTCCTTGTTTGCGAAAATACCAAATGAATATATAAGGAAGCAAAGAAAGAGTGTAGACGTTTTCATGGGATTTAGTTTAAAATGATATAATTATATTAAACATAATTATGTTTTTAACTATAAAGAGTTAACGAATTATTTCGCGATAAATTTCCCTAAATGTGAAAAAATAATCAACATATTTTCGATAGTAAAGGTATTTATTTTAAAGAATCGTATTTAATCGTCATTACTTTGTTTGGAAATGGTTTCAACTTTGAGAATTACGAATTTCCTTTAATCAGGGTAAGAAAAATTTGCATTACATAAATATTGTTAAGCCTTATTTTTACAAAAATCGATTAATGAAACATTTACTTTTTTACGCGCTTTCCTGCGTTTTATTTTTGGGATGCAAAGCACAACAAAGCGCGCCTTTTGTAAAACAGAATAACGATAATACGTTGCTGTGGGAAGTGAGCGGTAATGGATTAAAGAAGCCAAGCTTCCTTTTTGGCACTTTCCATTTGTTATGTAAAGACGATATCCATTTTAGCGACCAGTTGAAGCGCGCAATGAAACAGTGCGATACGATTTATATGGAACTGGATATGGAAGATCCATCCATCATGTTAAGCGGCATGTTGTATATGAACATGAAAGGTGGTAAAAAGCTGGAAGATCTTTATACGCCTGAGGAATATAAAAGATTGCAAAACTATTTTTCAGATTCATTAAAAGTGCCACTCATGCTGCTTCAGAGCGCAAAACCCTATTTTTTAGTGGCGCTGCTTTATCCACGAATGATGAATTGCAGTAGCCCTTCCGGCGTGGAGGAAGAACTTGTAAAAATTGCCAAAGAGGATAAAAAGGAAATTAACGGTTTGGAGACAATGCAGTTCCAGGCTTCAGTATTTGACAGCATTCCTTACGAATTGCAAGCTCAGGAATTACTTAAAAATATTGATAGTTTTTCAGTAAATAAAAAGGAATTCCAAACGATGCTCAACTATTATAAAAATCAGCAGTTAGATTCGATAACCAAGATGATGGGCAAAAGCGAATTCGGATCAGATAAATATGACAATTTACTTTTAAATGACAGAAATAAAAATTGGGTGGGGCAGCTAAAGCAAATTATGAAAAGGGAAAGTGTATTTGTCGCTGTAGGAGCAGGGCACTTGGTCGGTAATGAAGGATTGATACAACTTTTACGAAAGGCAGGATATAAAGTTGAGCCATTGGCGAACAAAAAGGATAGCGGCAACAGTCAGGTAGCTGACAATCTTACGAAGTAGTAGTGAGTAACAAAAGGAAAGAAAAGAAGTAAACAAAGAAAAAACCTGTAAGTAGATTACAGGTTTTGGAAATTAAAATAAATTATTTTGGTGAAGGCCTATTTAAAACTGTTCTAATTTGTTAAAGAAAAAATCTCCTTCGGTTTGGGCATTTTCATCACTGTCGCTTCCATGAACCGCGTTTTCACCGATAGATGCTGCATATAATTTTCTTATAGTTCCGTCGTCGGCTTGCGCAGGATTGGTAGCGCCGATCAATTTCCTGAAGTCTCCCACTGCATTTTCTTTTTCAAGAATGGCAGCTGTAATAGGTCCACGACTCATAAATTCAACCAATTCACCATAGAAAGGCCTCTCTTTATGTACCGCATAAAATTCACCGGCTTTTGCTGCAGAAATATGAGTCATTTTCATAGCCACAATGCGAAAACCTGCTTCATTAATCATTTTTAAAATGGCACCAGTATTTCCTTTAGAGGTCGCATCAGGTTTAATCATTGTAAAAGTTCTATTAGTCATTTTTTTTATTTTGGCTGCGAAGCTAAGAAATAAATGGAAGCATTTATATTCGTTTTGATGATTTTAGGTTAAGATTTTTTTGCAAAAGGTAAAATAAGGAAATCTTCGCTTTTTGACAAGTGCCGAACGAATCAAATATAGAAACTTGGACGTCTATACAGTAAAGCAACATTTAATCACTTTTTTGATTTTTAGGTAATACGCTAGGAATTCATACTTAATTGGCGCATCTTCTTTAAGGGGGTACAATTTGTTATTTTTTTATACGTATAAAAGAAAACATTTGGGCGCATTAACAGCATTTTTACAAAAACACTTTACTTTTAATGGGTTATCCATCAGAAAAAAACGATAATATTGCGACAATAATATGAGAACAGCATTCGAAATATTACCCGCATCATTTGATGCATCTACTTGTACACTTTTTTGCGAAGTAAGCAATGAAGGATTTTCTTTTTGTATCAAGGATGAAACAAGTAATTCATTCGTAGGGCTTGCGATTTATAATTATGATAAGACGAAACCGTTGGTAGGATTACCGATTGATTTGCAAATTGTTTTTCATCAAAAAAAAGAAATATTATCGCAACCATTTAATAAAGTATTTGTGGTTTATTCTTTGCCTCAAAGCGTACTTATTCCCTTTTCAATCTACAACAGCGATAGAAATGCTGCTGTCATGAATTTACTTCATGGGGATTTTTACGAAAATGAAATCATACTCACTGATCTTATTGCCGAACAATCGATTTATAATTGCTATCGGATACCTGAGGCTCTCTATAAAGTTTTGCAGGAGCACTATCCTAATGCTTCAATTACGCACCAGTATACTCTTTTATTAAAAAGGCCGATTGAAGAAAAAGATAAACTTTCTGTAATATTTTATGGACAGAAATTGATTGCTTCACTAATTATAAACGGGAAGCACCAATTGATCAATAGCTATGTATACAATACTCCGGAAGATGCGTCATACGTGTTGCGGAATGTTTGTCATCAACTCGGTACTGAAAATATCGCCCTTGAGATCAATGGATTAATAGAAGAAGATTCGTCGCTTTACAAAGAGATCTACAAATATTTTGCTGACATAGAATTTTCAAAATTGCCTGCGGATTTGAATTTTTCGGAAGAGATAAAACAGTATCCGTCCCATTATTTTAGTTATATTTTTGCTCTCGATTATGCGTATAATTACCGGTAAATATGGTGGACGAAAAATAAATCCTCCTTCTCAAATGCCCCACACGCGGCCCACGACGGATATTGCTAAAGAAGGGTTGTTTAATATTATTCAGAATAATATTTCTATCGAAGGAATAAAAACACTTGATATTTTTGGAGGAACAGGAAGTATAAGTTACGAACTAGCCTCACGCGGTGCTACTGATCTTACGATCGTAGAGAAAGATCCGAAAATGTATGAGTTCATTAAAAATAAAATCGCGGAGTTGAAAATTGAAAATTGTGTGGTTGTAAAAAATGATGTGTTTCGATTTCTAGAAAGTTGCATCAGACAGTTTGATTTTATTTTTGCCGGGCCACCGTATGCGTTGAAAAATATTGATGATTTACCGATCATTATTCGGGAAAAAAAGCTGCTGGCGCCCGGTGGTTGGTTTATCCTGGAACATACACCCGCGAATAATTATGAAAACGAATTACTATTTAAAACATCGCGAAATTATGGAACCACAATATTTTCTATTTTTGTAAATAATTAAATGATTTTTTTGAAATAAGACGAGTTAAGAGTCATTGCCAGGGAAAGCAATATTCACGATTGACGTTTCACTATTCACGCACAACCCATGAAACCAATTTTTATAACAGGAACCGGAACCGATGTGGGAAAAACTTTAATATCGGCAATTGTTGTTGAGGCTTTAAAGGCGGATTATTGGAAGCCAG
The DNA here is from genome assembly GCA_036509585.1 of Hanamia sp. GTDB lineage: Bacteria > Bacteroidota > Bacteroidia > Chitinophagales > Chitinophagaceae > Ginsengibacter. The sequence continues at coordinate 21,603 of DATCFI010000095.1, read as the reverse complement.
TGCAAGCAGGTTTCTCCGAAGGAACGGATTCTTTATTTATAAAAAGTGTTATCTCAAACAAAGAAACCGTGGTCCACCCCGAACGCTTTCTTTTAAAAATGCCGGCATCGCCGCATCTTGCTGGCCCCGCGGAAAAAACAGAGATTACTGTAAAAGAAATTATTGATCATTTACCTGCAACAAAAAATCAATTGATTATAGAAGGTGCCGGTGGCCTGATGGTCCCGTTGAATCAAAAGGAACTTACTTTGGATCTCATAAAAAAACTAAAGGCAAAAGTAATCGTCGTCAGCAAAAATGAACTCGGAAGTATCAATCACTCTTTACTTACAGCTTACGTTTTAAACAAAGAAAAGATCAACGTTGCCGGATGGATATTTAATGAAGAGTATCAACATTACGAACATGAAATTTCTGAATGGAGCGGCATTTCGGTTATTGCGAATGTAAAACACCTATCGGTGATATCTAAAGAAACGATTAAAAAGCAAGCACGCAGAGTGCGTCCTTTTCTTATGGATATTTTATGAAAAAAAAAGAACTTAGACGTATATTTAGAGAAAGTAGAAAATCACTTTCTGTTCATGAAATTGAAAAATTGAATGATCTTATTTTAATTTATTTTCAAAAATTAGAACTTCCATTTCTTAATTGCGTGCATAGCTATATTCCATCGCTGAAACTTGCGGAACCTGATACTTCCAATATTATTCGCTACCTTAAATTCAAAAATCCATCATTAAAAGTTGGTGTTCCCAAAGTGGATGTTCATTCGGGAAATATGATTCATTATCATTTGAAAGATGATATGGACATGATAACAAATGAATTTGGAATTGACGAACCTGAAGACGGTGAAACGATTACTGAAAAAGAAATTGAAGTGGTGTTGGTTCCTTTGCTGGCTTTTGATAAAAAAGGTTTTAGGGTAGGGTATGGCAAAGGATATTATGATAAGTTTCTGGCGCGATGCAATCCTTATGTGATTAAAATTGGTTTGAGTTTTTATGAACCAGTTGATGAAATAGAAGACATCAATCCTTTTGACATACCTTTAGATTTTTGCGTAACGCCTCAAAAATTATATACTTTTTGACAAATTGTCGCTACAAGGTATGTCTTGTGGCTACGTAAACGATAATACAGGTTAATGTTTAAAAGTTTAAGATATCTGTTAATTCCATTTTCTGTTATTTATGGTTGCATTATCAAGGTGCGGAATTTACTTTTCGATAAAAAAATATTTAGATCGGCAACATTTGACTTTCCGCTCATTTGTGTCGGGAACCTTGCTGTTGGCGGCACCGGAAAAACGCCGATGGTTGAATATATTGTTCGCTTGCTAGAAAAAAAAAATAAAATTGCTACGCTAAGCCGGGGATACAAAAGAAAGACCAAAGGATTTTTTATTGCGAACGAAACCTCCACATCAGAAGATATTGGCGATGAGCCCATGCAGATACATTTAAAATTTCCGGACGTAACGGTAGCCGTAGCCGAAGAAAGAGTTACGGGCATTCCGCAATTGCTTTTTGAAAGGCCGGCAACAAAAATCATTATTCTCGACGATGCCTTTCAACACCGTGAAGTAAATGCGGGATTGAATATTTTATTAACTGATGCGGGAAAACTTTATTCAAATAATCTTCTATTGCCAGCAGGGAATTTGCGCGATAACAGGAGCAGCAGCCATCGCGCGGATATGATTATTGTTACTAAATGTGAGCCTGACTTAAATGAATCCGGAAAACAAATTATTATTGAACAACTTAATCCGTTAGACCGCCAAAAAATATATTTCGCCACGATCGAGTACGGGCAACCTTTTCATTTATTTATAAAAAAGAATTATGAGTTAGACGCGAATTGTTCAATACTTTTAGTTACCGGAATCGCAAATCCAAAACCTATTGAAGATTGGATTACTAAAGTTGGTTCAACATATCAATTATTAAAATTCAGGGATCATCATAATTTCAGTCTTGAAAATATTAAAGAGATTGAAACTCGTTTTTCAAAAATAGAAAATGAGAAAAAAATAATTCTCACTACTGAGAAAGATTCAGTCAAGTTATTAAAATTTAATAAGGAACTGGAGTATTTCCCTGTTTACGTTTTACCCATGGCCCATCGGTTTTTATTGGGTGGCGAAGCGGAATTTGAAAAGGAAATACTGGCCTTTGTTAATTCTTTTGAAGAGGAAATTGATCAATAGTATGGTGTCGGCTGCATTGGTTGTACTGAATTAAAATACTTCTATTTTGTTTGTTTACTGTAGAGGATAAAAAATACCACACCAATGCAGCTATTAAATCTTTTTATAAAACTTAAGAAAATAATTAATTATTTCATTTGATGAAAATGGATTTTAAAACAACTACTTTAGCCAATAAATTTTAATTTTCAATGATCAGAAATATTCTAGTATTGCCATCGCTGCTTCTCCTTTCTACAATCACATGCTTTTCGCAACGGCAGATTTCTTTTAAAGACAAAGACATTTCTTATGAAGGAAGAATTCCATTGACCGCTGATGCAGCCGTACTAATGTGGCCGGGTACTTCTGTTACCATTAATTTTAAAGGTACTGGCATTTCAGGGATTTTTAAAGATCAGGATACGTCTAATTACTATAATGTGATCATTGACAAAGACAGCATGTATCCCATTCAATTTGACACGTTAAAAAAGACAGTTAGGCTTGCCAGCGGGTTGCGTTACGGAAAACATTCGTTGCAATTATTCAAACGAACAGAATGGGACAAAGGCAAAACCTGGTTTTACGGTTTTGAAACTGAATCGAAAACCCAATTGCTAAAGCCAGATAAACTGCCAAAAAGAAAAATTGAATTTTTCGGAAACTCTATTACATGCGGTTATGCCATTTATGACACTGCCAAAGATCACTCCGAAGGATATTATGAAAATAATTATGATGCGTATGGAGCAATTACCGCAAGGCATTATAATGCGCAATATCATTGTATCGCCAAAAGTGGAATAGGTATTATGGTTAGCTGGTTCCCGCTCATCATGCCAGAAATGTACAACCGGCTCGATCCTACAGACTCCACAAGCAAGTGGGATTTTTCGAAATATACTCCCGATCTTGTTGTGATCAATTTATTTCAAAACGATTCGTGGATAGTAACAATGCCCGGTAACGAACAATTCAAAAAAAGATTTGGAAGCACACCTCCTGATGAGTCGCAAATTGTAAAAGCGTATGAAAATTTTGTAAAAACAGTACGAGCTACTTATCCGAAAGCGCCAATTATTTGTATGCTGGGCAATATGGATATTACAAAGGAAGGCTCACCGTGGCCGGGTTACGTAAAGAAAACCGTGAACGAATTGCACGATAATAAGGTATATACTTATTTCGCTCCGTATAAAAATACTTATGGCCATCCTAAGGTAAAAGAGCAAAAGACGATGGCAGACGGGTTGATCAAATTTATTGACGAGAATGTAAAGTGGTAAGAAATATTAAAGATTCTTTGTTAATAGTAAAGGAACAAATAAATCTGTTTTCTATTTTACCTTTTGCATTTGCTTTTATAAGATTTACAATATCGCCAGTTACGCCCTTGCTTCCCTTTGGTGGGTAAGCATTTTGGAAAACATAGCACACCAAAATTGAGCTTTCGCTTTTAAAAATTCAAATTCTTTCCTGGAGCTGTTGATGTTATTTGTAAAAATAATTGAAGCAGGTCTCATGTGGTTGTTGAATTCAAATTGTAATGCCACAGTAACTGCATTATTTTCGACAATTTTTTTCAAACTATTCCGTGTAATAGCATCCGAATTGGTGACCAATTGGCAATCATGTACTTCGTCAAGCAAAATGATTGAAGATTGGTAGCCTCCTTTTACTCTTTCAAGGATCATAATTTTTCGATGAATTCCGTCAACACCTATTACTTTATTATGCAGTATTTCCTGGCTACAGAAGGTGAGATGATTGTCAGCACCTACATGGTTTAGTTTTCTCACGAGATGTTCAATTTTTTTACTGGAATTTGGTAAGAAGAAAGATGTTAAAGCGTACAAAAATGACGCAACGGAAATTACGATGAGCATTAGGGCGATAGGATTCATGATGGATAGTTTTTTATTTAAAAAGATGATGTCTAAACCGAACTTAAAATATTACAACGCCTCATTTTAAAAATAATTGCGAACCCGAAGAAAAAATAAAAATTAAAAGCGTGCAAGTCTCGAGAAGCGATTATGGCAATCCCTATTAATAAAGCCGTCAGGGTTGCCTTTGGGTAGGCTTCGGGCTGGTAGTAAAAATCGGTAAATGAAAGAATTGTGAGATGAAAGCCATTGGATGAGGCTTATTCTTCTTGTCAAGATAAACTGAAAAAATAGAGTTTTTACTGGTCAAATGCCATATTTCCTTTTTAGATCTCTATCGCTTTCCCTTTCCTTAATGGTTTCTCTTTTATCATATATTTTTTTCCCTTTTCCTAGTCCGATTTCCAGTTTTGCATAACCACTTGCTGAAAAAAATATTTTCAAAGGAACGATCGTGTAACCTTTCTCTGTTGTCTTATCTTCCAATTTGCGCAATTCTTTCTTATTTAATAATAGTTTGCGCTCCTGCATGGGTTCGTGATTGTAGTGAGTTCCAAAATTATATTCGGAAATATGCAAACTCTTTACATACAATTCACCTTTGTTAAAAATACAATAGCTGTCGTTGAAACTCGCTTTCCCGGCACGAAGTGATTTTATTTCAGTCCCGGATAGTACAAGGCCTGCAACGTATTTTGTTTCAATGCTATATTCGTAATATGCTTTCCGGTTTCTTAAATCCATAATAAAAAACAGCAGGAATTTTTATAGAATTCCTGCTGCAAAGTTTGGTTATTTAAAATTAATGACTAAATAAAATCAATGATTGTTTCATTTTTTCTTTCAGTTCTCTTCTTGAAACGATAAAATCAAGAAAGCCATGTTCCAGTAAAAATTCACTACGCTGAAAGCCTGGTGGAAGGTCTTTTTTGATCGTCTCTTTTATAACCCGCGGTCCAGCAAACCCAATAAGAGCACCTGGTTCACCCATTATGACATCACCAAGCATGGCAAAAGAAGCCGTAGTGCCGCCAAAAGTAGGATCAGTACACAAAGAAAAATATGGAATTTTAGCGTCTGACAATAATGAAAGTCCGCCAGAAGTTTTTGCCAGTTGCATCAATGAAAAAGCGCTTTCCATCATTCGAGCGCCACCGCTTTTATTAATAATCATTAAAGGAACTTTATGCTTAATGCAATATTCACATGCACGGAAGATTTTTTCTCCCATTACACTTCCAAGGCTTCCTCCAATGAATTCAAAATCCATGCTGGCTATCACGATATCCATTCCAGCTATTTTTCCATGTCCGACAGTTATGGAATCGTGAATAGTAGTTTTGGAATGAGTTTCTTCGAGGCGTTGCGCATAGGGTTTCAGGTCAACAAAACCCAGCAGATCCTTGGACTTAATGTTAGCAAAAAGTTCCTCATATGCATCATCATCAAAAAGAATATCAAAGTATTCTGCGCTTCCTATCCGATGATGGTATTCACAATTTGGGCAAACAAAAAGGTTTTCTCTTAATTCTGTAACGGTGCATGTATACCTGCACTGCGGACATTTCGTCCACAATCCGTCAGGGGCCTCCTTTTTGTCTTTGGTAGAAGTGGTAATACCTTTTTGAATTCTTCGAAACCACCTGCGTTTCGTTTCTTCGGTATTGCCCTCTTCGCCTGCAAGATTTGCGTCAAAATCTTCTTCTTGTTTCATGTTTTGCTTTTAGATACATCGTGTCCATGGTCGGCTATAGGACTTGATTAACAAATCATTTCAGAGCACTTCAATCCTAAATCAACAACGTCAATTTCTAAGCTACAGTAATAGTTTCATCCAAATAAACATCCTGTGTTGCATTCAATAATTCTACCCCTTCTTTGAATGGTTTTTGGAAGGCTTTTCTTCCAAGAATTAATCCCATTCCTCCGGCGCGTTTGTTGACAACAGCGGTTTCTACTGCTTCCTGCATGTCTGCGGCGCCTTTACTTTCTCCTCCACTGTTGATTAAACCAATTTTACCACTGTAGCAATTCAAAACCTGGTAGCGGCAAAGGTCGATCGGGTGATCGGAACTTAAATTCTGATAAACAAGTGGTGACGTTTTGCCAAATTTCACTGCCGTATATCCGCCATTACTGGTAGCCATTTTTTGTTTAATAATATCAGCTTGTAATGTTACACCGATGTGGTTTGCCTGTCCTGTCAAGTCAGCGGCGGTTGAATAATCTTTGCCTTCTACTTTAAAGCCATCATTCCGAAGATAACACCATAGGATTGTACACATTCCCAACTCATGCGCTAAAGCAAATGCTTCACTAACTTCCTGTAACTGGCGGGTACTTTCGTGGCTTCCCCAATAGACTGTGGCACCAATTCCTACAGCACCCATATTATAGGCAGTCTTCACAGAGCCAAACATCGTCTCGTCAAATTTATTAGGATAACTTAATAATTCGTTATGATTGATCTTTACAATAAATGGAATTTTATGCGCATACTTTCTGCTGAGGATTCCTAAAACGCCAAATGTGGAAGCCACACCGTTACATCCGCCTTCAATAGCAAGCTTTACGATATTTTCCGGATCGAAATACATAGGATTTGGAGCAAATGAAGCACCGGCGCTATGTTCTATTCCCTGATCAACGGGAAATATAGAGCAATAACCCGTTCCGCCCAGACGTCCATGATCCAACAGTTGCTGCATACTTCCTACAACCCGGTTATTGCGGTCGCTTTGTACAAAAATATCATCCATATAGGAGGGAGAGGGTAATGTAAGCGTTGATTTGTCAATTTTACATTTGTGATTCATTAAGCTTTCGGCTTTGTCGCCTAAAATGTCTGCAATTTTTTTTGATGCCATTATTTGATTTTTAATTTTCGCAAAAATAGGGAATTACCTGTTTATACCACCCAAGATTTAAAGTACCGGACTTTGATACATGTTTAATGAGCTCGTAGAAACTCTCAGGGCAAAGATTATATGTTAAATAAATATAGTTGTACTATCCGTTACTGGACTTTTTCAACAAAAGAGTTTTGATGCTGACATTTCAGCAATTACTCCATTTCCTGAGCCCACTTGTCTCTTTCGTCAGGACTGAATTTCCATGGGGCAAAATTATTTTCGATATTACTAAACATCGCGTTCCATTCTGCTGGAGCATTGCTTTCTTCCATAACCAGAGAACGGCGAAGTTCAAAAATGATGCTTAGTGGATTGATACTGACGGGGCATTCTTCCACGCAGGCGTTGCATGAAGTGCAGGCTCTTAGTTCTTCTACAGTGATATAGTTATGTACGAGCGTTTTTCCATCATCCTTAAAGCTTCCGTTTTCTTTAATATTCTTTCTTACGTCTTCCATCCTATCCCTGGTGTCCATCATTATTTTGCGGGGACTCAATAATTTCCCCGTGATGTTAGCAGGGCACGCAGCTGTGCATCTTCCGCACTCGGTACAAGAGTAAGCATCCATTAGATTTTTCCAACTAAGATCAAAAATATCCCTAGCGCCAAATTTGGCCGATGCGGTGTTTTGTGATTCACCGCCGGTAGGGGCTAGTTCCGGTTTGAAAATGTAGGAAACTTCCTGTTCTACATTTTTCATGTTTTTCATTTCTCCCTTCGGTAGAAGAGGCTTAAAATACGCGTTAGGGAAAGCCAATATTATATGGAAATGTTTGCTATAAGGCAGATAATTTAGGAAAGCAAAAATGCCTGTAATATGTAGCCACCAACAAGTTCGTTCAATACCTACCAATGTATTTGGTCTTAAATGCTGCATTACGTTTGCCAGGAAACCAGAAATAACAAAATTTCCATGATCTGTGTAATGAGGATTACCCTGCAGTTGTAACGCTCTGTCAGCAGAATTCATCGTAAGAAATAAGCTCATTAAAATGATCTCTGTAATTAAAATCAGATTTGCATCTGTATGCGGCCAACCGTCTAATTCATGACTGATAAATCTTTTTAATTTTAAAACATTTCTCCTGATTAAAAAAATCAGGCAGGCTAATAAAACGCCAAGAGCTAGTATTTCGAAGAAGTCGATTACAAAAGTGTAGAAGCCACCCAAAGATTCAGCGAACATCCGGTGGGTACCAAAAATACCGTCCAGGACGATTTCTAATATTTCGATATTGATAATAACAAAACCCGCATAAATAACAAAGTGCATTACGCCTACCAATGGATACCGAAACATTTTCTTTTGCCCCAACGCCAGTAAAAGAACATTTTTCCATCTTTCCTGTTTATTATCAGAGAGGTCTTCGTCGTGTCCTAATTTTATGTTTGATGATATCTCTTTTACTTTTCTTGAAAAAAGATAAATAGAAACTGCTACCAGAAGTATAAATAATATTTGCTGTAGTAAGAGCATAATTGTAAATATAGAGGTGCTAAGATAAACAAATATGAAGTAGCCACAAGGCATACCTTACGGCGACAATTGATCAGGCAGGGGCACCATTATTCCAATTCATTCTTTGCATTATAACCCTTAAACTGTAAATTGCTTTCTTTATTCAATCAATCGATAAAATGGCAGGTCATTTAATTTTTTCAAAAGAAATAGCTTATCAAAAGATTCACAGGTTGGCTTATGAAATAGTGGAACAAAATGTGAAAGAGAAAGAAATATTACTTGTCGGTATCAAAGAAAACGGGAGTATCATTGCCAATGCATTGCATAAATTTTTAAAGGAGATTTATAAAGGGAAAATCCAAATAATAGATATTAAGATAGATAAGAAAGACCCCAAAAATATTTCTTTATCAGAAAAAATTAATTTTAATGATAAGGTGATCATCGTAGTAGATGATGTATCTAACAGCGGCAAAACATTGTTATACGCGCTGAAGCCATTCCTGGATTTTTATCCAAAAAAAATACAAACACTGGTATTAGTTGAAAGGAGCTATAAGGAATTTCCTATTGCCCCGGATTATGTCGGTCTTTCCGTTTCTACTGCTTCGTCCGAAAAAATAATTGTAGAAGTTTGTAAAGGGCGGATAGAACGCGCCACGCTGAGTACCGTATAGTAAACGAATAAAAAAGCCTTATTCTTATTTTAAATATTTCCAGACTACTGCAAAAGCTATTAAAATGATAACGATGATAATGATTACCGAATAGTAAATCCATGGATTGTCTTTTAGGCGACGTTTCTCTTTGGCCGATTTCTTTTTTTGTAATTGTAAATGAAGATTTCGGTTTAGCTGCTCCGCAAAAGCTAACGCGTTTTTTTTATCATTAAAACTCTCTAATCCTTCTACCGCATCGCTTTCCAGTTCTGAGTCAAGAAGGTTTTTCTCAAATTCATGTTTTTCCTCAGCAGATAATTTATTGCTGAGATAATCCATCAATTTCTGATTGTCAATATCTTTATTGCTGCCGGATAATATGTTTAATAAATCATCGCTCATTGTTCTCTTTTGACTCTAAGTTTTTCTTGTCTATCGAGTTTTTATTTTTATTTACAATTTTTAATCATTCAGGAATTCATCATCAACTTTAAATTTCGTTTTCCATTCTGTAAATGGCTTTTTACCTGCAACATCGAAAAGCCTGTTATTTCAGCCACCTCCGAGTAAGATTTTTTTTGAAGGTAAAATAAATTTACACATTGTTGCTGTTCGGGATTTAATTGTTTTAATACTTCCTTCATTTTTTGCAAAAGGTTTTCTTTTTCCAACAAATCATTTGTATCAATACTTTCCACTTGATGGAAAATTCCCTGGTCGTTTAGCTCTACCAAAAGGTTTTTATTACCACGCAACTTCATCAGGCAATGGTTTTTTGCAATCATATAAACCCAGCTCTTGAAATAATCTACTTTGTATTTTTGCAATTCGCTGATCGCTTTCAAAAAAATTTGTTGTACGGAGTCGCGAGCATCTTCTTCATTTTTTAAATATTTCATACAAACACCCAGGAGTAATAATGTATATCGTGGCAGCAATATTCCGAGCCATTTATTATCATGATCTTTATAAAAGTTCTCTAACAATTCGTTATCGCTAATATGGTTATACTTTTGGACTCGCAAAAATTTCTTTTTTTTAATGAGATGTAAACTTAGATAATTTCCATAAGTTACCTTTGCAATAAATATTTTGGAACTTATGGAATATATGGTGTGTTGTGTGCCGGTAAGCCCCCTCCGGGCATCCCCTTCACACAAAACGGAAATGGTAACGCAACAATTGTTTGGAGAAAAGTCTGATTTAATTGAGCGAGGTGATGATAATTGGATAAAAATTAAATTAAAATACGATGCCTACGAAGGTTGGGCGCAGCAAAGCCACCTTGTAACCATTGACGAAGAACAATACGTCAAAACAGATAAGGAACTTACCGCAGATTGGGTAAACGAAATAGATTATAACGGGCATCTGATGAATGTGCCAATGGGGTGTTCTTTAAGTGCCTTTCAAAATGGAGTTGCTTTTTGGCGCAAGAATTCTGTTCATTTTAAAGGTAAAATTTGGAATCCCGAAGACGTAAAGATTAATCCAAAACTTATAAAACAAATCGCCTTTAAATTTCTGAATACATCTTATCTTTGGGGTGGAAAATCGGTATTTGGGATTGACTGCAGCGGTTTTTCACAGTTGGTTTACAAATTCTTAAACAAACATCTGCCAAGAGACGCATGGCAGCAGGCTGAAGGAGGAGAGGTGGTAAATTTTTTGCAGGAAGCGCATTGTGGTGACCTTGCCTTTTTTGATAATGGCGAAGGAAGAATTATTCACGTCGGCATATTGCTAAATGACAATGAAATAATACATGCTGCAGGTAAAGTCCGGTTAGATAAAGTAGATATCAACGGCATCCTAAATCTGGAAACCAAACAAAGAACTCACAAGCTGCGAATTATTAAAAGATATTTTTAATAGCGTATTTTCAAATTCTATCCATGGAGAAATAAAAAAAATATTTTCCTGACTCCAGACAGGTAGGTATTGTAGCGTATTCATTTTTGTTCATTGAAACTGAAAATAGAAATACCCCCTAATTGTTCTTTTACTGGATACAAAAATATTTTAGTTTGCAACAATAAAATATTATGGTCCATCGCGCACAGGTATTCGTTTCCTTTTCCCCCGATCATCAGACCTTCTGTTTCCGCCGCCATCCGCGTCGTTCATTCTTATCGGGCGTCCATTATGAGTTTTTCCGTCAAGGCTTTTTATCATTTTTGCCGCCGCTGATTTATCAACTTCTACCCAGGCGTTTACATCGCGAAGGTCAATTCTTCCTAAAACTTCTTTCTTCAAATTGCTTTCATCAAGTATGAACTGCAAAAAGCTGGCTTTATAAAAGCCATCTTTGGTTCCTATGTTAATAAATAATTTCGTAAAGCCACTGTCTCTTTGATGAGAAGATCTGTCTCTTCTATCAGTTGGTGCATTAGTATTTTGTACGCGCCTGTCCCTGTCAATTTTTACATTCAGATCATCAGCGTTTTTATAATATTTTAAAAAATGATCAAACTCAAGTGCAGCCACTCTTTTAAGTACTTCTTCTTTACTGATATCTTCAAATCTTTTGGTGAGGTCTGATGTGTAGGTCTCATAATCACTGTTTGAAATATCAGCGTTAATAAGTTTTTCCATAAAATGAAAAAATTGTTTGCGGCATACATCTTTGCCCGAAGGAATATCGAGCCTGGAAAACGTTGCATTCACCATCTTTTCGAGTTGACGTATTTTGTAAGATTCGCGGCTCTGGCATATTGAGATGCAAATGCCACTCTTGCCTGCACGCGCGGTACGTCCGCTCCGGTGTGTGTAAACCTCCATATCATCCGGTAACTCGTAGTTAATAACGTGTGTGATGCCGTCTATATCAATTCCTCTTGCTGCAACATCGGTAGCGATTAATATCTGAATACTCTTATTTCTAAAACGTTGCATTACTTTATCGCGCTGCTGCTGAGTAAGATCGCCGTGAATGGCCTCTACTTCATATCCTTCTTTAGATAGCCTTTCAGAGACCTCCTGGGCATCCATTTTTGTGCGAGTAAATATAATCGCATACATACCCGGATTAAGATCAACCAGCCTTTTCAAGGTTTCATAACGAGAATTAGCTGGGGTAATAAAATATTGATGAGCAATATTTTCGTTCGCCGTATTCTTTTTTCCAACCGTTACTTCTTGTGGACTTTTCATGAAGTTTTTAGCAATTGCTCGTACCTCAGAAGGCATGGTAGCGCTAAAAAGCCAAATGCTTTGGCGGTTTATGGTATTTTTAAGCACAAAATCAATGTCATCTCTGAAGCCCATATTCAGCATTTCATCTGCTTCATCCAGAACTACATATTTGACTTTTTCAAGATCAATGGCTTTTCTTTCGATCATATCTATGAGCCTTCCGGGAGTAGCTACCACAATATGAACTCCTTTTTTTAAGGCTCGTATCTGCATTACAATTGAAGCTCCACCATACACAGGTTCAGCAATTATATTTTTTGTATATTTTTTGTAATGCTGTAGATCAGTACATATCTGCAAACATAATTCGCGTGTAGGACATACGATCAAAGCCTGGGGATACTTATGGTCTGCTTCTACTAACTGCAACAATGGCAATCCAAATGCAGCAGTTTTACCGGTTCCTGTTTGTGCAAGGCCTACAAAATCTGTAGTGCCAGAAAGTAAAATAGGAATCGCTTTTAATTGTATGGGGGTGGGAGCCTCAAATCCAAGATCTGAAACTGCTCTTACAAGATGCTCATTTAGGCCTAAGCCTTCAAATTCATTCATTAAGTTTTTTTAAAAATTTAGTGCGCAAAGGTATGTTAATAATTAGGAATGAAATCTATACGTACGGTTAAAACTTCTTTATTTGCATAGATATTAAACGTTCCGATTTTTTTTCAATCAGATTAATCGGTCGGCAACATGGGCGCCTAATTTTTGGCACGACTTTTTGAATATAAGGTGGAATCCAATTAATCAACCAATTAAAAAATACAACATGAAAACGAAAGTGATCCCAATCATCGCATTGTTATTTTTTATTTCGACTTCACTTTTTTCCCAAACCGTTAGTGTTGGCATTAAAGGCGGTGCGAACATGGGTAAAATTACGGGGCAAACTTTTAAGGACGAATTTGCACTCTCATATCATGTGGGCGGTTTTATGACTATCAGCGGGAAGAGATGGGGCGTTCAGCCTGAAGTGTTGTTTAGCCAAGTGACTGCGGATACAGCGACCAGTTTTAGCGAGATTACAAATATTCCAAATGTAAGCCAGATAAAATTGAAGCAACTTAACATACCCATTATGCTTACTTATAAACTTGATAAGCTTTTCACACTGCAGGCTGGCCCGCAGTTTGGAATTCTTTTAGATAAGAATGAGCATTTGGTGCAAAATGGCGAAGACGCATTCAAATCTGGTGATTTTTCGGTGGCTGCCGGTCTTGAGATGCATATATTGAAGTTTAGAATATACGGACGGTTTGTAGGTGGTATGACCGATCTAAGCAATATACACAAAAGCGATACCTGGAAGGTGCAGAATATTCAATTAGGGGTTGCCTGGGCGTTGTTTTAATTAACGAAGAAATTCGATCTCGTCGCTGATGCTTAATTTTATGATGGATGACGGGGCACTTTTAGATAAATCATTTTGTCGGTGTTGAACAATATAATCAACACCGTTTTTTATTTCAATAGAAACCTGATTGAAATTTTCAGGATATTTTTCTCCCGAAATATTTGCCGATGTAGAAACTAACGGTTTTTTTAATTGCTGAATCAAATTCTGGCAAAAAACTTCTTTTACTATCCTTATAGCAATGGTACCGTCTTCATTAACCAGTTGAGCCGGCAAGTGAATGGCATTGGAAAATATGGCTGTCGTCGGCCTCTGTGCGGAAGCAAGAAAAGACAACATCTTTTTAGAAGGATTACTGACATAGTCACGGATCATACCTTCATTATTTACAAGTATAATCAGTGATTTTTTTTCTTCCCGTTTCTTTAGGTGATATATTTTTTGAATAGCATTTGAGTTAGTCGCATCGCAGCCTAAGCCCCAAATAGTGTCCGTTGGGTAGAGGATGATGCCTCCGGATTGCAGAACTCTTAAGCTTTCAGTAAGATCTTTTTCAAAATTCATATTTAGTCGTTAAGTGTGTCTAATAATTTCTTCGTATCGATGGTGTATCCACATTTAAAATGACCGAGCGGGCATTCGCTCAGCCCATGCAACGAACAGGGTTTGCATGAAAGAGGAAGATCTGTTTGGACGATAAAAGATTTTTTAGAAATCGGATAGAAGCCAAATTCCGGAATGGTTGAACAAAATATGGCGGTAACAGGTGCATCTGTTGCACTGGCAAAATGAAGCGGTGCAGAATCGTTGGTGTAATTCATTTTTGCAGATTTCATCAGGGCCGCTGATGAAAGGAAATTTAATTTCCCCGCAAGGATTTTCACATTTTTGTTGGCAGCTTTCGTCATAATTCTTTCACACAGTTCCAGATCAGTTTTTCCTCCCAACAAATAAATAGTGAATTGAGAAGGCATTTGATTGATAAGGTCAATCCATTTTTCTTCAGGATATTGCTTGGTAAACCAAACACTGGCGGGAAACATGCAAACATAAGTTGAATGGCTGTATGGTAAGATTTCTGTTGCGTTTTTTGAAGATGGATATAATTTCGGTTTATTAAAATTGCTATCGGTAAAACTTTCAATTAGCTTGTTATTTCTTTCCACCTCGTGAAGTCCTTCCTTAAAGTGATGTGGAATCTTTTTTGTAAACAAAAAACTAAATGGATTTTTATCAAAACCAATACGTTCTTTTGCTCCAGAAAAACCAGTTAATATCCCTGTAGCGGCGAATCTTTGCAGGTTGATTACCTTATCGTATTTTTTTCTTCGTATTTTTTTTAATAATCGAAAAAGATTCTTTTTTTTATTCTCTTTCTTATTCCAGGTTAGGACTTCATGTAAAAACGGGTGATCTTCAAGTAAACCTTCATTTCCCTTCCTCACCAGGAAGTCAATCTGATCTTTCGGATAAAATTGGTGCCACTTTTCGATCAATGCAGTTGCTAAAACTACATCTCCTATAAAAGCGGTTTGAATGATAAGTATTTTTTGCATGCTGAGTTATTATTGCACAAAGACTCGTATTGGTATAAAAAATATTTTTATTTGACTTTTAAAATATGGTAATTTTTGTAGCCGAAAAGCAAATTCCCTTTAAAAAATGTTTGCTCAAATAAGGTAAGCAGTCGGTATTTGAGCTTTTCGTGTTTAAGCAGTTTCTTTCTGCCGGACCACGCTCTATAGTGCAGATGTTCCTGCCAATTAAACCGGCCTATAAATTCCTTCATTACTATTGGATGGGTTTCTCGATAAATTTTTAATTTACTTAAATCTCCATAATCAAAAGAATCGTCTTCATCTTTAAATACTTTTTCAGTAGAAGCCTCGCCCTGGTAGTGTGTGTTGTGGTCTTTTCTTTTTTTCTGCATTATAAAAGGTGGCCTAACAAAACCATAGTGAAAAATATAAGCGTCTATCTCTACCACGTTCAGTTTATAAGTGTCTTCAGTTTGATAATAGCTAAGTCCATCAAAGTGGGGAATTCTTCTGAACGACTGAGCATCTCGCCATGAGTGAATTTCAGAGTCGTTCCTGATAATGCGGATCTCGCGAGGATACCAAACGTGAGATAAGATGTAGTGATCATAATCTCCCCAAAAATGCCGGTACTTAAAAAGAAATCCATCTACCTCCTTGTCTTGAAGATACCGTTCGCAATTCGCTTTTATCAGGGGTAAATATTTCTCGTGAACTACTTCATCGCTTTGTATATAAAACAGCCAATCGCCCGTGCAGGCTGCTTTTGCTATATCTGTCTGATGCGCATACTCTGCACCATTAGCATATTTATCCAGATCCCATTTGGTATGAATTATTTTTATTTTCCCGGATCCAATACTAAGGATTTCATGTTCCGTATCATCGTTTTCATCACAATCTCCAAGAACTACAATAAATTCATCCACAAGAGGTAGTAGGCACTCAATAGATGCCTTTACCGGATAGTAAAGTTTCTTCGCGTTTTTTGTGAAAGTAAACCCACTAATTTTCATTCTAAAAATTTTATAGTATTGTTGTGCCGCAATTCGAGTTTTGAAAAGCGGCTTTTTAACCTTGATTGCATTATTTTCAAATGTAAATTTAAGTTTTATAAATGTTGGCTCTATTCAAAATAAAAATTGGTTTTTTTTATTGTACAAAATTAAATCTTTCAACTTCGTTCATGGATATCTGGCATAAAAAATCAGAAAATATCCTCCGATAAATATTAATGCAATGCCTCGTAATATGAAAGTAATTGGATTCTTTAATTCCACACAGAGTTGGGGAGGCGGTGAAAAATGGCATTTTGAAGCAGCGTTGTATTTTTTAAATTCAAATTATACTGTGCATTTCTTTTTAACAAAGAATAGTGAACTTCATCAAAAATTAGAAAACCAAGACGGCATACATATCCATTTTATAAAAATTAGCGGTTTCAGCTTTTTAAATCCATTAAAAGTACTTCATCTAAAAAATATTTTTAAAAATTCCGGCATTGAAGTTTTATTGATTAACCTTTCGCACGATCTCAAGATTGCAGCGAATGCTGCTACGATGGCTCATGTTGAGAAAATAATTTATACAAGGGGAATCGCATTTTCGATTAAGAATACATTTTTAAACAGGTACATATTTTCTCATTGGGTAACCGATATACTTGCCAATTCTAACGCGACCGCTAAAACGATTCTTGAAAATAACGAGCGGTTGTTTCCAAAAGAAAAAATAAAGGTCATTTATAATCATTTACATGTAGCAGAATTTGTCAACCGGCCGTTTTCTCAAATTTATACCCGGGAAAAAGATGAAATTATTATAGGATGTGTCGGACGTTTGGAAAAAGAAAAGAATCACATTTTCTTTATCAGGTTATCCGAAGCATTAAATAGAGCTGGGATTACCCATAAGATATTAATCGGCGGCATTGGAAGTATGGAAGATAAATTGAAGCAGTTAACAGTAAACAAACAATTAAGCGGAAATTTTATTTTTTGTGGATTTGTATCCAACGTAAAAGATCTTTTGATGAGCTGCGATATTTTTATGTTGCCTTCATTATGGGAAGGATTTGGCTTTGTGATTGCGGAGGCTTTCCTGTGCCGGAAACCTGTGATTGCATTCAATACCACGGCTGTTCCGGAATTAGTGAAAGATGGGCAAACGGGATTTCTAACAAATGTTGATTCTGTGGAGCCTTGTGTGGAGAAAATAATCCTGTTAAAAAGTAATCCCATAATGGCAAAAGAAATGGGCGACGCCGGGTATGATTTTGTAAGCGAAAATTTTGAAGAAAATAAAATTATGAACGAACTGGAGCATTTTATCATTTCCTGAAATACTTATTAGTAGTCCTAAAAAGTTTTACTCTTTCTTCTTATTTATATTTGCAAAAAAATAAAAAGATGAGTCTGGAAAAAATGATCAAAGAAGTTTGGGATAACCGTGAACTGTTAAAAAATGAGACTTATACTGATGCCGTCAGGAATGTGATCGAAGGATTGGACAAAGGTAGGTTAAGAACCGCCGAACCGGTAGTCGGAGAAACAGGCAATACCTGGAAAGTAAATGAATGGGTAAAACAGGCCATCTTATTGTATTTCGGAATTCAACAAATGGAAACTTACACGTTGCCTCCATTTGAGTTTTATGATAAAATGAAATTGAAATCAAATTATAAAGAACTTGGTGTGCGTGCCGTTCCCCATGCCGTGGCACGGTATGGAAGTTTTCTTGCGCGAAATGTAGTATTGATGCCGAGCTATGTAAATATTGGCGCTTATGTAGATGAAGGGACGATGGTGGATACCTGGGCTACCGTTGGCAGTTGTGCGCAAATAGGTAAACATGTACATCTAAGCGGCGGTGTCGGTATCGGCGGTGTTTTGGAGCCGTTACAAGCGAGTCCGGTAATCATTGAAGATGGTTGTTTTATTGGCAGCAGGTGCATTGTGGTAGAAGGCGTAAGAGTAGAAAAAGAAGCGGTGCTCGGCGCTAATGTAGTGCTTACCCAGTCCACAAAAATAATAGACGTGAGCGGAAGTGAACCAATAGAAACGAAAGGCGTTGTTCCATCACGAAGTGTAGTTATTCCGGGTAGTTATGTGAAGAAATTTCCGGCAGGTGAATATAGTGTGAGCTGCGCTTTGATTATTGGAAAAAGAAAAGAAAGCACTGATAAGAAAACGAGCTTGAATGATGCGTTGAGGGAATTTAACGTAAGTGTCTAAGAACGTAAGTTTGAATTTGCTGTAATCTCTTTAAACGCATCCCCTAAATGGCTAATAATATCGCCCGCAACGAGGGCTTCTTTTGAAAGAAGATCTGTGGCAACATCTCCGGCTGATCCATGAAGATAAACACCCAGTATGCAGGCATTCTGCGGCGAATATTTTTGCGCCAGCAAGCCCGTTATAATTCCCGTAAGTACATCTCCGGAACCGGCTGTAGCCATTCCCGAATTGCCGGTTGAATTAAAATATCCTTTCCCCTCAGGCGTAGCTATTAATGTGTAATGGCCTTTTAGAACAATAAAGATGTTTAGTTCCTGTGCTTTTGTTAGCGCTAATTGAATTCTGTCAAAGCCGGAATTTACACTTCCAAACAAACGTTCAAATTCTTTTGGGTGTGGTGTGATAATGCTATTTGCGGGAATTGATTTGTATAAAATTTTATTTTTACTCAGCACGTTTAACGCATCAGCATCTATCACCAAAGGTTTCCTGAAACCAGTAAACAAATCTTTTAATAGTTTTTTGTGAGAAGGATGTTGACCGATTCCCGGACCGATTCCTATTACATCAAAAGCGGAAAAGTCCGTTGGGTCTTTAATAAATGTATCTCCGAAAACCTTGCACATAGCTTCAGGAACGGAAACTTGCAAAATATCATTTCCTTCTTTGCAGATATAGCATGTCAGTTTACCCACGCCACTTCTCAAGCAAGCTTTGGAACTAAGAACAGCTGCGCCCATCATTCCATAGCTGCCGGTTAACAAACATGCATAGCCGTAATCGCCTTTATTGGTAAATGCTGTTCGAGGTTGGTATATTTGCCGTATTAAATCTTCATCAGTAAGTTCAAATTGTGCCAATTCTCTTTCCTCAAATTCGTGTGAAAGTCCAATTTGCAGTAAAACGACTTTTCCGCAGTATTTCTCATTTTCAGGTATTAAATAAGCTAGTTTTTGATTCTGAAATGTAAGAGTGTAGTCGGCTTTTATTGTCAGGCGGTCTCCGTCTGACAATTTTGCATCAGGCTTTTGGTCTCCAGTCAGACGGAGACCGTCTGACTGGAGACCACTCGGTACATCGATAGAAATTACATTTGAGTTATTTGCGTTGATGTATTTTATCAGGGAAGCTATTAATCCCAGTGGCTCTTTATTTAATCCTGTTCCAAATAATGCATCAATAACTACATCATCCTTCGTTAAAACCGGGAATGCTTTCTTATTATTGATTAAAAATATTTCAGAACACTTTTTTTTTAGTCTTTTTAAATTGGTTTCAAAATCAGCAGAGCCAGTTAATTTTTCACCAGTAATGTAAACAGATACTTTATATTTCTTTGTCGATAAAAGTCTTGCAATGGCAAGTCCGTCACCGCCGTTATTTCCCTTCCCACAAAATATTTGGAAGGAAGTATTTTTATTGAAATTTTGAACTATCCAATTGAAACAAACCACAGCAGCACGTTCCATTAATGCAATAGATGTCACAGGTTCATGGCTGATGGTGTACAAATCCCAATTCCTAATTTGCGAGACCGAAAATATTTTCATAGTGAATGTTCAATCGTGAATCTTCAATGGTGAAAAACTCTAAACCATTTAAATTTAACAGACCTTGTAATCTATCAAAGCTATCACAAATATCTTTCCCTAATGATATTGAGGTGATGTGCAAGATGACCGGCAATTGTATAGCCCATCGCCTTTGCGTTCATTTGATAATCGCTGGCTTTTCCCAAAGAGTCTAATTGCTCAGCCGAGAAGCTATTGAATAAAAGTTGCGTCGAATTTCTCACCGCTGTAAATTCATTTACCAAAGCATTCCATTCCCTTGCGGCGCCATTTGCATTAGCAGCATAAACTTTATCATCAAACGACGGAAGAATATTTGTGTCTTTCCTGGAGAATGCCAGCGCGCGATAGGTGAAAACCCTTTCCGTATCTATAATATGTTGTAACGCTTCTTTTATGCTCCATTTTCCTTCGGTATATTTATAATCATGTTTTCCTTCCGGAATGGAATTAAAAAACGCCTGCGTTTCTGATAATTGAGTTTTTAAAATAGTGTTCAGATCTTCATTTTCTACAAGACGGATATAATTGTAAAAATATGATGGGTAAACTCCAACTTTTGAATTTTCAGTTTGCATGTTTTATATTTTTATTGTGAGACTTTGCTTACAAAAGTACGGCTTATCCAAATTTTGAAGGGAGTGAAAATTTAGCTTATTTATTTGCCCGCTGCATATTTTGAATTGCCAGGTAGCTACTCCCCAAATCTTTTGTTTCAAGATAAAAAAAAACCAGCAAATCACTTTGCCGGTTTTTTATCCAATTAAAATGCTCTAACGTCTTTTCTTATGTTTTTTTTTCTTTTCAACAGTTGTTCCATTATCTCCTTTGGTACGCTCGCCTTTTAGGGTGGAGGCAAGTTTCACTGCGTTGTAAGCGTTTACCTCACCACCGGAAATACATATATCAGAAAGGTTAACCAAACTATCTGTACCTGGTAATTTTACTTTCTCTGTAATAGGTTCCACTGAATTATCTATCACATACTTAACTTGTTCCGCGCTTAAATCAGGATAATATTCCAGGATCAAAGCAGCAACTCCTGCTACAACCGGTGTTGCCATGCTGGTGCCCGAATATTTAGCGTATTTATTACCCACCGGAATCGTAGAATAGATATTAACTCCGGGAGCAAAAACATCTACTGTTTTTTTGCCATAGTTGCTAAAGCTCGCTGTAAATCCGCCATTGGTTGGATCTCCACTAGCTCCAACGGTTATAAAATTCGGAGCTATTCCGGATTTATCCTGGTAAACAGGATTGGGGAAATTGAAAGTAGAATCATTATTTTTAGCGTCATTTCCAGCGGCATGTATTAAAAGCACATCTTTACTTTTCGCATATTTTACGGCGTCATCTACCCATTGCTTTTGAGGAGAATAACCCTTTCCAAAACTCATACTAATTACTTCGGCCCCATTATCAACAGCATAACGTATAGCATTCGCAATATCTTTATCATGCTCATCTCCATCGGGAACCGCGCGCACCATCATAATTCTAACATTGTCGGCGATGCCATTCATTCCAATGCCATTGTTTCTAACAGCAGCAATTATGCCTGAGCAATGCGTACCATGTGAAGGGACTCCTGA
>DATCFI010000094.1:0-5833 GCA_036509585.1 Hanamia sp. | reverse complement strand
TCTGAAACTTTTTTGTAAATTCTATTAAACTCATTCCTGTAAACATGGCTAATAATTTTAGCTCAAATATACTAATATTATTAGCTTAAAACAAATACTATTCAATTCATCACGACCTATCTGCTTTATTCTATAAAATTTTTCATTTTTTGTCGGTTTACTGTTGCTGATAGTGATATTCTCTATATTCTTTAATTCAAATTATTGGTATAAATTAAGGTTCTAAATCCTGAGAATTATGAATGAAGAAAATAATTTGCCTGAGGAAGAAAAATTTAGTGATGATCCCGAAGAGAATCTTCGCTTGCAAAATGATTTTTTGGAAATGAAAATGATGGCGGAATCGGGCGCGTGGTTTGGAGGCGAAGGAGGACTGCCACCAGAAATAGAAAATCAGTTTTTGAAAAATGTGATGGAGTTTGAAAAAAGTGAATGCCGGTGCGAAGGCGGTTACCGTATTTGACCTTCTTGATAAACCTGAATTCGAAGATGAAAAGAATCTTGATGATGAAAGATTTGAAGCTGAATTTTCAAGACTGAATAGTTTATTGGAGGAGCATGGCATGGATGTTTCGTTTAACCGGGAAAGAGAAGATCGTCTTAAATATAATTTTATTCCAAAAGAATTGTTTGAGCATGAAACCACTTTTATGCCGGTGAAGGGAATGATAACCGGTTTTCTTTATGAAGAATTTCATCCCGATCATGAATTGGATGTCACCAACCTGACCAATGGGTTTTAAATGATTTTTTTGAAAAAAACCTGGATGTGGATACTTATTATATCAACGAACAAATCGTACACCCGGAGGGTAAACTTATCCCGAGGGTAGATATCATTAAAAGATTTTTATCCATGTATGAAGTGATTCCGGAATTTGAAAACACTTCTTTTGAAATAGAAAATCAGAGTTTTGAATTGTATGAAAATGAAGACGAGCAGACAGGAATAGGCTTCACCGAAGGGACTATCAAGTATGATGAAATATTCAGAGACGGTGATCGCAAAAAAATCAACGGGCCTTTTAAAATATATTTTTCATTAAAACGGGATTGCTGGAAAATTTGTTTTTTCTATCTCCCAGGCTATAATTTACACGCGAAAGACGAAGGCTAATCTAATACAGAAGTAATTTTCTTTGTATTTGTTATTTCTACCGGAACAGTCTTCTTTCTACCAAAAACCATTTTAAAAAAGACCGGAAAAGTTGTAACCAATATCAAGCCGATAATTATCCATTCAAGGTGTTCTTTGATCCATACATTTTCACCCAGCACAAAGCCTAATGAGGTAATGCCTACAATCCAAAGAAATGCACCAATGATATTATAAGAAACGAATTTTTTATAATTCATGTGTACCGCGCCGGCAACTATCGGAGCAAAAGTGCGAACGATAGGCAGAAAACGGGCTATGATGATTGCCGCTCCGCCTCTTTTGTCATAAAATTCGTGTGCGCTTTCTAAGTGCTTTCTCTTAAATAACCACGTTTCTTTTCGTTCAAAAAGTAATGGGCCTGATTTTTTACCAAACCAATACCCGACCATATTTCCTGTAATAGCCGCAATAGTTAGTAAGATAACCCAAAAAACAAGATTCATGGGGTGACTGTCGAACGGAAAAGGATTTGTTTTTGCCCCGGCAATGATCATTCCAGTGATGAACAAAAGCGAATCACCCGGAAGTAAAAATCCAACAAAGAGACCAGTTTCCGCGAAAATAATAAACGCGACCAAAAATAGCCCACCGTGAGCCATAATCCAGTCGGGATCGATGAGGTGGCGCATTAATTCGATGATAGAATCCATAGTTTTTGCTGATTTTTTGCAATCCGGTGAAGATAATTTTAAACATCGAAAAAGGGAAAATACAACCTATGTAAATTAGTTAATTATTCTAAAAAAGAATTTGCATTTTTTAAAACAATATCTTCGGACAGCGTGTTTTAATTATCAAAAGCTGATCCATGATCTCAACCGAAATATTTGCTCTGGCACAAAAGCTTTGGGATTACCATCATATGAATCAAGTTCCTGAAAAATCGGATTGTATTTTGGCCTTAGGAAGCCATGATCTGCGGGTGGCCGAAAGAGCAGCGGAATTGTATTTGGATGGCTTGGCACCCATACTGGTTATGTCCGGCGGATTAGGGAATTTTACAAAAGAAATGTGGACTGAAAAGGAAGCGGATAAATTTGCGGCGACGGCTATTAAAAAAGGGGTACCAGCAAATGCAATCCTAATTGAAAATAGATCAACGAATACAGGAGAGAATATTTTATTTACCCAGAAATTATTAGAAGAAAAAAGATTAAACCCAGAAAGTTTTATAGTAGTGCAAAAGCCCTACATGGAGCGAAGGTGTTTTGCTACTTTTAAAAAGCATTGGCCTGATAAAAAGCTTGTAGTTACCTCGCCACAGATTTCTTTTGAAGAATATCCGACAGAAGAAATCTCGATGGAAAAAGTGATTAATATTATGGTTGGCGATCTACAACGAATTAAAATCTATCCGAGAAAAGGATTTCAGGTTTACCAGGAAATACCCGCAGAAGTTTGGAATACTTATGAAGATCTTGTTACGCTTGGGTTTGATGAGCATTTGATTAAGTAGTAAGAGTTTCTTCCAAACTTTATTTTCATCATAAAAGAAATAACCGGTTTTTTGCTCTGGATGTAGCCTGTATGATGAATAGACAAACCCATAAAATATTTTTGATTGACTTAATGTTTGACGTCCGATGATCAAGCTGCATTTACTTTTCTAAAGTACAAGAAAGTATTTGGGAAACACTTCTAAAAGTTAATAATATCTAAAATAGTAAGACTAAAAAAATATTTCTCTTTAGTTTCGCCGCTTTGAGCCGCAAACGTTGTTTTGTGGTATGGTTTTTAATATTAACTAGAAATTAAATCCGGTGAAAATATACCGGTATTAAAATAAAAAATAAGAATTATGAAAAAAGATATCATTTTTATGTTGCCTGCGCAAGCGCTTGAAGGAGCTACCGGTGCAGTAGTACTTGGCGATTTTAATAACTGGACTCCGTCAAAAGAATTTGAATTGAAGAAACAGAAAGATGGCTCGTTCAAAACAGTCGTTTCGTTAGAAGAAGGAAGAACTTTTAACTATCGTTTTTTACTTGATAACGGCGTATGGGAAAACGATTATAATGCACAAAATTATGCTCCCGCCTCAGGATTGTATGTTGAAAATTCCGTTATTACGGTACCTGTTTCATCAAAGGATGATCTGAAACCTAAAGCGAGAACGGAAAATAAAACAGAAGTGGCAAAGCCAAAAGCTACAGACGCAGCGCCCATCAAGACGTCCGCAAAAAAAGCCCAAGGACCTAAAACTGAAAAGGCATCTTCTTCTAAAAAAGCTGTGACAAAATCAGCAAAATCAACGTCTGCCACAGAAAAGGTCAAAACGAAAAAGTAGAAAAGACTGATAAGCCGACTAAGAAAGCATTGTTAAAAGGAGGCCAATAAAACTTTTAAAAATATAATTTGATAAGCCTTTCAGAATTAGAAAAAGGCAACCAGTCGGATGCCTTTTTCTAATTCATTTACTGCAAACTTGTAAGCCGGATTTTGTTTCTCTTTTCCTCGAAAGGAAAAGAAACAGCTATCATTTATCTGGCTGTTACATTACTGCAACAATCTTGCTGCCTACCCTTCAGCATCGGGCGAGCAGCCCTCAAACGCTGATATACGTGGCATTGCAGTACACAAGGTTTACCCATTATTGCAATTACTTCCAACGATCGTGAGCTCTTACCTCACGTTTTCACCCTTGTCTCCACATTACTGTGGGGACGGTTATTTTCTGCGGCACTTTCTCCCCGTTCCTTCGGCAAGCCGGCGGTCGGGACCGGCTATTAACCGGTGTGTTGCTCTATACTGTCCGGACTTTCCTCTCCTGCTTTGTGGGCAGGAGCGATAACCCCGTTTGCAGTAGCTACGAAGATACGAAAGTTTGTAGCGGGACCGGGAAACTAATATTGGAAGAAAATCTCGGTAGCTCCAAATCCAAAATTGCTGTGATACTGATTGGCAAAGGTTCTCACTTCTTTTTTTGTTTTTAAAATCTCGTGAATTTCATCCCGTAGTTTTCCAGTGCCGACTCCATGTATGATAATTAGATTGGGTTGCATGTGAATAACGGCAAGGTGATAATATTTTTCAAATTCGCGTAACTGGATAGTAAGAATTTCAAAATTGTTCAGGCCTTTCCAGTTATCGGTCAGTTTTTCAATATGCAAATCCACGACAGACCTGGCGGGTTCCAGCTTCTCTTTTATTCTTGATACATTATAAAATCTTCCTTGCATATCATTATATTCTGGAATTACCTCTTCAATTTTATCAGGATATTTTTCAAACAGTAGAAAAGAAAACGTTGGTTCATTTTTAAATTTTATATCTTCTATCTTCTGAAATAATTGTTTAGCCTTTATTTTGAAAGACGTTTCAAAATGTTCAGCTTTCTTTTTGTCTAACAGAGTTAACGAAAAATCGAATTCAAATTTTGGGGAATCATTCATGTCTTCAAAAGGAATGTCATGAAGATAAAATTCATTAAAAGGTAAGATGGTATTATTTAGTTCAAAATCCCGTGCCACTTTAAACTTTATGTCATAAGAAAAACGATACGTATCGGACGTTTGATTGATTAAATAAATTTTAAATTTTTCCACCACATCGTCATCAAAAATATCTTTATCAAAAACCGGCAAAAATGAAAGCCATACACCAGAACTTACTTTGTATTTCTTAACAACTTCTTCTTTTTTTAAATCATCTACATATACTTTTTGTTTTTTGGGAGAAACTATTTTCTTTTCAGTAAATCTTTTGAAATAAGGAAAATCAATCTGGTCCATATAGACAGGAAACTGAACGCCTTCTACTTCTACTGTTACCATTTGTTCATTAATGATTTCCACTACTTCCCCTTCTTCATTTGAATGCAAGATCAATATCGTATCGCCCACCTGGTATTTCATCATTCAAAGATACTCTGTTTGTTTTTGAAGAAATTGTTTTGTAAAAAATAGAAATATGGATTTTTTGTTCGTTTACTGTCGTGTTTCAGAATCGATAAATTATTTGCATTTTTGCCTCTGATTTTTTATTTCCCTTGATCTCGTCAAGGCCACTTCCAATTATATTTTTGTCGGAGTAAATGGTTTGAGCAAACCTTATCCAAAAGGATAACTTTTTTGAAAAATTATAATTTCCATTTACATAATAATGATAACCCTTATTAAAAAAAGAAGGTATTGAATAGCTGTATTGGACATCATTTTCAAAAGCATATATCCTGCTATCATAATCATCCGTTTCAAAGTACTGCAATCTTATATTCCCTGAAAATGGCTTCAGCATTGGTTTGTAAAGAACATCTGCAAATGTGAGGAAGCCATTTTGTTGTGCATCACTCGTTCTGTCAAACCATGAGAGTTCTACCCGCGACCGGAACGTAAATCTATTATCCAGTTTGTAATTGAACTGTGTTCTGAAATTTTGTTTCGGGCGTGCCATTACGGGATTCAAAATCAAATTATAAGGATTATAATTGATCGGTTTATTTTCTGTTCTGAATCTTGTATAAATGGAAACTTGTTTATTTGGTTGATAAGTAAGTTGAACCATATAGTCAGCCCCCGAAGTGGGCGCGTCTGTTCTATATTTGACCCAGGGAAAATGATAGAAATCAGCATAAGCGTCTATTCTCAAAAAATAGCTTGGTGTGATGGTAATGCCGGAATATAATCCGCTTTCATTGGTCGGATAAGTATTTTCGGTAAATGCATTCGAATATAA
>DATCFI010000093.1:0-23990 GCA_036509585.1 Hanamia sp. | reverse complement strand
TCTGAATGAATTCTTTTATCGCTTTAACAGACGGGGATTTGATAAAACTATATTTCACAACCTTCTAGAAAGAATGGTTAAGAGTGACCCCATTTATCAAAAGGTATTCACGACTTAAACGATTTATTCTATTAATTTATTTTTTTCATGATAACAGAAAAGGGAAGCCATTGGCTTCCTTTTTTTATATCCTTTTTGAAAGTGAAAAAATAGAAATATGGATTATAAGTTAGTTTGCTTCATCCTGCAAACTGAGCCCATTTATTACAGAATAGAAACAATGCTTAATTGTTGATTTACTGCCTGGTCAATCGATTATTCTCATTCTCTAACAATCGTCTCCGATTTTCTTTATCACTTACATTTTCAAAATGATAAGGACAATGCCTGCATCCGTTCCCGCAACAGTAGCCTCTTTTCAAATGATATTTTCTTGTAAAAACCATTAGTCCTGATTCATCATAATAAAAATCCACACCTTCGGTAAGCTGATTAATCATAGTGCATCGTTTTTTACTATACGTGTCAAGGCCTCATCGTCATTCGATAATACTTCCGGCAAAATAAAACAGATATAAAAAATACAATTGCTTTGGGCAATGTCAAGACTTTCATAATGTGTTTTTATTTTTAGCTCGTCGGAAATATCTTTGAGTAAATAAATATTATCAATGTCTGAAACTACTTGCAGATCATACATTTTAATCACCAGTTTGGTGAAATTGTAGAGATCAGGAGAATCCGTTTTCAGATGAACTTTCCCCCCAGGTTTTAATATCTGACCATATAGTCTGAGAAAAGCCGGATGGGTTAATCTTTTTTTTGCTTTAGATAAACGAAGTTGTGGATCAGGAAAAGTAATCCAGATTTCATCCACTTCGTTCGCAGAAAAATAAGTGTTGATCTTACCAATTTGTGTTCTTAAAAACGCCACATTGCTGAGCTGATTAGTAAGCGCAAATTTAGCACCCACCCAAAGACGATTCCCTTTGATATCTACACCTATGTAATTTTTTTGGGGATACATTCTGGCCAGTCCAATTGTGTATTCACCTTTCCCACATGCCAGTTCAAGGTTTATTGGGTTATTATTTTTAAAGAAATCATTCCACTTCCCTTTCATGTTTTCAGGATATTCCAACACGTTCGGAAATGATTTTATTTCTCCAAATCTTTTTAATTTTTTTTGCGCCATAGTTTGCAAATGTAAAGTCCAAAATAAGGAACTGAAAAACATTTATTCAAATTTTTACCGATAACAGGTTGGTGTTTACCGATTAAATAGTTTGATAAACCTAAAGTCTCTTCCCTTTAGCCAGGACTTAATATAAATTTGTTCTATCAAATTAAAAAAAATAAATATTATGGAACAGAATGAAACAGAAAGATTCGGAGGAAGCAAAACCCCAAGAATATGGAGTGGTCTTTTCCTGGTGATTATTGGGGTATTGTTGTTAGGTTATAAAATGGGCGCACCCATCCCTGGCTGGATATTCACGTGGCCCGTACTACTAATAGCCATCGGTTTTTTTGTGCTCCTGAAAAGCAGGTTTTACAATCCGGGCGGTTTTATAATGATGCTTATCGGTAGCATATTTTTAATAGACCAACAAATACCCGGTATCGAGTTTCACAATTACATTGCACCTATTATTCTCATTGGAATCGGATTGCTTTTTATTTTGAGGCCGCGGCATAAGGGCTGTGACAGAAGACACCGACGTTGGGATAGGATGAATTTTTCTGCTGATTCACGGTTTAACAATTCCGGATCAGAAGATTTTAAAAAAAAAGATGCTGGCCAATGGACCGACAGTAGCGAATACCTAGATGTGGTAGCAGTGTTTGGAGGTGTAAAAAAAAATGTTCTCTCTAAGGATTTTAAAGGTGGCGAAATAGTCAGTTTTATGGGCGGCGCTGAAATCAATTTTATGCAGGCGGATATTCAGCATCCGATTGAAATTGAAGTAAACAATGTATTTGGTGGCACTAAATTAATTATTCCCGCGGATTGGGATTTGAAAAATGAGGTGTCGGCAGTATTTGGCGGGGTAGAAGATAAGCGCAATTTCAGTAACAGCACGCCCGATGCTAACAAAAGAATCGTGATAAAAGGCACCTGTGTATTTGGCGGAATTGAATTTACAAATTATTAGAAATTAATTTTTCACTTATAGTTCCAGCTTTATGAAATGGTATCTTGCAAAGATTGTTTTCAGAATTATCTGTGGCGAAGGGAACCACACTCCGCAATTTGACGAACAATTAAGATTGATAGAGGCGGAAGATGATATGCATGCTTTTCAAAAGGCGCGTATCGTGGGAGATGGAGAAGAAGATAACTTTTTGAATAACGCGCAAAAACCGGTTTACTGGAAATTTATTGATGTGTCAGAAATTCATCCGCTTGATAGCCTGACAGATGGCCTAGAGTTATATTCAAAAATAGCGGAGGAAGAAGACGCCGCGAATTATATCACGAATATCAAAAGCCGTGCAAGGTATTTACACGAAAAGTGTTTGCAAAAAACATTTCAAATGAACTAAAATCATTGGTTTGACGAATTCCATTTTATCTGACAAACGTTTACGGTTTTTTTTCGTTGCCTGGTGGTTCGTATGGATGTTACTGCAATATATTATGCTCAGGCAATTGAATGTGGATGAATACCATGCCTTTTTGGACAGTCTTGTAAGTAACACACTCCTGGCATCTTCCTCTTTTTTTGTCAGCAACAATATGAAATATTACCTGCCGCGGAATGAAAAATATTGGTACGTACTGGTAATAAGCCTCATGGTTAGTTTTCTTTGGATGCTGGGCCAGCATGCAGTTCTTTGGGTTATTTTTAAGGAAGACGATAATTATTTTTCAGTGATTAAGAATTCCTGGGGCATCAGGTTTGGAGCAGGGTTTTTATTGATCAGCAGCATGAGTATGTTTAGCCTGCTGTGGTATAGTCAACAAGAACAAAAAGAAACAGAAGGCCGGAAAACGGAAACGGAGCGCCTTTCCAAAGAGGCTGAATTGTTCAAGCTGAGGCAACAACTGCAACCGCATTTTTTGTTCAACAGTTTAAATTCTATCAGTGCGCTCACGGCTTCCGATCCTGAAAAAGCAAGACATATGATTCAGCAATTGAGCAATTTTTTGCGTGGCACATTAAGAAAAAATGAGCAACAATGGAATACCCTGGAAGAAGAATTGAATTGTCTACGCCTTTATCTCGATATCGAAAAAGTAAGATTTGGTCACAGGCTAAAAACTGAAATTATTTATAGCGATCAGTCGCTGGTACTTAAAATCCCGGCGTTGCTGTTGCAACCAGTAGTGGAGAATGCTATAAAATTCGGGCTTTACGATACTACCGGCGAAGTGCTGATCAGATTGCAAGCTTTTGAAGAAAACGGCAATTTAAAGATCGTTGTTCAAAACCCCTTTGATCCTGAAATGTCACAACCCCTGAAGGGAACAGGTTTTGGACTTTCATCCATTCAAAGAAGATTGTTCCTTTTATTTGCCCGTCACGATCTTATTAGCACAAAGAAAGACAGGGATCTTTTTATAACAATAGTTCTGATACCACAGGTATCCGTAAACGAAAAAGCATAAATGTAACCCAACATGAGAGTTATTATTATTGATGATGAAGTACTGGCGAGGGGAATCGTAAAAGAATATTTAAAATCTTATCCTGAGGCTGATTTGAAAGCGGAATGCAGTGATGGCTTTGAAGGAATAAAAGCCATACAGGAATATAAACCGGACGTTATTTTCCTCGATATACAAATGCCAAAGATCAATGGTTTTGAAATGTTGGAACTAATAGAGAATCCGCCTGCCGTCATTTTTACAACTGCATTTGATGATTTTGCGATTAAGGCTTTTGAGTCGAACGCAGTAGACTATTTATTGAAACCTTTTAGCAAAGAACGATTCGACAAAGCCATTCAAAAATATTTGCATCATTCCTCTGATGCAACCGTTTCTACACAAGACGTGTTGGAAACTGCCGCGCAATCTCCGATACAGCAAAATCGTATAGTGGTAAAGGATGGAAATAGAATAAAGATTATTCCAGTTACCAAGATCCATTACCTGGAAGCAGCGGACGATTATGTAAAAATTATAACTGAGGAAGGATCGTTCCTTAAAAAGCGCACCATGAGTTTTTTTGAAGAGTCATTGAGTGGGTATCATTTTGTTAGGGTTCATAGATCTTACATAGCCAACACTCAATTGATCACCAGAATTGATCCTTATGAAAAAGACGGTCATCTGCTCCTGCTGAATACCGGAGCCAAAATTCCTGTAAGTAAAGCGGGGTATTCGAAATTGAAAGAAGTGTTGGGCATTTAAATTGAAAATTTGATAGAAGTCACCCAAACTGCTCGTGCGAAATTTATTTTATTCCTTTGATGATGATTAAGCGTGGGATGTGATATCAATAGACATATTCCTGTGACTAGCAAGCTGGCTTTTAAAGAATTAATTTGTGGAAAAAGATCAAACAAAAGAACTATATAAATTATAAACATACGCCGATTACCGCCAGGTTTCTGATTGCTTTAGGAGCATCAACTCCATAATTTACTTTTTCGATTTTCGTTTTTTGTTGAAAGATTATGCTCGTGCAAAATAGATTCTATTTTAGGGTTCTAACGAATTATCCTATATATAGTCCTAAGTTCATTCAGTCGATGTAGTAAACCAACAATTATTAAGAATTCTTATCTACTAATCAAGATTAATATCTATCGATAAATTAATTTCTTGTCATTTATATGACGCCCTGATAAATATTCAAGTTACGCTTTGCTTTATAAAAATAGAAATCCTTAAAATTTCTTTGTTTACTACGCTTTGCATTTAGACGAATTGTTATGCAATATATATTCCATGTAAATCAAATAAAATATTTAAAAATTATATCTTTCTGAGTATAGTTTTGATTTGTAATTTTTTACCAATAGCAAATTGATTTATACAATTTATCAGTACATTTAAACTTTCAATTTATTTGATTGAATTGATATTTCGATTTTTGAATTCAAACTTGATATTTTAACTTGATTATTGTTATCTCATTTGAGCGGCGGGTCTGATAAAAGATGCTTATACTACCACTACAATTGTTGTAGATAACGTTGCAAAAGTGGTATCTAACTGGAAGATGATTTGGGTTATTACTTCCTGTATTTCATCTGTTGTATTCTTATTATTCGGCTTTTCATTCCATGATAAAAATAAAAAAAATTTTACTCAAACTGTGAATATTTAATACTATGGAAAACAAACAAACGAGGAGAGCAGTCATTAAAAATCTTGCGTTGGGAGCTTCGGCACTTGCAATAACGCCAGCTTCTGCACTGACAACTTTTAATCAAGCACAACCTACATCCGGAAAAAAAACAAATTTGAAAGGAAATATTAATCACTCAGTTTCAAGGTGGACATTTAATTATCTTTCATTGGATGATTTATGTAAAGCGGTAAAGGAAATCGGCTTCAATGCTATTGATTTAGTTGGGCCAAAGGACTGGCCTACTTTACAGAAGCACGGTATTTACAGTTCGATGTGCTACACCGCAGGCGATAATAATTTATATAAAGGACTGGATAACCCGATTTACCATGAAAAGCTGATAGAAGAATATTTAGATGTAATCCCTATAATGGCTAAAGCTGGATATAAAAATTTGATTTGCTTTTCGGGCACGCGTGAAAATTTGGATGATGAAACCGGAATGAAAAATTGCAAAACTGCATTGGAAAAAATACTTCCGTTTGCGGAGAAAAACGGAGTTACCATGGTGATGGAAGTTCTCAACAGTAAAATAGACCACAAGGATTATATGTGTAACCGCGTTGAGTGGGGCGCTGAACTGTGTAAACTTGTTGGTTCAGAGAATTTTAAACTACTATTTGACATTTATCATGTCCAAATACAGGAAGGCGATATCATTAGAAACATACAGGATTATTATCAATACATAGCCCATTACCATACAGGCGGAATTCCCGGCAGGCATGAGATTAATAATACTCAGGAATTGTATTATCCTGTAGTAATAAAAGCGATTTTAGATACTGGCTTCAAAGGATACGTTGCACAGGAATTTATGCCGACATATCCTGATAAATTAGACTCATTAAGAGAAGCGATTAAGATTTGTGATGTATAATTAGCCAATTAGCCAATCAATGTGGTTCAACTGATAAACGATTAACTTTTAAGAATTATGGCACAAAACACCTACGATGCAATTGTAATTGGCTCAGGTATTTCAGGCGGATGGGCAGCAAAAGAACTTACTGAAAAAGGACTCAAAACCATCATGCTCGAAAGAGGTAAAAATATAGAGCATATAAAAGATTACGTCAATGCTACTAAAGGTCCCTGGCAGTTCCCACATCGTGGTGGGAGAACACAAGAAATGATAAAAGATTATCCTGTGTTGAGAAGGGATTACCCGTTAAACGAAATGAATCTCGATTGGTGGGTGGATGAAAAAGAAAGCCCCTATACGGAAACAAAACGTTTCGATTGGTTCAGAGGTTATCATGAGGGCGGTCGTTCACTTTTATGGGGAAGGCAGAGCTACCGTTGGAGCGATTTTGATTTTGAGGCCAATGCAAAAGATGGAATAGCCGTTGACTGGCCTATTCGTTATAAAGAGATAGAACCTTGGTACACTTACGCCGAGAAGTTTGCAGGTATTAGTGGTTCTGTTGAAGCTTTGCCTCAATTACCCGATAGCCATTTTATGCCAGCTATGGAAATGAACGTAGTTGAAAAGGACGTGGCGATTCGTATCAAACAGCATTATGAAAATAAGCGCAGTATGATAATCGGACGCGTAGCCAATATTACGCAACCGATACAGGAGAGGGTAAACTGCCAATACAGGAATAAATGCTGGCTGGGATGTCCATTCGGCGGCTATTTTAGTACACAATCTTCAACACTTCCGGCGGCGATGAAGACAGGGAATTTAACCGTTCGTCCATGGTCAATCGTTACGAAAATTTTGTACGATAAGGATACTAAAAAGGCAACCGGAGTAGAAGTGCTCGATGCAGAATCGAATCAAACTTATCAATATTTTGCAAAAATCGTTTTTCTAAACGCTTCCACGCTAAACAGCGCATGGATATTAATGAATTCTGCTACCGACATCTGGCCCGATGGGTTGGGAAGCAGCAGTGGTGAACTAGGACATAATATCATGGACCATCACCTGGGTGTAGGTGCTTCAGGAACGGTGGACGGATATGATGATAAATATTATTATGGCCGTAGGCCCAATGGAATTTATATACCTCGCTTCCGAAATTTATTTGGAGACAAAAGAGATTATATAAGAGGCTTTGGATACCAGGGTAGTGCCAGCAGGCAGGGATGGAGTCGCGAAATAGCTGAGATGAATATTGGCGGCGAATACAAAGATGCATTGGCAGAACCAGGGCCGTGGACAATGGGTGTAGGCGGGTTTGGAGAAATACTTCCCTACCATGAAAATAAAGTTACCCTTGATAAAACGAAAAAAGATAAATGGGGATTAAATGTGTTGGCTATTGATGCGGAATGGAGGGAGAATGAGAGAAAGATGAGAATAGACATGCAAAATGATGCGAAGGAAATGCTCGAAGCAGCGGGTGTGAAAGATGTAAAAGGGTTTGATGGGGATGGCACCATGGGCAGAGGTATTCATGAAATGGGTTCGGCGCGTATGGGATTGGATGCTAAATCTTCCGTGTTGAATAAATGGAACCAGGTGTGGGATGCACCAAATGTATTTGTTACAGATGGCTCATTTATGGTGTCGTCCAATTGTGTAAATCCATCACTTACTTATATGGCAATGACCGCGCGGGCGGTAGATCATGCTGTTAGAGAATTGAAGAAAAGAAATATCTAATTGAAGAAATGAGATTCAAAGTCAGTTTTATTTCAAAATAATTTTTTCGGTTGCTTTACACTAAACAGACTTTTTTGAAAGAAATTTAATTACGAGTTTGAATATTTAAAGAAGAAGAATGGGAAACGAGAAAACACTGATAATCTGAGAGCATACAGGAGAGATTTTTATGGGATAATAATGATATGAAGGTGACCAATGTTGATGAAGTAAATCAATTTGTAAAACTTACTTATCGAAAAGGTTTTGAAGTTAATTGTGAAGTTTAAAATTAAAATTTTTTTATTTATTATGAACAGAAGAGATGCAGTTCAATATATTTCACTCCTTGTGGGAGGAACTATGATCGGGGGAACGGCCTTTTTATCCGGATGTAAAACTAAGACAGGTGTATCGATGGTTTTTTCGGATGCTGATATTTTATTTCTTAATGAAATTGCAGACATTATTTTGCCTGATACCAAAACACCCGGCGCTAAGGCGGCTAAGGTGGGAGAATTTATGACCGTGATGGTGAATGATTGTTATGAATTGTCTGACCAGAAAATATTTCACGAGGGGTTAGCAAAACTGGATGATGCGTCAAAAGATAAAAATGGGAAAACTTTTATGGAGAGTACGCCTCAGCAGCGACATGATTTATTAGTATCCCTTGATAATAAAGTGAAAGACGATAACAAGAAAATAAAAAAATATGTCGATTCTCTGACTCCTGATAAAATAACGCAAATGAAGTTACAGCAGGATTTCACCGGTGAAGATCCACTAGCTGATAAGAGACGTGAAAACCCGGACTATTACTTCCAGATGATGAAGGAGCTCACTTTGCTTGGTTATTTTACTTCAGAAATTGGATGCACCAAAGCAATGCGCTATGTAGAAAGACCTGGAAGCTTTAATGGAGATTTACCTTATAAAAAAGGTGATAAGGCATTTGCATAATAGAATATTTATAGTGATTGAGCTTTTCCAAATAAGGCGGCAAAAGAGTATTTGTCGCCTTATTTGATTTCGGAAAAAGGAATAGTTTTCAAACCTTAACCCAGAATTTTAAAAACTCATTATAATCGGTACGCACGATTTCATAACTGGAAGGTGTTTCAATTCCAAAACTGTGATAGGTCACCAGTTTTGTTCCGGCAGGTTTCTTATTTAATTGCTTGTATAAATAACGATTATAATAGTTGTACAAATCGTCTGAATATTTTATGGAAGAATCTATTTTTTGTGTACCAGCTACATTTTCATAGAAGGAATTATAAAAATAGAAATGGTCAAACTTTTCAAAATCAACATTAGTGATATTATCGCGGATGAAAGAAACATTAGCTAACTGAAGTTTCTGCGCTAACTCAGTAGAAAGCTCAACAAGATTGTCCCTTTGCTCGACTCCATAAAACAATGTTGTCGGATGGCAATGGGCTGCGGTTAAACAAAATTTTCCGGAACCGCTGCCAATATCCAGCACTTTAACATCAGGGGAAAGCGCCAAAAAAGCTGCAGCTTTTTTGGCGACTTCGAGCGGTGTCCAATGCTTGTCGGCTACCTCTTGTATGGATTTTGGATATAATGAATTGAAAATTTTGTCAGAAACAAACCAATTTTTCATTTACAAACTTGTGAGGTTATAATTTTTTAATTATTAGCTATTAGAAAATACAGTAAACCAACAAATATCAAAGATTTTTAGTTACTCATCATTCACGCTACTCATCACTCATCACATCCTCTCGCTTAACTCCAACCAACGTATTTCTTTTTTGTCAAGAAGGACAATAATATCACTGATCCTTTCCGAAATCTCTTGCAACTTTTCGAAATCAGGGGTACCATTATTCAGTTTCACTTCCAACAATTTTTTTTCTTTTTCCAAATCGGGGATTTCTTTTTCCAATTTTTCAAATTCGGTTTTTTCTTTAAACGAAAGTTTTCCTTCAACTTTAGGCTTTGAGCTTTCAATTTTGGGCATTTCACTTTCCGCCTTCTGCTTTCCGCTTTCTGCCTTTGCAGGTTTATTTTCTTCCAGTTGCTTCCAGATTCTGTATTGGGAATAATTTCCAGGAAAATCTTTTATCTCTCCGTCGCCTTCAAAAGCAAAAAGATGAGCTACGAGACGATCCATAAAATACCTGTCGTGGCTTACGATTAAAATGCATCCGGGGAAATCGAGTAAAAATTCCTCCAATGTTCTCAAGGTCTGTAAATCCAGATCATTGGTAGGTTCGTCTAAAACTAAAAAATTAGGGTTCTTGAAAAGAATGCTCAGAAGATGCAATCGTCTTTTTTCGCCACCACTTAGTTTACTTAATGGTGTAAATTGTTGTTGTGCTGTAAACCCAAATTTCTCCATGAATTGAGAAGCACTAATCTTGCTTCCGTCTGCCAAAGGGAAAAATTCTGCGAAATCCTTTACATATTCTATAGCTCTTTTATCTTCTTTGTATTGTAATCCTTCCTGTGAAAAATTTCCAAAAACAATCGTGTCACCATGGTTTATTTTTCCGCTGTCTGGCGGAACCAGGTCCAGCGCCACTTTCAAGAAAGTAGATTTCCCGGTTCCATTTTTACCAACGATGCCTACTCTTTCCCCTTTTTTAAAAGTATAATCGAATCCCTTCATGATCACTTTATCATCATAGGCCTTATATACTTTTTTCATTTCCAAGACTTTGCCCCCCATGCGCGTCATTTTTACTTGTAGCGAAACTTCAGCTACTTCTTTTTTCTGACTTACCCTTTCCTCCACTTCCACAAACGCATCCTGCCGGCTTCTTGATTTCGTCGTTCTGGCCTTTGGCTGCTTTCGCATCCATTCCAGTTCTTTTCTGAAAATATTTTTATCTTTTGATAACTCGCTCTGTTGTATTTCTTGCCGAAGTGATTTTTGTTCTAAAAAATAATCATAGTCGCCTTTGTAAACAAATATCTTTTCCTCATCCAGTTCCACAATTTCATTGCAAACCGCGTCAAGAAAATAACGATCGTGCGTAACCAATAACAGTGTGCTTTTATTACTGCTTAAAAAGTTTTCGAGCCATTCTATCATTTCCACATCCAGGTGGTTCGTAGGCTCATCCAGGATGAGTAAGCATTTTCCTTCATGCATTTGCGACTCGATCAAAGCCTGAGCTAACGCTACTCTTTTTCGTTGGCCGCCGCTTAAATTCTTTACCGGCTCATTGAGGTGATGCAAATTTAATTTCCCAAGAATCTGTTTCAGGTCGCTCTCGAAAGTCCAGGCATTGGCTTCCGTCAATTCAGTTATTAATTCGCTTATCCTGTCCTCATCATGTTTTTCTTCTTCCAAAAGCATTTCATATTCTTGTACCAATCGCACCACCGGATTGTCAAGATTTAAGATATTATCCCAAATAGTTCGGTCATTTTCAAAAGCCGTGTCCTGCTGCAGCATGATCACTTTTACATCTTTGTGAACCCAGACAGTTCCCGAATCGGATGTTTCCTGGCCAGCTATTATTTTTAAAAGGGTTGATTTGCCACTACCATTCCTGGCAACAAAAGCGATTTTATCGCCTTCTTCTATATGGAAACTGATGTTTTTAAAAAGAGTCCTTATTCCAAACGACTTCGTCAAATTCTCTATTGAAGCATAATGCATAGGGCGCAAAGGTAAATCGGAAATGGTTTAATTGGAATGTTAGTTCATTGGTTAGCCGGTTAATTGGCTTATTGGTTTAGGAGAACTTAGAACAATGCGAAGTATGCTTAAAGATTTATAAAAATAGAAAGTCACTGTAAAAGTTAATTTACTACGATTGCTACAAGTGAAAAGGGGAAGAGTATATTAAACAAAGAAATAAGCTTGATTCTTGCTTTTCCGACTGGTCATTTGGATCGATATCAGTTTCTAATGCAGAAATTTATCTATATTTTTGCTCCCTTTTACAATCATCAATAGAAAAATGACAAAAAACATCTTAATAACCGGTGGCGCTGGCTTTATCGGTTCACATCTCACTCGTTTGTTTGTCAATAAGTATCCTGATTATACGATAGTAAATCTTGATAAGCTTACTTATGCCGGTAATCTGGAAAACTTAAAAGACATAGAAAACAAACCCAATTATACTTTTGTAAAAGGTGACATTGAGGACATGGCCTTAGTCCAAAGTCTTTTTGAGAAATATCAGTTTACAGGCGTATTGCATTGTGCTGCTGAAAGCCACGTAGACCGATCGATCACAGACCCGCTGGCTTTTGTAAAGACCAATGTTTTAGGAACTGTTTCAATGTTGCAAGTAGCCAAAGAGGCCTGGAAAAAAGATTTTAACGGGAAACTATTTTACCATATTTCTACTGACGAAGTATATGGTAGTTTGGGAGAACAAGGATTTTTTACGGAAAAAACTGCCTATGATCCCCGCAGTCCTTATTCAGCATCCAAAGCATCGTCAGATCATTTTGTAAGAGCATTTTATCACACCTACCATTTGCCGGTTATCGTTTCCAATTGTTCCAACAATTATGGGCCCTATCATTTTCCCGAGAAATTAATTCCTCTCTGTATTCATAATATCATCAATAGCAAGCCGCTTCCTATCTATGGCCAGGGTTTAAATGTGCGCGACTGGCTTTATGTGGAAGACCACGTACGCGCCATAGACACCATTTTTCATAACGGAAAAATTGGCGAAACCTATAATATTGGTGGTCATAATGAATGGAAAAATATTGACATTATTAAAGAACTGTGCCGGCAGATGGATAAAAAACTGGGTCGTGAAAAGGGAACTTCTGAGAAGTTAATCACTTTCGTCAAAGATCGGGCGGGGCACGATTTACGTTATGCCATTGACCCAACCAAATTAAAAGATGAATTAGGCTGGAAACCATCCCTTCAGTTTGAAGAAGGTTTGTCAAAAACAATTGACTGGTATCTTGATAATGAAGGTTGGCTGAATGAAGTAACAAGTGGGAATTACAAGAATTATTATGAACAACAATACGAAAAAAGGTAACCCATGAAAGGAATCATTCTCGCAGGCGGCTCTGGCACAAGGTTGTATCCCATCACCATGGGCATCAGTAAACAGTTAATGCCGATTTACGACAAGCCGATGATCTATTATCCGCTTTCTACTTTGATGCTTGCTGGTATTAGAGAAGTTCTTATTATTACCACCCCGGAAGATCAACAGCAATTTAAAAGGTTGTTGGGTGATGGAAAACAATGGGGATGCCATCTTCAATATGAAGTTCAAGAAAAACCCAACGGCCTTGCACAGGCTTTTGTAATCGGAGAAAAATTTGTTGGCGACGATGCAGTTGCATTGGTCTTGGGAGATAATATTTTTTACGGCAGCGGATTCTCACATTTGCTACAAAAATCTGCAAATCCTGATGGCGCGGTAATTTTTGCATACCCGGTAAGCGACCCGGAAAGATACGGTGTAGTTGAATTTGATGTTAATAACACTGCAATAAGCATAGAAGAAAAACCTAAAGCGCCAAAATCAAATTATGCAGTTCCGGGTTTGTATTTTTATGATAATTCGGTAGTTGAAATTGCAAAAAATATTGCGCCTTCCGCAAGAGGTGAATATGAAATCACCGATGTAAATCGAAAATATTTAGAAGATAAAAAATTGAAAGTAGCGGTACTGGACCGTGGATTTGCATGGCTTGATACCGGCACTTTTGAATCATTGCACGATGCTTCTGAATTTGTGAGAGTGATAGAAAAACGGCAGGGATTTAAAATCGGTTGCCTTGAAGAAATTGCTTATCGCATGCATTTTATTGATCAAGAGCAATTGCTAATTCTTGCCAAAAAATTTGAGAAAAGTGGTTATGGCAAGTATTTAAAAAATATAGTTAAATAGTCTATGAGTT
Organism: Hanamia sp.; assembly: GCA_036509585.1. GTDB lineage: Bacteria > Bacteroidota > Bacteroidia > Chitinophagales > Chitinophagaceae > Ginsengibacter. Next base: position 10,214 of record DATCFI010000093.1, on the reverse strand, counting down.
ATTTTGCCCATCCTTCCGCCATCATTGATGAAAACTGTATCATCGGCGATGGCACTAAAATCTGGCATTTCAGCCATGTAATGTCTGGCGCTGTAATGGGCAACAACTGTAACCTTGGTCAAAATGTGGTTGTTTCACCAAAAGTAATTTTGGGAAATAATGTCAGAGTTCAAAATAACGTAAGTATTTACGACGGCGTTATTTGTGAAGATGACGTTTTTCTTGGGCCGAGCATGGTTCTGACTAATGTGATCAATCCGCGCAGCGCCGTTAGTCGAAAAGATCAATATAGAAAAACGTTAATTAAAAAAGGAGCAAGCATTGGCGCCAACGCGACGATCGTTTGTGGGAATACAATTGGCGAATTTGCATTTATCGGCGCAGGGGCAGTAGTTACTAAGGAGGTACCTGCTTATGCTTTAATTGTTGGAAATCCTGGCAGGCAAAAGGGTTGGATGAGTGAATATGGTCATAAGCTGATTTTCAATTCAGGAAATACCGCAGTGTGTCCCGAGAGTAATCAGGAATATTTATTAAAAAATCATTTGGTAACAAGAGTAAAGTAGTTTTGATTTTGCAAGCACAAACTGAAAATAAAAATTGCTAAAATAAGTTTGTTTGCTGCCTGGATTGTGACGAATGATTTACCAAAACGTAAAAAATAATTAATGAAAAATTTTGCATTGATAGGCGCCGCGGGATACATTGCACCGCGCCACATGAAGGCGATAAAAGATACCGGGAACAGGCTGATAGCCGCTTTAGACAAAAATGATTCGGTAGGCATATTAGACAATTATTTCCCTGAAGCTGATTTTTTTACTGAGTTTGAGCGCTTCGACAGGCATATTGAAAAACAAAAACGCAAAGGAGTCAAAACGGATTTTGTAAGTGTATGCAGCCCCAATTATTTACACGATTCCCATATCCGTTTCGGTTTGCGTATAGGAGCCAACGTTATTTGCGAAAAACCAATTGTGCTCAATCCATGGAATATAGACGCCCTGGCAGAAATAGAAAAGGAAACTGGCAATAAAATATTTACCATTCTTCAATTAAGGTTACACCCGGCTATAATATCGCTAAAAGAAAAAATCGTAGCGGAGCCAAAAGACAAAAAACATGTTGTAGAACTTGATTATATCACCAGTAGGGGGCATTGGTATTATACGAGTTGGAAAGGTGATATTCAAAAAAGCGGGGGAATCGCCACCAATATTGGCGTTCATTTTTTTGATATGCTAATGTGGATATTTGGAGATGTTAAGGAAAATATTGTAACTCAGCACACAAAGGCAACAGCTTCCGGGACTTTGGAACTTGAAAAAGCAAAAGTAAATTGGAAATTAAGTATTGATGCCAATCAATTGCCTGAAGTGGCCAAAGCAATGGGTAAACGTACCTATCGCGCTTTAAATATAGACGGCGAATCTTTTGAATTTAGCGACGGATTTACAGAGCTTCACACAAAATCTTATGAGCAGATTTTAGCGGGTAATGGATTTCCTTTAATGGAAACCAGGAAGTCCATAGAATTAGTACATGCGATAAGAAATTATAAAGTATAATCTTGTTTGTTTTGGCTTTGCGGATTATATTTTTTGCTGATCATCAGTAAGAACGAATAGAAAAAATCTCGAAAACGTGATCGCCCTTAAGACCAAATGGTTGAATCAAATTACTTTTTATTTAGTTGTAAGATGATTAACAATGAATACGGAAAGAGAACCTTTTCAGAGGGGGGATAAGTAAAAATATAATTAACTTCGCAAACAATTTTTACTTTGCTACACTACTTGTAATTGCCAGGAAATTTAAATTGATTAAATTAATGAAAATAGTCAAAACAGTTTTATTCGTTTTGTTTGCAACGGTCTTTTGTTGTACCCAATTGCAAGCTCAAAATAATTTATTCGATGTTAAAGATCTAAGCAATACTAAAATAGATAATTATAGCGATGAGCAATTGATGTCGTTCTATAACAGGGCTACAGAATCAGGGATTTCAGAAACCCAATTGTACAAAATGGCAGCAGACAAGGGTTTACCTGATTCTGAAATTAAGAAATTGAGACAAAGGCTTCAGGTTCTTGTACCGCCAAATAGTAATGCACAAAAAACTGGTTCAGAAGCAATCGGAGATGAAGTCCCACACCCTTACGATACGAGTGGACAAAATTTGCCGTTACAAAAATTTAAAAATGATTCTACCATTTTTGGGTCTGAACTTTTTACTACAAACAGTTTAGTATTCGAACCAAACCTTCGCATACCGGCGCCTGCCGGATATGTGTTGGGCCCTGGTGATGAACTAGCAATCTCCATTTACGGTTATAGCGAGAAACAATATAATCTTAAGATAAACGAAGAAGGAGAGATTTTCATCACTAATGTGGGACCTATCAATGTGAGTGGGCTTAGTATCGAACAGGCAACTGAAAAAATAAAATCAAAACTGGCGTCCACAATTTACAAGGCGATTAGCTCGGGGAAAACTAAAGTGCAGGTATCGCTTGGTAAAATCAGGAGTATTCGTGTAACGGTGATTGGACAGGCAAAAAAACCAGGAACTTTTACGGTTTCTTCATTGACTACTTTATTTAATTGTCTTTACCTATGTGGCGGCCCCACAACAATGGGGAGCTATCGCGATATAGAAATAATCCGCGGAAATAAGAAGATAATAACTGCTGACCTCTATGATTTTCTGGTCGCCGGGAACCAAAAAGATAATATCATTTTGCAGGAAGGCGATGTTGTAAGGATTCCTTATTACAAAAATCGTGTTAGCATTTCGGGAAATGTAAAAAGGGAAGGAAAATTTGAAATGCTGGATAATGAAACATTTTCTGATCTTCTCAAATATTGTGGTGGATTTACTGACAATGCTTATCGGGGTACAGTTACGGTGGAGCGAATAACCAATACAGAGAAGAAAATTATTGATTTGGATGCAAATCAATTTGGCACCTTTAAAACTAATGGCAGCGATAAATATATCGTAGGGAAATTACAGGAAGAATATGGAAACCGTATTGTTATCTCAGGGTCTGTTTTAAGACCAGGCCCTTACGAATTGCTTCCGGGCCTTACCCTGAAAGCCCTAATCGAAAAGGCCGGAGGTTTTACCCGCGATGCCTATACCAAAAGAATATCCATTTTTCGATATTTTCAAAATAGAATGCCAACGATGGTATCAGCAGACATTGATTCTTCTGAAGGAAACAATAGTGATCTTAAGCTAATCAAAGATGATTCTGTTGCAGTCCATTCTATTTTTGAATTTACAGATTCTTCTTACGTCTCTGTTGAAGGAAACGTAAGAAAATCGGGGCAAATACAATGGCGTGAGAATTTATCGCTTCGCGATTTATTACTTTCGGTAGGAGGGATTGCTGAGTTTGGAGATTCTTCTAATATAGAAATAACAAGGCGAATAAGAAACGCGAATGTGGCCATTGCCAATCATAATGAAAGCAGGATATTTAATGTGAACCTTGCTAATAGCAGTGAGCGGCCGGAAGATGTTTTATTAGAGCCTTATGACATAGTAATTGTCAAATCATTACCCGGCTATAGCCCACAGAGAACCGTCTTGGTATTGGGAGAGGTAAAAAGTCCCGGAAGGTATGGGTTACAAAAAAGTGGTGACAAGATCAGTGATGTGCTTGGCAGAGTTGGTGGGTTTAAGGCATCTGCCGACAGCAGTTCTATTACCATACGCCGGCTTGTAAAATCCGATCTCTCAACTGTTGAAAGGGAAAAACTTTTTCAACGAATATTAAATATAAGCCCAGACAGTCTTTCTGTTCATCCACGTTTAAAAGATGAAATATATAAAACGTATGATTTGATAAGTGTGGACCTTAATACCGCATTATCAAATCCTAATAATTCAGAAAACCTAATTCTTGAAGATGGGGATATCCTTACTATTAGCAGGAGTTCTAACCTGGTAAAAATATCCGGTGAAGTATATAATCCTACCATTATACCTTTTAAATCAGGAAGGAATTTGAAATACTATGTTCAGCAGGCAGGAAATTTTACACCTTATGCAAGAAAAACGGGTTCACTGGTTATTTATCCTGATGGGAAGGCAGCATCTGTTAAACACTTTTTGTGGTTTAAATCCTACCCAGCTGTAACACCACGTTCAGAGATATTTATTCCTCAGAAGGTAAGAAATAATCGACAAAAATTGGGAATAGGAGAAATGGCTCTGATAGTATCGGCTTTAGGAATATTGGCCGGCGTATTTAAACTCTAATCCCCCCAAAGTTCTATTAATTTTTTAAGAAAATGACATTAGAAAAAAACACCATTGACGAAAATTCCGAAAGCGATATCATCATTCGGATTTTTCTTCAGGCCATTAAAAAATGGTGGCTTTTTTTAATAGTTGGGCTATTGGCAGCAATCGCCGGCTATGTTTACGCTGCCAAACAAAAGCCTGTTTATGATAGCTATCTTTCATTTGCATTGGACGAAGGTGGATCTGAAGGAGGAATGTCTGCGGCTACGGGACTTGCAAGCCAGTTTGGAATATCTCTCGGCGGGGCTCAGGATGTTTTTACAGGAGACAATATTATCGAAATAATGCTAAGCAGAAGAATAATTGAAGATGTATTGCTTTCTGTAGATACTTTCAATAATAAACCGATGACCTTAATTGAGTTTTATCTGGAAAATGAGCTATCACAAGGAAAGAATAGCAAAACGAATGCTATATATTTTTATCCGAATGAATTGAAAACCTCCTTTTCATATACAAAGGATAGTGTTCTTTATAATACTTATTTGAAATTTAAAAGAGATTTAATTAGTGCAAGGAGACCGGATAAAAAGCTTAACATTTATGAATTAACTGTTAGCAGCCATAACGAACAATTCTCCAAAATTTTTACAGATAAATTAATTGATAAAACGAATCGTTTTTACACTGATATAAGAAGTAAAAAGGCAAAAGAAACTTTAGAGATTTTAGAAAAAAGAGTTCCAGATATGAAAGGTAAATTAGATGCGGCAATCACCAGCAAAGCATCCATACAGGATGCTAACTTAAATACAGCTTTTGCCGGTGCAATGGTACCTCTCCTGAAGGAACAAACTAATACACAGGTATATGGCGCTGCTTATGCAGAAATGTTTAAAAATCTTGAAATGGCCCGCTTTCAATATCTGAAAAGCATACCCCTTATGCAGATAATAGATGAAGCAGATTATCCTATGAAAAAAGTTAAGGAAAGTAAATTGATAACAGCTATCATTTTTTCTGTAATTGCCACTTTTATCTTTCTATTAATCTTTATAGGTTATATAACCATAAATATATCCAGGTATAATAACAAATTGAAACTTTAATAAAATAGAATAAGATTGGGTATTTTACCAGGACTGTTTCAATAATTTTGAGTAGCAAGCTTTGTACATATTACCTACTTTTTCTTGCTTACAATTTAAAATCTCTTTATTTTCTTCAGGGATTTTGCTGTTATTAAGGACTTCTCTAAGCGCTTGCTCTATATCCTTTACAGATGGCGATTTACATAGAGTTGTGCCTTTGTAAAAACTTTGATGAGCATATTTTCTATCCATTAAAATTAATGGCTTGTGCATCGCCACAGCTTCGAGCGCACTTATCGGCTGTGTTTCACTTTTACTGGGTAGTGCATAGACTTTACAATTATAATAGGCCGATACAAGTTCCTCCGAACCACTTGGTAATTCTCTAATCCATACTATATTCCTATTCTTTGTTACGAGTGTTTCTAACTTTTCTCCATAAAGTGTTTCACCATCCAGAACATTTCCAATAAGTACCAGGTTTAGATTTAAATTAATGCAGGCAAGTGCCAGGTTATGCTGGTTCTTTCTTGATGAAATATTACCAGTACATAGAACATAATTACTTACACCATACTTTTCAAAAAAATTAAAAATAGGGATTTTAAAATATTCATTCTCTATTATATTGGGTATTATCTCTATTTTTGAAGGAGAAACCTTGTAATATTTAGTTAGTACACTTAATTGTTCATTATTTAAAACAACAATCTTATCTATTTTTTTATAATACTGAATTAATTGCTTTACCTGAAAAAATCTATAATAATAGCCCAATTTTGATCTAAGTGTATCGTGGTATGATGATATTACTGTTGCCACAATCATTTTTCTTGATTTTTTCGCAAAATCAATTACCAGATAATTATGCGGACCTACTCCCCATAAATGGATAATATCAAAATTATTATCTCTGCTCCAAATATCCAGTTTACTCGCGTCGACCCCTTCTTTAATTACAGCATCCAAAGTATTTATCATTTGGAGATCAAAGCCACCAAAAGCAAAACAATGTGGCTGGTGAGGAAGATATTTTACTTTCATGCTATATTTTTTTAAAGACCCTGTTATGGCCTACAGAAAGAATTTCTTCGAAAGTATTAGGATCAATTTCAGATGCAACTTTTGATGGGCCAGGGTGGCCTGCTGTAGAATAAAATGGCGGTTTGAAATCAGTGTATAGGGAAGAGTCATCTAAAACAATTAGTCCACCCTTTCTTATATATTGTGAACAGAGATTGAAATCTTGTTTGGCCACTTCGTAATCATGATTACCATCAATATAAATCAAATCCCATTGCTGAGACTGGATTATTTCTAACATTGCTTTTTCGGTTGAAAATCCTTTATGCAAAAAAGGGGAAGGCAAATTAAAGTAATCGAAGTTGTTTTTTACATCAGTGTAATAATCAAGATTGTCTAAGTATTTGCTAACTGCATCCCCGGCAGATGTAAAAGGGCTTATGCCATGCACCTCAGTTTGTAATTGAAATTTTTGAGAAAGTAATGAAAAAAGCGAAAGTGTTGATCCTCTATAAACACCAATTTCAAGGGCTTTTTTGGGTTTAAACTTTTTAAAAATATGGTACCACATTGCGTGAAAGGCGTCTTCTCCAAAAGCACGTTTTTCTTTTGAGAAATAGGCACGATGATCTTTGAGCCAAGTGGGTGCAAGGTTCCAAAAATAATGATGGAAATACAAATGCTGATCCTTCAAGGAAGGAAATAGCTTTTTTATCTCAGAGACCTGTAGCTCCCTGTTATATTTTCGGTTATTTTTTTTTGCCTTTTTGAACCGAATATCAAAATATTTCTTCCCTAATTTTCTGTAAATACTTTTTAGTAGCATAAGGCATTGATTTAATAAATTTTTGCTAGTCACATTTGGAAAACGGTATAGTAAAACTAACTATGCAAAGATGCAAAAATTGTCAAGTTCTGGTAGATGTAGCGAAACTTGAATTATTTAAAGTTGATGAATTATTTGATTCGTTGAAGATTAATTTATTTAACTTGCTACTTATATCTCTTCCGCCTAATAGCTGACCAGTGTTAATTCCCGTACCAAGTTCCACGTTCCATTTTTTCTCCTGTTCATTCCAGTAAATTATTTCTATACCCAAATTATTCAGAAAAGTAAATACTTCACTTTGACTTGAACAGGCTCTTTTTGCTAAATGATCGGCACATTCAAAAAGTATTACTATATCGGGATTGTTTTTTAATAAATTTTCAGCTCCCTTTAGCAAATAATATTCGTAACCTTCCACATCTATTTTAAGAAAATCAACTTTTTTTATATCATGTTGTAATTGAAAATTATCTAACGAGTCAAGTATAATTGTTTCACTTAAATCCTCTTTATTCAATTCACTGCCGGTAGCGGTACTATTGTTTTCTCCTGTTAAAATATATTTCTCTGCATCACCGGTTTTATGATTCTGCAACAACACCAGTGACTCTCCTGCTTTATCACCCAGCCCCTTGTTAATCGAAAGAATGTTGTCCGATTTATTTAATTCAATATTTTTCAAAAATAGATTGAAATTTTCTTTTGACGGTTCGAAGGAGTAAACTTTGCCTGATGTGCCAACCAGTCTGCTTCCTATAATGGAATACAAACCAATATTGGCGCCGGCATCAATCAACACAGAACCAGGCTTTAAGAAAAGTTGAAATATTTCCAGTTCTTTCTTTTCAAATCCTCCTAAAAAAATCCCCTTTGCAACTTGACCGTTGGGAAAAAATTCAACACGACTTTTATCGGCCAATGAATAGGAAAAACTAAGATTGAAACTTTTATATATCCAATAAACCATACTGCCCGATGCCAAGTAAAAAGGCAGTAGTAATTTTTTTAAAAATGGAAAATGGCCGATAGTTCTTTTAAGTACATTAATCATAGTATTAAACAAAGTTTGTTGTCAAAAAATTTCATCAAGGCGGTTGGCGGTATCCCGGTTACGATTTAATATGAACGTTTGTTTTTAAATTTGAATGTTTCGTTCTGTTTTTTTAATAACGCATTTATTTTATCTCATCGAAAAATGGATTTAGATAAAGAATAGGAAGGAATCGCAAAAAATATACTCCATCCAATCACTGATGCCCAAATTATCCCACTTATTCCAATGCTTAATGAAAGAATAAATTTTAATGCAATGCATACTATTGCGGTTAATGCCATAGGAACGATAAGCCTTCTCACTAATTTACTCGAATTTAAAAGTGTTGACATTACACCGATATAATTATTGAGTATTACATAAAAATAAAAACCAAATAATAATGACCAGCTCGGAATAAATTCTTTACCAACCCAAATCGTAACTATCTGTTTCCCGAATAGTAAAAATGGGAGTGTAATAATGGCCCCGCTAACAATGCTTAATTTTAAAGCTTTTTGCATAGTCTTTCTTGCCCAGTTCAGATCTCCGCTTATAAGAGCTTCACTAAATGCAGGCCATAAAGGCTGGATAATGTACTGTGTAAACATTGAAAAGAAAAATAGTTTTTTTACTATCTCATATCCTGCTACTGATGAGGGACTTAATGTATGAGCTATAATGATATCATCTGAAGCATTAGCAAATAAAGTAAATAACCCGAGTAATAAAAAAGTGAACCCCGATTTAATTAGCAATTTCCCAGTATCCCACTTAAAATAATTAAATTTTGGTTTTAAATAACGTCTCCTGAAACTTAATAAATAAACCCCATTTAATAGGGTTGCAATTAATTGTCCACCTGAATAAGCAATTACTAACCATGTCAACCCGCCTTTAAAAAAAATACAAATAAGAAGCCCTGCTAAACTTAATATTGACCCTAGAATTAACCATAGTTGAAATCTATAACCTTCCTGGTAGCCTGATTGTATTCGTTCAACTATTCCTAAAGGCATATTTATTAATAAAATAACTACCAAAGCCATCATTGTAGGACCTGATTCTTTAATTGCTAATGCAGATTTCACATTGAAAACACTCTTCCATGAAATGAAAGGGAAAACAGCAATAAAAAGAAGTAATAATATTAATGATATACCCAGTAAAATAAAAAATGTGCTAGACACAGCAGTTTGAGCCTCTTCGATATTGTTACGGCCATTCGCTTTTGAGACAGCATTCAAAAGGCCATTTCCTAATCCTAAATCAGCAAAACTCATAAGCGCCAAAACTGAAGAAATTGCCATCCATAGTCCATAGCGTTCGGCGCCAAGGTAATTAACGGTTAGCGGTACAGTGATTAAGTTAATAACGGCAGAAAATACTTTTACAATTGCAGTACTGCCCCCGGTTAATAAAATGCGCCTGTACCGTTCATGCGATTTACCTTCTGCATTAGTTGTGTCGTGTGGTGTAAACCGGAATATCTTTTTTAATTTCAGCCAGTTTAAAACAACAGTACTGATTATTCTGTTCATTATGCACTAAAATAATTAAGACTCATGAAGAAGATTTATTTTAAAATACGACTCAGTAACAACCGGAATCATAAAAGATAATTCAATTTTTTTTATTAAACGAAGTACATTAAATCATTATCTTTTATACGCGGATTGTCACCAAATAAAATTGCTATTTTAACGCTTTCCATCGTAGTTACTTTATTTTTTTAATGCTATATTTATTTTTTAAAAATTGGCTGCAAAAATAACAGATTATCATTCAAATCTCTTTTAAGATTATCCTGATGTAATTTTGAACCTGCCATTTGTAATAAATATATAGAATAAAGCAGATAGGTCGTGATGAATTGAATAGTATTTGTTTTAAGCTAATAATATTAGTATATTTGAGCTAAAATTATTAGCCATGTTTACAGGAATGAGTTTAATAGAATTTACAAAAAAGTTTCAGAGTGAT